>JASLLH010000028.1:0-17918 GCA_030747115.1 Arenicellales bacterium
TACACCAGTTCTTGTGCCTGGACGACAACTACGGTTACCTGGTCCACGCTGAACCGAGCGGCCTGACGGCAGCCATCGATGCACCAGAAGCCAAACCGATCCTTGCCGCCCTTGCCAACAAGGGCTGGACGCTCGACCTTATTCTCAACACCCATCACCACGCTGACCACGCCGGTGGCAATCTCGAACTCAAGGAGCGTACCGGCTGCAGTATTGTCGGATCGCGGGCCGATGCCGCCCGCATTCCCGGCATTGACCGGGAGGTGGGTGAAGGCGACAGCGTGACCCTGGGTGACCACCGGTTCGAAGTGCATGACACGCCGGGGCACACCAGCGGGCATATTGTTTACCACGCGCCCGGGGACGGCATCGCCTTTGTCGGCGATACTCTGTTCGCGCTGGGTTGCGGCAGGCTGTTCGAAGGGACTCCTGCGCAAATGTGGCAGTCCCTGCAGAAGATCCTGCGCTGGCCCGGGCAGACCCGGATTTACTGCGCCCATGAATACACCCAGGCCAACGCCCGCTTTGCCATAACCGTCGAGCCGGGCAACCCGGATCTGGCGCAGCGCTGTGCAACGATCGACACCGCACGCTCGCGCGGCGAGCCCACGGTACCCTCGACGCTGGACTTGGAAAAAAGAACCAACCCCTTCTTGCGGCCGCACAGTCCCAACCTGCAGCAGACCGTGGGCCTCACCGGCGCATCCGAGGTAGCAGTCTTCGCCCGCATTCGCGAACTCAAGGACAGCTTCTGAAGCGCCCGGCGGCGGGCGCTTGCAGGTCACGGATCAGCCGATGCCATGAATCCCAGTGTGCGTATTGCCGTCGACATCGGCGGCACCTTTACCGATGCCGTGCTGCAGATCAGCGCTGCGCGGGACACCGCCAAAGTACTGACCACCCCGGCCAACCCGGCTGAGGGATTCATGCAGGTGATCGAGCAGGTGATCGGGCGCAGTAGGGTGGATCCCGGGGAGGTCGCACTCATCACCCACGGCACCACGCTTGCCACCAATGCTTTGATCGAGCGCCGTGGCGCCCGCACTGCGCTCATCACCACCGAGGGCCATCGCGATTCCCTGGAGATCGGCTACGAAAACCGCTTCGACCAGTACAACTTCGATGCCGACCGCAACCCGCCGCTGGTACCGCGCTCGCTGCGCTTTGGGGTGCGCGAACGGATGGATTACCGTGGCCGGGTGCTGCAAGACCTGGATGAACCTTCCGTCACCGAACTGATCCAGCGTATCGAGGTCGAGTCCGTCGAGAGTCTCGCAGTAGGGCTGTTGCATGCTTATGCTAACCCGGCTCACGAGCAGCGCATACGCGAGATTATTCAGCAGCACTTCCCGGATCTGTATATCTCGCTGTCGAGTGAGGTCTGTCCGGAGATCCGTGAATATGACCGCCAAAGTACCACCTGCGCCAATGCCTACGTGCAACCACTGATATCCAGTTATCTTATCGATGTGCGCCAGCGTTTGGCCGAGGCGGGCTTTGGTTGTGCCTGCCTGCTGATGACCTCGGGCGGCCACCAGGTCACCATCGAAACTGCTGCCGCGTTGCCAGTGCGGCTGGTCGAATCCGGCCCTGCCGGGGGCGCTATCCTGGCGGCCCATATTGCCCGCACCCTGGGCGAGACATCCGTGCTGTCTTTCGACATGGGTGGCACAACCGCCAAGATCTGCCTGATAGACGATTACGAGTTGCCACTGTCACGCACGTTTGAGATCGACCGGGCCCACCGTTTCATGAAAGGCAGTGGTATGCCGATCAAGATCCCGGTCGTTGATATGGTGGAAATAGGTGCTGGTGGCGGCTCACTCGCCCAGGTCGATGAACTGGGGCGTGTCACGGTAGGTCCCGAGAGCGCAGGGGCTGATCCCGGGCCAGCCTGTTACGGTCAGGGCGGCCAAAGTGCCGCCGTCACCGACGCCAACCTGCTGCTGGGACGCCTCGACGCCGACGACTTTGCCGGCGGGCGCTTGTCTCTTGATTTACCTGCTGCGCGCAACGCTGTGCACGGTGCTGTAGGTGAGCCGCTGGGTACTGATATCGATAGTGCCGCCCAGGCAATCATCGAAATCGTCGATGAAAATATGGCCAGCGCCGCACGGGTACACGCGGTCGAAAAAGGATCTGATGTTAGCCAGCGCACACTGATCGCTTTCGGTGGTGGTGCGCCGCTGCACGCGATGGCGGTCGCGCGCAAACTGGGCATCTCCCAGGTCATCATCCCGCGTGATGCTGGTGTGGGCTCAGCTGTGGGTTTTCTGCTTGCGCCGGTCGCATTCGAAGTTGTGCGCAGCCGTTTTTCCGTCCTGACTGAGCTCGACCCGATATCGATTAATGCACTGTTCGATGAGATGTCACGTGAGGCGTGGGCGACTGTGCAACTCGGTGCCCGCGGAGCACACATCACCGAGAACCGCCATGCCTACATTCGTTATGCCGGCCAGGGTCACGAAATCAAGGTCCCTCTGCCAAACCGGCCGTTGACCGACGCCGATCAGGAGACCATCAGTACCGCATTTGCCAAAGCCTACCAGGCGCAATACGGCCAGGGTATCCCCGGCGTTCCGCTGGAGGTTCTGACCTGGTCACTGACCGCTTCGGTCCCGGCGGACGAAAACGCCCGTGAATTACTGTCGGGCGAGGTCAAACCGGTCGAGGGCATTCTGGATCGGCGAACAGTTCAAATGCCAGGCGCCAACCAGCCGGTAGAGTGTTCGGTGCTGGCCCGCGAGAGCCTGGCCCTCGGGGCATGCATCGAGGGCCCGGCAGTAATTACCGAAGACCAGACCACGCTCATCGTGCCAAAACAATGGCAAGTATCCTGCAACGGCTACGGTGACCTGGTCGGTAATGGCCATCCGGCAGCCACAGCTATGCCGGTGGCCGGGAGCACCCTGGCAACCATCCAGCGCCAGGTTATCTGGGACCGGCTGATCAGCATTGTCGAAGAGCAGGCCCAGGCGTTGATCCGCACCGCGTTCTCGACCGCCGTGCGCGAAGCTGGCGACCTGTCTGCCGGCATCTTTGATCTTTCTGGGCGCATGCTGGCGCAGGCTGTCACCGGCACTCCGGGCCACGTCAATGCTATGGCGGCATCGGTCGGATACTTTCTCGAGGCGATTGCGCTGGAGCGGATGCAGGCAGGCGATGTCTTTGTCACCAATGATCCCTGGCTGGGCACCGGCCATCTCTTCGACTTCACCGTGGTTACTCCCGCCTTTATCGACGGCCGGATTGTTGGCCTGCTTGCCGCTACCGTCCACGTGGTCGATATCGGCGGTCGCGGCTTCGGCCCGGATGCCGGCCAGGTATTCGAGGAGGGATTATGTCTGCCGATCCTGCCGCTTTTTGAACAGGGTCAACCCTCTGCAGCCGTGATGGCCATCGTTCGCGCCAACGTGCGTGAGCCCGACCAGGTAATCGGTGACCTTTACTCACTGACCGTGGGTAATGCCGTCGGCTGTACCCGCCTGGTGGAGATGATGACCGAGTTCGGGTTGGCGGATCTCGACGAGATCAGCCGACATATCATCGCGCGTTCACGCCAGGCCATGCTGGACGAGATAGCCGAACTGCCTCGCGGCTGCTGGGACAACGAGATGACTGTGGACGGTTACGGTGAGCCGGTCACGCTCAAGGCCCGGTTGCAGATCAGCGAAGACAAAGTGTCAGTCGATTTCTCCGGCACATCAGGCGTTTCACCCTTTGGCATCAACGTGCCGCTGAGTTATACACAAGCCTATGCTTCGTTCGGGGTGCGTTGTGTCATCGGCCCCAGCGTGCCCAACAACGCCGGCTCACTGGAGCCGATCCGGGTGACGGCGCCGGTCGGAAGTATTCTCAACGCAGCGCGTCCACACGCAGTGGCGGCGCGCCACGTCATCGGCCAGATGCTGCCCGACGTGGTGCTGGGCTGCCTCGAACAGGCGTTGCCCGGCCGGGCGCCGGCCGAAGGCAGTTCCAGCCTGTGGAATCCGATGATGAGCGGCGGGCCGGGCCTGCTGGGTGAGGTGAACTACGGCGATGCCACGCCGTTCTCGGTCACTATTTTTCACTCTGGCGGTGCCGGCGCCCGACCCTGGCGCGATGGCCTGTCGGCGACCGCGTTTCCCTCGGGCGTGCGTAACACTCCGGTTGAAATCACCGAATCGATCGCTCCGGTCATCTTTCACCGCAAAGAATTGCGCCCTGGGTCCGGTGGTGTCGGCCGCTATCGCGGCGGCCACGGCCAGGCCATCGAGGTCGAACACGCGCAAGGGGCACCGTTTGCAATTTTCGCCCTGTTCGACCGGGTCGACTACCCGGCCCGCGGACGCCATGGCGGTATCGATGGTGCTCCGGGCGTAGTACGCCTTGCCAGCGGCAAGGTCTTAAAGACCAAGGGCAAACAGATCATTCCGGCAGGCGAGCGTCTGCTCATGCTGCTGCCCGGTGGTGGCGGCTACGGTGATCCGGCCGAACGCGATCCAGCGCTCAGCGCACAGGATAAAGCCAACGAGTTGACCTGAGCGGGTTCGCTCTCAAGTACCCGGGAGGTCGATCTCCGGGCGCTCTCGCCTGAATGGCACGCTGTCGGGGTCGGGTATCTGGTCGAGTTCACGGGCACAACGGTGGCCATCGTAAACGGCTGCGGCGATGGTGCCCGGGGCCATACAATCACCGATCCGTTGCAAGCCGAAGGGCAGATCGGCCAACTGCTCTTCTGCTTCACCGGCCAGGGCAAAATACAAGTGATTATCTGGTACGCGCAGTGTCACCATCACCAGGGCAGCAGCAGCCAACTCTAGCGTACGGTCACTCACGTTACAGGTAAAAACTGCCGCGCTGGACTCGACCTGTGAAAGCGTGTGCTTGACCACCAGCGATACACCCTGCTCCAGCAGGCTGCGTTCGATGCGGTGCTGCTCCATGGTGTTATGCGACCAGCAGGAGATCTCGGGGCCAGGAGTCACCAGGGTCACCGCAAGGCCAGCGTCGGCCAGTAAGCCGGCGATGACTCCACCCATATAGTAGTGGTCGTCGTCGTAGACCAGAACTGGTCCCTGGGCGGGTTGTCTACCGGCAAGAATGTCGTCCGGCGTAAAGCACGCTAAGTGGCGGTCGATGCCGGGCACCGGCATCCAGGTGGCCCGACCAATACCATCACTGCGCCAGTGTGCACCGGTCGCAAGCAGCACCTGGTCGGCACCAAACTCGCGAATGCTGTCGATATCCATTTCGCTGCCGGGATAAAAACTGACGTTGGCTGCGGCCGCGATCTGCCCAAGACGATAGTCGGTGACCCGTTTGTAACTGGCAAGACCAGGCAGCGTGGCCTCGCGCACCACCCGGCCGCCGCCATCACCGCTGTCGGTAAGTGCCACGCTATAACCGCGCCGGCCGAGGCTCATGGCCGCCTCAAGCCCGGCGGGGCCGGCTCCAACAACCAGAACCTGCTGGCTCGATCCTTTGACATTCATGATCTCCGGGTGCCAGCCGCGGCGCCACTCTTCAGCCATGGTGGGATTCTGCGTGCAGCGGATCGGGCTTTGCGTCCAGTCACCACTGACACAGATGTTGCAGCCGATGCATTCGCGAATATCTTCGACCCGTCCTTGTTCGAGTTTCCGGGGTAAAAAAGGATCAGCAATCGAAGGCCGCGCTGCACCGATCATGTCGAGGATGCCACGCTTTACCTGAGAGACCATCGCGTCGGGTGAGGTAAAGCGCCCTACTCCGACCACCGGCTTGGTGGTCAACTGCTTGACGAACGCGATGTAGGGTTCCTGCTCGCCCTCTTCGCCAAACCGGGCAGTGACCGAGTCGTTGGCCCAGTCGCTGACGTTGACATCCCACAAGTCCGGCAACTCGGCCAGCATTTCGACCACTTCGCGCCCTTCTGCCGCGCAGGCAATACCGGCATCACCCAGCAACTCGTCAACAGCAAAGCGAAAGGCAACGCCACAACGGTCGCCGACTGCCTCGTGGGTCTCCTCCAGCAGTTCGCGAGTCAGCCGCACCCGGTTTTCCAGCGAGCCACCGTACTCGTCCGTGCGGCGGTTGTGGCGGGGGCTGAGAAAGTGCATGGGCAGGGCAAGATCATGGCCGGCATAAACATAAACGATGTCAAAACCCGCCGCGCGTGCGCGCAGTGCCGCCTTCCGGTGCCAGCGGCGTACGTCTGCAATATCCCGCTTGCTCATGGCGCAGGCCTGTACCGGGTCAAAACTAGCGACCGCACAGTCCGACACAGCCAGTACCGGCAATCGTGAATAGCGGTTGGAGACGTTGTGGCCGCTGTGCACCAGTTCTATCGCGGCCAGTGCCCCGTGTTCGTGCACCGCATCGGCCATCAGCGCCAAGCGGCGCCCATCCTCATCGTCCCAGAGCCGCGCCTCGGCCCAGGGTAAGGCGTCGGTGGACGCATGGATATCGCACTCCTCGGTCGCAACCACCGCCCAGCCACCTTGCGCTTTCATGCCGCGCATGGCAGCAACGCTTTTTGGCATGGCGTGACCCATGCCGTTGCAATGGGGCACCTGGTAAAAACGGTTGCGCGCGGTGACCGGGCCAATCTGCACCGGCTCGAACAGGATATCGTAGCGTGAATTTCGACTCATGATATTTCCCCTGTTATTTGCAGCAGTTCTTCAACGCACCCGGAATTCGCTTTTTTTCAGCACCCCGCGCCAGCAGCGCGGCTCGCGGGTAAAGGCCTTTTCTATCCGCCGCGCTGCGCGCACCAACACCCGGGCCATAAGAAACAGACGAAACTTCAACCCGTTGTATGACCACAGCGAAAAATGGATCGGCTGATAACGCCACAGGGCATAACGGTCGGTACCGGCCAGACCCGGCCCGTGAAAGGAACGGATTACACTGAGGGTTTCGTAGTCGACCTCGGCATCACGGGTTGCCGATTCAAAGTGTAATAGCCGGATGTGCGGCGAGACGATACAGCGCATGTCCTTGGCCCGCGCCCGCAGGCAGAAATCCACGTCCTGGAAGCTGTTGGGAAAAGCCGGCGAGAAACCGTCCAGTGCCAGGAAAGTGGACCGGCGACAGCAGAGAAAAGCGCCACTGACAGAGGTGCTCTCATGGTCGGCCAGGTACCGGTGCATCGCATCGCCGACGTCGGCGGCATTAGGATTCGGGGCATAGTGCACGGCTGAGTTACGCCCGACGTTATCGCCGCAGGATTGGACGGTACGATCTGCGTTCTGCAACATACCGCCAACACAGGCAATATCATCCTCCTGCAGCAATGAGGTCACGTGGGCGGCCCAGCCCGCTGTTTGCATCTCAGTATCGTCGTTCAGGAAAACGAGGATATCTTCATTCGCCTGCCGCGCACCCAGGTTGCACTTGCGTGAGAAATTAAAGCCAGCTTCATCTTGTACGACCCTGCCGCTCAAACCGTAGCGGGTAAGGGTCTCCCTGGCATCCTCAACGGCGTCTTCGTGATTTATCACCAGCACGATCTCTACGGCCGGCCGTGGCAACGGCTGGTCATCCTGTTCTGCCAGGGTACGGCTCAGGGACTGCAGACAGTGATTGAGCAGCGTGATCTTGGCATTGTTGACCACCTGCGTCGTGCCGAGCTTGCACGGAATGATGACGGCCATAGTAACGGGCTGCCCGGGCAATATTCTGGAGCGATACACGCCGATTGGTTCCCCCGCCTGGTCGGGATGACGGCGGAACAACACAGGTTCGCACTGCGCTTGCAACTGCAGCCGTGCGAAGTGCTGTTCCAGGGCGGTTTTCGAATGGTCCACGCTCTGACTCGAGATGGTCTCCCCGGAACGGGACTGAGTGCTCTGCAGGATGCGCCAATGGTAGGCCACTGCCTCTACGTGCACCGGCGCGAGTTGTTCGCACATACGTAAAGCAAGATCGTGGTCCTGGCTGCCCTCGAAGCCCTCCCGGTAACCGCCAACGCTGTCGAAGAATTCGCGCGAGAACACTTGCAGGTGGTTGATGTACATGATCGAGCGCAGCAATTGCAGGCTGTAGTCCGGCTTGAACATGCGCCGAATGAGAAAGCCGTTTGCATCCACCTGGATTTCGTCGGAGTAAGCCCACTGCGCATGGTAGTACCGCAGACAGCGCAGAACCTGCTGAAAGCCCTGGCTGACCACCACGTCGTCGTGATCGACCGGTGCCAACAGTTCGCCGGCTGCGGCTGCGGCCGCCTGGTTGAGCGAGTAAGACACACCGCTGTTTTGTGGGTTGCGCAGTATTTTGAGGTTGGGCAAGCCTGTCTCGGTGCAGCGCGCGAGGAAAGCGCGGGTTTCCTCGCCGCTCGAGCAATCATCGACGATCACAACCTCGTGCCGGTCGTCAGCCGCCTTGAGGGCGCTATTGATACACAGCCGCAACAGCGCCGGATCGGTGTCGTAAACCGGCACCAGAAAAGAAGTCCGCATGAGATCTATGTGTTGTCTTTTGGTTGTAACAAGGCGACCCTGCTATCGGTGCCGGGGTCGAGGTGTCTTGCCCCGGGGGCCTGTCGCGTCCTTTATTCTGAGGCGATCGTCCTAGCGCGGCAAATCAGCGTCGATCGGGCCGCTCCTGCCTTTGAAGCCGTCGGCCAGGCCGCGGCACATCATCCGCAGGTTCTGTCTACGGTTACCGGCAAAAAGCGAGAACACCACGAACATCTTGGCGAGGCGCAGCATGTCGGTGTGTTTCCAGCGACGGCTGGGGTACGAACGCCGGTAGAGCAGCACGCTATTGCGGTAGATGTAGTAATAGCGAAACGGCTGGTGTATCGGCAGGTAGCGCCAGCGCCCCAGCCACACCATAACAGTGCGCTCACCCAGACCATGGTCCATGACCGCATCGCACACCCCGAAAACACGCCAGCCCCGGTCTTTTGCGCGCAGGAACCACTCGGTGTCTACGTGGTCGATAAAAAGGTCCTCGTCCATTAGCCCGAGTTCGAGCAACGCCTCGCGGGGGAAAAGTGCCCCGGAAGAGATCAGCATATCGGCCGGAATAATCTCACCCGCGTCCTTTCCGGTACAGAAGTGGTGGCGGAACCGCAAGGGGCGAAACTGCACGAAGTAAGACGGGTGGCCGATGTCGCTGCCCAGATAGCGTGCGCCCACAGCCGCTACCTGAACGCCCCGCTGGCGCTGGCCGACAAGTGCCCGGGCCAGTGCCGCCACCATGTCCGGGCGCGGCAGGCTGTCCTGGTCGAGCAACAGTATCGCGTCAGCACCGTATGTAAGGCCGCGCCGGATACCCTCATTGTGGGCCCAGCCCAGGCCCCGGTTACTGCCGGCACCGATGAATTCCACCCAGTCATGCTCACTGGCGAGCGCCGCGATCTCGGCCGCATTGCCAGAGCCATTGTCCACCAGCAGCAGCCGCTCCACTTGACCGGCCAGGCACTTGACTTGTGCCGCAAGGGTTGCCGGGTCGGGATGGTACGTGACCACCACTGCGGTAACCTCTGGGCTTGGCGGAACGGGAGTGGCAGTCATCTGTATTTCCACCGGTATCAGCCAAACGGCCAGGGCTGCCGGGCCAGGGCCACCACGACGATGTAGGCGAATACTCCCAGCGCGACCACGAAGGCCAAGGCCCGCGTCAGGGCGGTGCGGCCGCGTTTCAGGGCCACGCTGCCGACCACGATGTAGAGCACGATGGCAACTAACTTGGCCGTCAGCCAGTCACGACCAGTCGGGTGCTGGCCGGACAGCACCAGCAGCCACAGCGCACTCAGCAACAGCAGGGCATCGATTGCGTGCGGCAGCACCCGGGTTAGCTTGTGCCGCAACAGACCAGAGCCGCTAAACATCCACATGCCGCGCACGACAAAACCGCTGACCGAGATTGCCGCACAGGCCACGTGCAAGGTCTTTATCAAATTGTAGTTGTCCATCGTTTCCTGGCCGCTACCCGGCGGTGCAGCTGTGGGACTCCGCAGCCCTGGCAGTTTGCTTTGATCGCGCCCGTATGGCGATTGGTATGGCGCAGCCGTATCATACCGGAGCCCGTCTTTCGGCCTACAACAGCCAGCCCGTTCCGGGTCAAGGAGTATCGTGATCCAACAGCGTTTCGCCCGGCCGTCCCGGGGCATCGTCCTGATGGCGGCTGCCATGCTGGTAGTGCCGTTCATGGACGCGTTGGCCAAGCTGCTTGCCAGCCGCTATCCGGTGCTGCAACTGGTCTGGGCTCGGTTCTTCTTTCACTTTCTGCTGGTATTGCCGGTAGTGCTGTGGCGCCACGGCGGCGCCGTGCTGACAGTACCGCGACCCGCACTACAGATCGGACGGGGCCTGTGTCTGCTGGCCGCCACCTGCTGCTTTTTCGGCGCTATCAAGTACATCCCGCTGGCTGATGCGATCGCCATCATTTTCTTCGACGCAGTGCTCGTGATCGTACTGTCCGCCCTGGTCCTGCGCGAGCGGGTGCCGGCCAGCCGCTGGATCGCAGCACTGCTCGGCCTCGCCGCCGTTCTGGTCATCATTCGACCGGGTTTTTCCGAGTTCCACTGGGCCAGCCTGCTGGCGCTGGTGGCGGCCTTTTTCTTCTCCCTGTATTTTCTTTTCACGCGGCAACTCAGCGGCAATACGCCACCACTGGTGACGCTGGCGTGGCAGTCGGCAGGCGGCTTTGTACTGATGAGCGTCATGCTGCCGCTGTTCTGGGTGACGCCGACGCTGATGGACCTGGCACTGATGCTGATGCTGGGGGCCACCGGTGCCGCCGGCCACCTGTTACTGATACGCGCCTTCGAATGCGCGGAAGCCTCGCTGCTGGCGCCTTTTCTCTACCTGGAGATCATCATGCAGGTGGTGCTGGGCTACCTGCTGTTCGGCGACCTGCCCGACTCCTGGGCCTGGGCCGGCATCACACTGATCATTGGTGTGGGCGTATACCTGTCGCGGGATTCACGGGCCCGCGACGGCTGAGCCGGTAACGATTTTAATCGAGTTGTGAGAGCCCTGTGCGCAACAGGGTAACCACCTCACGCCGGCCACTGACACCAAGCGCCGCCGCACAATCCGCCCAACTGCGGCGCTGCAACACCTTGAGCACCAGTGCCTGGCGAACTGCCTCGCTAAGCCGACCGGCTGCCTCTGACAGGGCCAACGGGGTAAGCGCAACGATGGCGGCCACCGCGTCTTCGTACTCTGCCTGGCCACTGGCAAACGCCTTGACCCGCTCACGGCTTTGGTCCGCCGACAACTTCGGCTGTGGCAGCCCCGCCAGCAGCGCCAGCACTACTCGCGGGGTTACGCTGCGCAGGGGATCGGCCAGCTGATCCGGCAACTCCCGGGCAAAGCGCCGCTGGCAGCGCTTGCTCAACTCGCGGCCCGGCGCTGACAAGCCATGCAGCATCAACAATGCATGGGCGCCACTGCGCGCGCCGCGGCGAACGCCAAGGCGCGCGGATTCATACTGCACGGCACGCCAGAAATGTACCAGCGCGGCACTGGCACCAAAGACCGTGCCAAGGCAATCGCATCCGGCAGCGGCCTGTTGGGCCGCTACTGCGTCAAGCAATCGCCGGCCGATACCGCGCCGGCGCAAGCCGGGCTGCACGGCAATGCGCACGATTCGGCCAAAAGACATCTGCGGCGCGTCAGCCATACCCAGTTGGTGACCGATGGACTCGGGTAGCAGGTGCCCTGGCGGCCGACGCTTGCCCGCCGCTATTTGCGCGGCCATCTGCGGCGCGAAACCTCCCTCACGAGCAACCACGGCGGCGGCTGCAACATGTTTACCGATCTGGCTGACAAAAATTGAAATATTCGGTGCATCGAGCAGCACCCGCAAGTCACGCGGCCGGGTGCGATAGTGCGAGGAAACCAACAGGCCCCACAGTGCATCCAGCAGACCATCATCATCGGCCAGCGCAGCGCGATCCACACATGTCTCCCGCAAGTCCGCAACATCGAGTTGTGGCAATGCCGGGTTCTGCCTGCAGGCATCGAGTAACAGGGCACGGTCGATGAAGCGCTCGAGTGGGTCATCCGCTGCCCAACGCACTGGCTGTCGCAAGTTCACATGGCGGATACCGCGCGCGTTGCGCGCCAGCGCCGGCCCGAAACGCAGCTCGAAACCTCTGCCCGAACCTTCGTAACCGTGGACCGTGGTTGCAAACGCGAGCCGCGAGCCCCGTTCCAGCAAACCCTCGAGTAAGGCCACCGGGATAGTGGCGGCCTCGTCCACCAGCACCATGTCTGGTGCAAAACCCGTTGCACTCAGCTGATCTGCTGGGCTGTAAGCGATAACGCTCTCTGCAAACTCGAGCACGCCAACACCAACCCGGCGGGAACCCGGCAATAGCTGCTGCGCATGATCCAGCAGAGTCTGGACGCTCTGCGGCCGTGGCCCGGTCACGGTAATACGCCGGACGCCTGCCTGCAACAGCCGTGCCGCCGCTATGCCCAGCGCAGCTGATTTGCCGCGGCCCCGATCAGAGACCAGCACCGTGGGTTTGCGCCGCTGCCCCTGGCAGGCCCTGATTACCGCGTGTACGGCCCGGGCCTGGTCTTCAGTCAAACAATCCGGGTTGGACACCGTCCCAGCCGGCACTTTTGTCGCGACTGCCGGCAGCGACCCGCCCGTGATCCCTGCGGGCTCAACCCAAAGAACGCTGTCATCATTCTTGAGACACCGGCGCAGGCGTCCGAGCCAGCGATTGCCGACCTCGCCAGGGGCATAGCCGGCAACCGTCAGCAAACGCTTGAACGGGTCGTCAAACTCACCCCACACGGCCGGCACAGGCATGAGCAGCAATAACAAGCCACCGGCTCTGATGGTACCGCTCAGCGCACCAACGGCATCCGGGTTAAGCCCCTGCCAGCCATCGAAGACCACGCCGACCTGCTCGCTGCCGAGCACGCGTTCTGCCGCGCTCGCCGGCAACACGGTCACGCCCGCCGGCGCGCCGGCGCCCAGCCACAACCACTGATCGGCTGGCGCCGGCAGGGCCTGCAGCAAATCACCGGCGCACTCACGGCACCAGTCCGGCGGACCTGCCACCAGCACCATACCGCGGTGGCCACGGGCCGCCAGCACCTGCTGCCAGCTTCGCACACGGGCAACCGCAACGCCAGCCCCGCCATCTTGCAGCGCGGCGGGTGTCATGGGTTCAGCGGCGGCGGGTGTCATGGGTTCAGCGGCGGCGGTTCCGCTTATGCCACGAGCCACCGCTGCGGGCCGGCGCCAACAGGCGCACGTTGCGGTGCTTGAACAGCGGAATCAGCGCGATCCCGGCAACGAAGCCGCCAATATGGGCGAACCACGCCACCCCGGGGCCATCACCGGCCGCCATCGAGCTGAGAATCTGGTAGACAAAATATATGCCGAGCACCACACCGGCTTTCAGCGACATGGTGTGGATGTAGAAGCCCAGCGGTATCGCCACCAGTACCCGGGCGTGTGGATAGAGCAACAGGTAGGCGCCGAGCACACCGGAGATGGCGCCGCTCGCACCGACCATCGGGATACGCGACTCAGGGTTGGACAAGGCCTGGGCAAAGGCGGCGGCAACGCCGCAGATAAGGTAAAAGGCGATAAAACGGCCATGGCCCATGGCGTCCTCGACGTTGTTGCCGAATATCCACAGGTAAAGCATGTTGCCGGCCAGGTGCATGAAGCCAGCGTGTAAAAACATGGAAGTGAGCGGGGTGAGTGCCGGATGCACCCACACAAGCTCAAGCGGCAGGCGGGCGTGATCAAAAATCACTGCCGGGATGACGCCGAGCGCTAACAGCGCCGCTTCCTGTCCCGGTCCCAGTGACAACTGCCAGAAGAAAACCAGCACACACAAGCCGATGAACGCGATCGTGATCAGCGGCGTGATCCGGGTTGGATTGTCATCGTGCAGGGGAATCATGCTGTGGTGTGCCACGCTATTGCGGGGATGATTCTAATCCGCTTCGCCGGGGCAGGGGTTAGCCGCATCGGTGCCACCCGTTTGACCTGGATCACGGAACAGCACGAAAGCGCCGGTATTTTTTGCACCCGAGCCCGCTCTCCGGCACAATGAGTGACACTGGCTGCGGCCAGTTGTTAACACACTATGGCCATACCCGAAGACATCAGCGAAGAAGTCAGCGTCGAACTCTCGGCAACCCTGCAGCACGCCATCAGCGCTGCCGACGACGAGTTACCGGTGACCCTGAGCGTGGTGCAGGCAATGATGGAAGATGACCTGCTCAAACGCATGAGCGAAGTCGGGGTCGTCGACCCAGCTAACCATACTGCCGTGCTGGCCGAACTCGATGCGCTTATTGAAAACTTCGGTGATGATGTGGCCGCCGACAGTTTCGTCCGCGCCCGCGCCAGCGAAACGCTCTCTGCGGTCATCGAAAATTACATAGACCACACCGGTGAGGAACTGCCACCCACGCTGGGCGAGGTTCGCCGCACCATGCACAACGGCCTGGTGGCCGAACTCATCGGAGTTGGTGAACTGGAAGATGATGAGGAACAGACTCTTTACGACGAGATCGATCGGCTGGTCGATCTGCACGGGGACGCCGCCCCGGCCGAGGGCTTTCTCGCCTAACCCTGACCGTCCCGGCCCCATCAGTCACGGTGGCTGAACCGATGCTCTCACCGACGCGGTATCGAACCAGCGACATGGGCCCAGATTATGCCGCAGCTACTGGCCCGACCTGCAAACACCATAACGGGTCAGAATTCTCAACACTTGCGGTCGTTGTCAGTAGTTGTCCTGGTCGAGGTGCTGGGCACAGGTCATAGCTAACCTTCGTAGATGATCTCCGATTGAATATCAATTGGTGCAATTCTTCTGGGCCTCACCGTTGGCGGCTGCTGCTGCTTGATAACGTATTGCCAGAACTCTTCCAGCAGGGGGAAAAGCCAGTTCCAGTAGCCGGCGCTCTGCGGAACCCGCCAGATTCTTTGTCTTATCGGGGTCCATGACTGAAAGATGCACTGGTCATAGCCGGCGCAGGCGAGCTGTACCTGTATCTGCGCCATGTGTTGCGGAGAAATAGCGGAATAGGGTTCTGAGTTACGGCATTTGATTTCGTGCAAACCCAGTTCCAGAAACTCCCCATCAGGACTGGCGCCCAGCCAGTCGTGCTCACGATGAATAAATAGCCCGGTAGGGAAACTGAGCGCGCTAATTGCAATTTCCCCGTCATGGCGTGCATCCTCTTCATGCTCGCTGCCGAAGACCATATGGGAGCTGACCTTAATTTTTTGTCCCATATACTGGCGCCAGCATTCGGCTCGTGATGAATAAGCGCCCCTCATACCGGCAGCCGCTGCCGCAGTAGAGGCGTTTAACAGGCCCTTACGCGCTTCCAGCCATTCATCGCTTCCTTGCACCAGGTCAATGTATGGCACGGGCAATTGCCTTTAATTTCGCTTTGTCAGCCGGGGTGATGGCGGCTTGCTCTTCTTTGGTCAACTGATTGAAAGCGGTCGCTAAAGTCTTTGCCCCCTCACCCGCTGACCTGGTTAGCGGTCCCAGGATCTTTTTCGGGGTTTTTAAAATTTCCTTTTTCTCTTTTTTTTCAATGCCGGCAGCGTCGTTGTCGCCACCGGAAATCGAGAAAACGCTGAGTGCAGCGTAACGGCGCAGGTAGGTAATTGCACTCCCCGCAGACTGGTAACCGTTCATGTTCCTGAGCGACTCATATTTCACCGAGAAGGAGGTGCTGATCCACTGCCCGGAGGAGTGGGTAACCATGGTCGCCACACCAATCTCGTCGGTGCCGGTGCAGGGGGTCTGCAACATATAAAGCCCGTGTTTGGCGCAAGCCTTTCGAATAATCGGCAATACAGAATCGAGGGCAGCGTATTTATACCCATATCCTTGCGCCGTTTTTGGAATATCGTGAAGGTCGGGCAAAGCTTTCGATAAAGCCGTCGATATCTGGTCGATCTGGGGCGAGGTTTGAATGCCGTATGGCTCTGGCATTGGTAAATCACCAGTGACAATTTCTCCTGGGTAAGTCCTGGTATTTCCGTTCGGCCGTTCGGCGGAGGGGGCGGGCGGCGGCGGTGTATCTGCTGAGAAATACATCGAGTTCTACAATATGGGCGGATAAGATAAATCGTGCGTCTTCGGGTTATGCCAAAGAAGAAGCAGCGGCTTAAAAACTGCGTTAACGAGGTGCAGTGGGTGAGTCATCAAGAGCCATTCTGCACCCCCTACAGGCTCACCCGGTGACCTCGGTCAGCGGCGGCGAGCGATGGCTTGCCTCGCCCGGCGGCGTCTCAGCGGTAGCGCGCGGCCGCGGCCCGGTGCCGCTCGGCCACTGCCTGGCGCAAGTCTGCCGGCGCAACCACTTCTACCTCGGCACCGTGGCGCAGGATGTCCATGACCAGTTCGGTCTGGTCGGCGTAGGGCACGGTCAGGGTATAACTGCCGTCCGCTTCCCAGTTGCCGTGCTGGCGCGAATGCCACTTCTCACGAGCCACCCAGCGGGCGGCCGCCGGGGTGAAACGCAACACGGCTTGGCGGGTGCGGGTGCCGGCAAAGATGCCGTAACCGGTGCCTAGCACCTTTTCCAGTTCTGCTTCGCTGACGCTTTTTCCCCGCTCCCCTTCCAGCAGACGGGCTTCCTCGATGGCGTCGACCGCGAAACTGCGCAGCCCGTCTCTGAGGTGGCACCAGGCATCGAGGTACCAGTTGTCACGGTAGTGGGCGAGGCGCTGCGGTGAAACCTTACGCTCGGTTACCTCGCCGCTGCGGCGGTTGAGATGACGGACTTGCAGTTGCTGGCGTCTGAGCAGGGCGTGGGCGATGGCGCCGAAGGTGGTGCTGTCGACCTGCCGGGCCGCCATGTGCAAAACCCGGATGCGCTTTTCCACCTCGCCCACGGAATGATCGCCGCTATCCAGCAGCCGGCGGATACGGGCACGCAATGGCTCTATGTGCGGTTCGAGCAGCCCCGGCTGCAAGCTCGAAAGCAAGTACTCCATGGTCAGCAGCGCGTACACTTCCGAGGCGTTGAACCACAGTCCCGGCAGGGAGTAGTTGGCGGCAGCGATGTCGTCCTGGGTTTCGTAGCGGTAGCCGCGTTGTGCCGGGTCCCAGACGATGGGTGCAGCCAGCCGGTCACGCATGTACTCGAGGTCGCGGCGCACGGTGGCGCGTGAGACCTCCATGTGCTCCATCAACTGGCGCAGGCTGACGCCCCGGTGCGAGCGCAGCAGGCGGTCAATAGTGTAGAAACGTTCGGTGCGATCCACGGCTGGGCAGCGGCGGGTTCAACCAGTGTCCAGCGAGTCGCTGCGGGTCATGGTGCTGTAGTCGGTCATGGTATCCCTGGTGGCGGTATCGGCCAGGCTGCTGCCGGCGGCAAGCCACTACTGTATACGCGCCGTGGTCACCGGTACAATGGATTGGACCCGGGAATTATCAGCGGCCCGCACGATGACCCCTGCCGACCCACCCTTGACCGACGACACCAGTGCCGCGGTGCTGGCAGCACTGCAGGGGCTTGGCGTGGCCTTCGAAACACTCGCGTGCGACCCGGCACTTGCCGACACCGCGGATTTCTGCCGCCACTACGACGTGCCCCTCGCCAATTCTGCCAACGTGATCGTGGTGGCAGGCAAATCCGAGCCCCGGCAGTATGCGGCCTGTGTGCTGCTCGCAGACACCCGCCTGGACGTCAACAAGCGGGTGCGCAAGACCATGGGCGTACGGCGTATTTCCTTCGCCTCGGCCGAGGAGACCCGCATGCTCACCGGCATGGAAATCGGCGGCGTCACAGCGCTGGGCCTGCCCGAATCGCTGCCACTGTGGGTCGATCAGCGGGTAATGCAGTGCGATTACATCATTCTCGGCGGCGGCAGCCGCTCACTCAAACTGAAACTCTCACCGGCGGTGTTCCACCGTACGCCCAATACCACCGTGGTCGAAGGCCTGGCTCTGGCCCCGGACGAAGAAAAGATTTCCCCCAGAAGCGACT
>JASLLH010000029.1:0-17807 GCA_030747115.1 Arenicellales bacterium
GCGCCCAGCCACAGTCCGCTGCAGGTGTTTGTTACGCACCTCGGCTAAGCCGGGAGGAAGCCTGCCTGGATTGGAGAGAAAGTGCGGCAACGCTGGATCGACGCATCCGGGCTTTTAACCCCTGGCCACTGGCGCGTTCACACCTGGACGACGTTGACTGGCTGATCTGGCGGGCACGACCAGGGCCTGCAACCACTACGGCCACTGCCGGCACTGTGCTCGAAGCCAGCGCCGAACTGCTGCGGATTCAGACGGGCGATGGCACTCTCGACCTGTTAGAACTGCAGCTACCGGGCCGCAGAGTGCTCGACGCTCGGTCTTTCCTCAATGGGCACGCGGTTAGACCCGGTGCACGATTCACCCCACCAGGCAAAGGTCATGCCGACAGCTGAGGTCTGTGCAGCGGCCGCCCGCATCGTCGACGATGTCGTTACCCGGGGACGCTCACTCGACGCAGTCGCTGCGCGCCACTTGTCTGAATTGCCCTTGCGCCGTCACAGCGAGGCGCGCGCAATCGCCTGGGGCACTGTCCGCTGGCTCTATCGCTACCGGCCGCTGCTACACCGCTACCTGCGCCAGCCATTGCGCCGGCGCGACGGGAGCCTCGAAGCGCTGCTGCTTTGCGCGTTGTACCAGTACCATCATCTCGATGAGCCCGACTATGCGGTCACCACCGGTAGCGTCGAGGCAGCCACACGCTTGGGCCGGGCGCGCGCCCGCGGCCTGATCAATGCCGTACTCAGATCCCACCTGCGTGATTCCCGGGCTGCATTGACGAGTGACGAAGAAACCTGTTACGCAACCCCGGCATGGCTGATCAAACGGCTGCGGCACGCATGGCCCAGGCACTGGCAACAGGTACTGGAGAGCGCTAACCAGCACCCGCCGATGACCCTGCGGGTGAACGTAGCACGCACCGACCGGGACAGTTACCTGCGGCGGCTAGCGGTAGCGGACATCCCGGCGCAGCCATCGAACTTGAGCCCCTGGGGGGTGTTGCTCGAACGGGCAATGCCGGTCACCAAACTTCCGGGCTTCGCCGAGGGTGAGGTCTCGGTACAGGATGCGGCGGCACAAGTGACACCGTTTTTCAGCGGGCAACTCGCAGGCTGCCGGGTGTTGGATGCCTGCGCCGCGCCTGGAGGCAAATGCTCACAACTGCTGGAACTTGAACCAACAATAACCTCGTTGACCGCGCTCGACCGGCCCGGACGGGTGTACACCATCCGCGAAAATCTCCTGCGTCTCGGGCTTAACTGCAATGTGACCGCTGGCGATGCCCTGGTGCCTGGGAACTGGTGGGACGGACAGGCATTTGATCTGATCGTCCTGGATGCACCCTGCAGCGGTACGGGGGTGATGCGGCGACACCCGGATATTCGGGTTCACCGCCGACACTCGGACATCGCCAACTACGCCAACAAACAGGCGCAATTGCTTGCAGCCCTCTGGCCGCTGCTGACACCGGGTGGGCGACTGCTCTACATCACCTGCTCGGTATTGCCCGAGGAAAACGACGGGCCACTGCATAACCTGGTCTCGCGGCAAGCAGATGCGCGGCCAGAACTGGTGAGCACAGCCGAAGGGTTGGCTACAGACCTAGGCTGCCAGTTTCTTCCTGGGCCCTATCACGATGGGTTGTATTACGCGCGGATCAGAAAGGATTGAGCCAGGCATTCGTGCCAAGCCGTATAATTCTGCCTGAACTAACGCTTGCACTCACCAAAGTGCGAACCCAAAACGTCACGCCGATGCCCTCCAAACTCATCCCGTGCTGGCACCTGGCATTGCTGTGGGCAACGTTTATTGCTCTGCTGCCGCTAGATGCCCAAGCAGAGTTTGCAACCCGCTCCGGTAGCGCCTACATCGAACACCAGGTCCTGACGACCACTGCCAGGCTTTCGCTCAGCATCACGGGTGATCCGGCCGAGGCCTTGTCCAAGGGCATACCGCTTACCATTCTGGTCGAGACCCGACTGTACCGCGCCAGCCTGCTATCCCAGTTTTTCGAAATTGCCACGTGGCAACATCCTTACTTGATCGAGTACCACGCGTTGTCCAACCGCTATACCCTGACTCGCCCAGGCGCTGGTACACACGAAACCTTTCCCACCCTATCTGAGACCTTGGGGGCGATTGAGGACTTTTCGGTTGAGCTCAACCTGCCCCCAGGGGTTGCTGTGGAAGATCGACTGGAGGTGCGGCTGCGGACAGTGCTGGACCGCAGCGACCTGCCTGGACCCCTGAAACTGAGGGCGTTTTTCTCCAACGACTGGCAACTACAAAGCAATTGGCAACGCTGGAAGGTCGTTCACCAATGAGCCGAGCGCCAGGGTTCGCCCTCACGCTGGCCCTGTCAACACTGCTACTGGTGGCGTCGTTCCTGCTCAGCCGGGCAGCCAAAAACGACGAACTTTTCGGCGACTACTACACAGCGTTGATCGTGGTCAGCGTCGCGGGTATCGGCCTGCTCGCCATACTGACTGCATTACAGGTCTGGCGACTGATCAGACAGTTCCGAGCAGGCGCACTGGGCTCACGCCTGACCCTTCGATTCGTTGGCACCTTCACCATCCTGACTCTGGTTCCGCTGGCCGTGGTCTATTACTTCGCAGTGCAATTCCTCAGCCGCAGCATCGACTCTTGGTTCGACCTGCAGATCGAACAAACCCTGGATGATGCCATGTTGCTCGGCCGCAGTACGCTCGAAACCATCAAGCTCGATGTCGTGCACCGCGCGCGGCAAGATGCTCGGCGAATCGAAGAGGCCGACTCAGCCTTTCAGTTGTTCAGCCTGCTCGACCAACTGCGCGAAAAGGCGGGCTTCGAGGAGATGAGTCTGCACTCTGCCACTGGCCGTATCCTGGCCTCGAGCAGCAGTGTCGCCATTTCGCTGGTACCCGACGCACCTAACGAACACGTGTTACGCAAGATTCGCCGGGGCGAAACCTACGCCGAGTTCGAGCCAGTGACAGAAGGTGGATTGAGGTTGCGGGTGGCAGTGCAGGTTCCGGGTCGCACGGTTAGCCAGCCAATGCACGTGCTGCAGATCCTGCATAACCTGCCAGTGCGCTATTCGCGCTTGGGCGAGAGTGTGGAATCGGCCTCGGCAGAATACGAAAAACTCAAGTACTTGCGCGAGCCACTGGCCTTCAGTTTCGTGCTGACATTAACCTTGGTCAGTATAATGACGCTGCTAATCGCGCTGTTGGCAGCCATCTACTTGGCGCAGCGACTTCTCGCACCCCTGCGGGATCTTGCTGAGGGTACTCGTGCAGTCGCCCAAGGCGATTACCGCAAGCAACTGCCGGTCAACAGCGGCGATGAACTGGGTGTACTGGTGAGTTCTTTCAACCAGATGACCCGCGAGATCAGTTCCGCCCAGCAGGCTGCGCACCACAGCCAGCAAGTGGCCGAGGCAGAACACGCTTACCTCGATACGGTACTTACCCACCTGTCGGCTGGGGTACTGTCGTTCGACCATGATCGCAGGCTGCGTACGCACAACCCCGCGGCTGGACGAATCCTGCACACCGAACTTAGCCGCTTCGAGGGCGCTGAAATTGAGAACATCAGGGCGACTCTGCCGGAAACAGAACCGCTGCTCAATGCCATAGGTGACGGCATGAGGCACCATGCCCGCGAATGGCAACGCGAGATCGACATCACTGGTAAAGACAGCCGCCAAACGCTCATCCTGAGTGGCAGTCGCCTGTCCGGTGAGGGTCATGAACCCGGCTACGTGGTGGTATTTGAAGATGCCACCGAACTGCTGAAAGCGCAGCGCGATGCCGCTTGGGGCGAGGTAGCCCGGCGCTTGGCACATGAAATCAAGAATCCACTTACGCCGATCCAACTATCAGCCGAGCGCATTCGTCGCAAGTACCTGGGAGAGGTGGGCTCCGCCGGGCGTGAGGCCCTTGACCGGTCGACCCGGACTATTGTGCAACAGGTCGAGGCCATGAAGGCCATGGTCAACGCCTTCTCTGAATATGCCCGGCCTGCGCCGCTACGGCCGGCACTGCTGGACATCAATCAACTTATTAGCGATACGGTAGAACTGTTCCACCGGGAAGGTCAGTCCACCCGCATCGCCATGGATCTCGATTCTGAGCTACCCCGGATTCGGGCCGATCGGAACGCACTGCGACAGGTGCTGAATAATCTGATCATTAACGCGCAGGAGGCGCTTGCGGACAATCCGGCCAAAATGCGGTTTTCTACCCGACGGCTGAGTGGTAACAAGGCAGTCGAGATCTGCCTGCAGGACAATGGTCCCGGGTTTCCGGAGAAACTGATCGACAAGATCTTCGAGCCATACGTGACCGGCAAGGAAAAAGGCAGCGGGCTGGGACTCGCCATCAGCCGCAGAATCATCGAAGAACACGGCGGCAGCATACGGGTCAATAACCTGCCCGCTGGTGGGGCTACCGTTATAATCACTTTGTCGCTGCGGCAAGAAATCGGTCCAACGCGCCCACCCGACACCCGGGAATCATGAGCAAACAGACTGTTCTCGTTGTCGATGACGAGCCGGACATCCGGCAGGTAGTCAGCGATGTCCTCGCCGATGAGGGCTATTCAGTAGAAACCGCCTGCAATACCGCCGAGGCGCGCAAAAAATTCTCCTCACTTCAGCCTGACCTGGTGCTGCTGGATATCTGGATGCCAGACGGCGACGGGATTGCACTGCTGACGGAGTGGCGCCAACGCTCGGACGAACAAACGCCGGTGATCATGATTTCAGGCCATGGTAC
Source organism: Arenicellales bacterium (assembly GCA_030747115.1). Classification (GTDB taxonomy): domain Bacteria; phylum Pseudomonadota; class Gammaproteobacteria; order Arenicellales; family UBA868; genus UBA12578. The sequence goes on from JASLLH010000029.1 coordinate 4,758, forward strand.
GGTCGAGACCGCGGTCGAAGCCATCCGGATCGGCGCTTATGACTTTCTCGAAAAACCCCTATCTACCGCCAAACTGCTGGTGACAGTGGCAAGGGGGCTGGAGAGCCGCCGTCTGCTGACGGAAAACACCCAATTGAGGAGCCGGATTGAGCCGGCAGCCGGCTTTATCGGTCACAGCAACGCCGTCACCGAACTCAAGCACCAAATCGAGCGGATTGCCCCGACCGACAACTGGGTGCTGATCCGCGGCGAGGCGGGCGTGGGCAAGGGTGTGGCCGCGCGGGCGCTGCACCGGGCCAGTCGCAGGGCCGACGGACCATTCATTGAAGTCAACCTTGGCGCCATGCCGCCGGGGAGCGTGGCCCTCCAATTGTTCGGCACCGAAGACGGCGCCAATGTGCAACCAGGCCGACTGGAACAGGCCAGCGGCGGCACGCTGGTGCTCGATGAAGTTGGCGATCTCGATAACGATACCCAGACCAAATTGTTGAGCGCTCTTGAAGCGGGTCGCTTTTACCGGCTGGGTGGCAGCACGGCCCTTGACCTCGATGTTCGGATCATCGCCACTTCCAATCAGAACCTCGAGGATAAGATCACCGACGAGAATTTCCGTGAAGATCTCTACTACCGGCTAAATGCAGTGCCGCTCGCTGTGGTGCCGCTGCGGGAGCACCGTGAGGATGTTCCCGACCTGATCGCTTATTACACCCGGCAGATCACGGACAGCGAGCATCTCGCCTTTCGCAGATTCTCCACTTCATCGGTCAATTACCTGCGCAATCGGCCGTGGCCCGGCAACGTGCGCGAACTACGCAACTTCATCCATCGGCTGCTGTTGACCTCGACCAGCGAAGAGATTGATGCCGACGAAACGCGGGAGGCCATGGGCATGAGTGCGAGCCCAGTCGAGAAGGTGGCAGAACGGAACGCGTGGAAAGACTTCGGTCAACCGCTCAAGGCCGCGCGCGAGCATTTTGAGCGGGATTACCTTGTTTTCCACCTCCGCCAAAGCAGCGGCAACATCACCGAATTGGCGCGGCGTACCGGCCTTGAGCGCACCCACCTGTACCGCAAACTCAAGGGATTGGGCATAGATCCCAAGTCGGAGGAATACCGGCCATGACAAGAGCTCTGCGCTAACGACGGAGACGTCCATGAAGATCATCATCCTCGGAGCAGGCCAAGTCGGCATCTCAATGGCCGAAATACTTTCCCGTGAAGACAACGATGTCACCCTCGTCGATATCGCCAAGCAACGATTAGAGGGCCTGCAGGACCGGCTCGACATCCGCACTATCCACGGTGCAGCATCCCACCCCAGCATATTGGAGCAGGCGGGCGGCCCCGATGCCGACCTGATCCTAGCCGTTACCAATGAAGACGAGGTCAACATGGCAGCCTGCCAGATCGCGCATTCACTCTACAACACACCCAAGAAGATCGCCCGCATCCGCTCGGCCGAGTACCTCTCCCATCCCGACATATTCAGGGACGACTCCATACCGATCGATGTCATTATTAGCCCCGAGCACATTATCACGCAGCACATACTGCACCTGATCGAGTACCCCGGCGCCCTGCAGGTGGTGGACTTTGCCGGCGGACGGATCCAACTGGTCGGCGTTAAAGCATACCGAACCGGACCGTTGGTGGGCCGCGCACTCAAGGCCCTGCGCGATGACCTACCCACAATCCAAACCCGAGTCGCTGCGATCTACCGCCAGAACCGCGCGATCAGACCCGCGGGTGATACCGTCATTGAACCTGAGGATGAGATCTTTTTTGTGGCCGCCAAAAAAGATATACACGCAGTCATGAGTGAGCTGTGCGAAGTGGAAAAACCAGGCCGCCGAATCATGCTGGCCGGGGCTGGCTACATTGGCCTTCGCCTGGCCGAAACGCTGGAACAGGATCATTATCACGTCAAACTGGTGGAAAAGAGCGACGTCCGCGCAAAACAGGCAGCCGAACAACTGGATCGCACCGTAGTGCTGCACGGCGATGCAGCCGATGAAGAACTCATGCTGCAGGAGAACATCGACAATATCGAGGTGTTCTGTTCTCTGACTAACGACGACGAGGCCAACATTCTGTCGGCCATGCTGGCTAAACGCATGGGAGCCCACCGGGCCATGGCGCTGGTCAATCGCTCGGCTTATGTCGACTTGCTCGAGAGTAGTGCAGTTGACGTCATCATATCTCCGCGCGTTGCTACGGTTGGCACCCTGCTCACTCACGTCCGCCGTGGCGACATGGTAGCGGTCCATTCGCTGCGGGGCGGTGCCGCGGAGGCCATCGAGGCCATCGCTCACGGGGATGTCAGTAACTCGCGCGTGGTAGGCCGGCCGGTCGAGGATATTCCCCTGCCCCCGGGTACTACCCTCGGGGCCATTTTGCGAGGCGAGGAGGTCATCATTGCCCACCACGACACGGTCATCGAGTCAGAGGATCACGTGATCCTGTTCCTCGTGGACAAGCAACACATCCGCGCAGTCGAGCAACTGTTCCAAGTGGCCGTGACTTTCGTCTAGCCTGAGCCAGTATCCATGCGACCCAAGGCCGTGCTGAAAATCCTCGGCGTGCTGCTCATGATGTTCAGCATCACTGTGCTGCCATCGCTGGTCATTGCGCTGATCGCGGAGGATGGCGCCACCATGCCCTTCCTGGTCACCTTCTTGATCACGCTGCTGGTCGGGCTCACTCTGTGGGGGCCACTGCGAGCCCACCGCGGCGAGTTGCGCGTGCGCGATGGTTTTGTCATCGTGGTGCTGTTTTGGACCGTACTGGCAGGTTTCGGCTCCATTCCTCTACTGCTGTCGTCGAACCCACAACTGAATCTTACCGACGCCCTGTTCGAGTCGATGTCGGGCCTGACGACCACTGGCGCTACAGTGCTAACCGGCATTGACCACCTGCCCCCCTCGATTCTCTACTACCGCCAGCAACTGCAGTGGCTGGGGGGAATGGGTATTATCGTACTGGCGGTGGCCGTTATGCCCATGCTGGGCGTAGGCGGTATGCAGTTGTACCGGGCCGAAACACCCGGCCCGATGAAAGACAGCAAACTCACCCCGCGGATCACTGAGACTGCCAAGGCGCTCTGGTACATATATCTCGGGCTGACGGTCGCCTGTGCCCTGGGTTACTGGTTCGCGGGCATGACCTTGTTCGACGCAGTGGGCCACAGTTTCTCGACCGTGGCTATCGGCGGCTTCTCGACCCACGACCAAAGTATCGGTTACTACGACAGCCCGTGGATTCTGGCTATCGCGAGCGTCTTTATGCTGGTCTCGGCCATCAATTTCGCTTTGCATTTCACCGCGGTCCGGGCCCGCAGACCGGGCGTCTACCTGAAGGACCCTGAAGTACGCGCGTTTGCCGGATTCATCATTACGGTAGCGGTGGTTGCCGTGGTGATGCTGATTTACTGGCACAGCTTTGATACTGTGGGCGAAACCCTCTGGCACGGCGTTTTCCAGGTCGTCTCCGTCGGCACCACCACCGGCTTCACCACCAGCGGCTATCACTGGTGGCCGTCGTTTCTGCCGGTGATGCTCATCATCATGAGCGCCGTCGGCGGTTGTGCTGGTTCCACCGCTGGCGGCATGAAGATGATACGGGCAGTGTTACTGTACAAGCAGGGCCGCCGCGAGATCGAGAAATTGATTCACCCCAGCGCCCTCATACCGATCAAACTCGGCGCCAAACCGGTACCAGATCACGTGATCAATGCGGTTTGGGGATTCTTCGCCCTGTACATCCTGAGTTACGTCGGCCTGTCAATTGCGATGACCGCAACCGGTGCTGATCTGGTTACTGCCTTCTCTGCAGTGACAGCCTGTTTGAACAATCTCGGCCCAGGCCTTGGCACCGTAGCCGACAACTACAAAGACCTGGATAACATCGGCAAGTGGATACTTTGCGCGGCAATGCTGCTGGGCCGACTGGAGATTTTCACCCTGCTGGTGCTGCTGAGCCCGGCCTTCTGGCGCAGTTAGCAGTTTTGCCGGACGCCGGCTTCAGGCTGGGTGCAGCACCCGGGTGAGCGCACCCGCTACCTGGTCAACGCTGACCCGACCGATACAGTTTCGCGAACAATGGCGGCGCCGGTAGCAACGGCGGCAATCGACCTGCGCACGGACCACCACCGAGTCCTCACCTCTGGGACCCACCCGGCCTTCGTCGGTTGGTCCGAACAACGCCACCAGTGGCCGGCGCAGCGCCTGCGCCACGTGCAGTGGCAGGCTGTCGCCCGTCACCACGGCGTCCGCCTGGTGGATAAGGGCGAAAAACTCCAACAGCGACAGTTCGCCAGCGAGGCTGCCGCCCTGCGCCGGTGGCAGCTTGGCGCTGGCCCCGGCTATGGCGGCCCGATCCGCTGCAACTCCAGCGAAAACAACAAAACAGTCGGCCGGCAGTTTTGCAGCCAGGCCAACAAAACGGTCGATCGGCCAGTTCTTGGTTGGCCAGCGAGTCAACGGGCAAAACACCACCAGGCGCCGGTTTGCCGCACCCAGCGCCTCGAGGCGCGCCGTCACTGCCGCTTCCTCGGCCGTGGATATGCAGAGCGTCATCTGCTGGCCGCCAGCTTCTATCCCGGCAAGCGCCAACACGCCTGCCATTTCGGCTAGCGCGTGCAACTGCGGCTGACGAAACTTGCGAGCAAACCACCAGCGCCCTTTGACGAAGCGCACTCGGGCCCGTGCTGCCCACAGGAAGATCACGGTTTTCCAACTACCTTGCAGGTCAAATGCCAGGTCGTAATGCCGCTTCCTGACAGCGCGGAATGTCTCCCGGAAGTGTGCCAGCGTCCACGACGGCTGCCGCCACCAGTGAGACTTCACCCGGTAGCGGTCGAAAGTCAGCAGCGAGTCGACATCCGGGCTATGACGAAAAATATCACGAGCGCTGGTCGAGGTCAGTACCGTGATATGGGCACCTGGATGGGCCCGGCGTATTGCTCGCAGTGCTGCCGTCGCCTGCACGACATCGCCCAGCGAAGTTTGTTTGATGACGAGGATATTCACCGGTGCCCTGAGTTCAGTCATAGGGTGGGCTCTCCCCGGGTGGACGGGTGCGAAACCACTTCAGGGTCCACAGGTATTGTTCGGGCGCGCCGCGGACCAGAGCCTCGAAAGCCGCGTTGACCCGAGTGGCGTCGGCAATCTGATCACCAGCGGGAAAGTCCGTCAGGGCCTCGCCAATGCTGACGTGGTAATGGCCCGAGTTAGCGAGGCAGGTAAATACCGGCACCACTGCGGCCCCAGTCAGTTGCGCCAATCGCCCGACTATTGGCAGGGTCGCGGTAGCTACCCCAAAAAACGGCGCGAATACCGATTGCGCAGGGCCGAGATCTTCGTCCGGCATGAAGTAGCCCACCTTTCCCGATTTGAGTGCCCGTACGAAAGGCCGCAAGCCCTGGTCGCGCATCAATATCTGCGCGCCAAAACGGCTGCGCCCCCGCCACAGGCACCAACTGAGGAGCGGGTCCGAGGCGCGCTTCATCATTGATACCCCGGGCAACAATCGCGACAGCATGGCACCGCTCATATCAATGCCAACCGTGTGCGGGGTGACGAGCAGTACCGGCCGGCCAGCCTGGTGCAGTGCGCGCAATCCTTGCTCGCCAGAGACCGTGCAGAGCCGATCCAGCCGGCGCTCAGACGCCCACCAGACCAGTCCCAGGTCCAGGATGGCCTGACCGTAACGGGCAAGATGCTCTTTAAGCAGTCGCGTCCGGCGCTCTTCACTGGACGCAGGAAAACACAACTGCAGGTTGACCTGGGCGATGTGCACACGCTTGCGGTTGCGCGAGTGAAACAGCCGACCGAGACCGCGGCCGAACAGCAATATGAGCGGGCGCGGCAACAACAAGCCCACAGCGATCAGGCCAATCATCAGCCAGCCGAGCCAGTGCCGAGGCCCAAGAAAAGACGCTCGAAATCGCATATCTGCCTGAGACTTTTCCATGCTCTGGCCCCAGTGATACCGCGTGGCTAGCGCCAGCGACAGACCCCAAAGGCGTAGCAAGCCCTCAATCGCGGCCTTTTCTCCCGGCAATCCGCAGCCTCAACGCATTAAGTTTAATGAAGCCCTCGGCATCACCTTGGTTGTAGGCGCCCCGGTCATCCTCGAAGGTGGCAATGCTCTCGTCGAACAGGGAATCCGAAACCGAACGTCGGCCATGCACTATCACGTTGCCTTTGTACAGTTCCAGGCGAACGGTGCCGTTGACTACTGTCTGTGAGGCATCGATCATTTGCTGCAGCATCCGCCGCTCCGGTGCGAACCAATAGCCGTTGTAGATAAATGACGCATAGCGGGGCATCATCTCGTCCTTGAGGTGCGCTGCCTCCCGATCCAGCGTGATCGATTCAATGGCCCGGTGCGCTTTTTGCAGTATGGCGCCCCCGGGTGTCTCGTAGCAGCCCCGGGACTTCATGCCTACGTAGCGGTTCTCGACCAAGTCTGCCCGCCCGATTCCATGCCGGCCACCGAGTTTATTCAGCCGTAACAACAGCCTGGCTGGGGACAAGCTTTCGCCGTTGATCGCGACCGCGTCCCCGGCCGCAAAGTCGATCTCGATAATTTCTGGCTCAGCAGGCGCCTGCCGCGGCGACACTGTCCACCGCCACATAGACTCGTCCGGCGTCAACCACGGGTTCTCAAGGTCCCCACCCTCGTAGGAAATGTGCAGCATGTTGGCATCCATCGAATAGGCAGAAGTACCATCCGCCCGGGTCTCGACTGGAATACCGTGCTCATGGGCATAGGCCATCAGTTTTTCGCGCGAATTGAGGTCCCACTCGCGCCAAGGTGCGATCACCTGGATGTCGGGATTGAGCGCGTAGGCGCTGAGTTCGAAACGTACCTGGTCGTTGCCCTTGCCGGTGGCGCCATGCGCTATCGCGTCAGCACCAGTCTCGCTGGCTAACCGTACCAGATGCCGGGCAATCAGCGGTCGGGCGATGGCGGTGCCAAGCAGATATTCGCCCTCATACAATGTGTTGGCGCGGAACATGGGAAAGATGTAATCGCGAGCGAACTCCTCACGCAGGTCCTCGATGTAGATCTCGCTCACACCCAGCGTTTGCGCCTTGTCGCGTGCCGGCTCGAGTTCCTCACCCTGCCCAAGATCAGCGGTGAAAGTGACTATCTCGCAGCCGTATTGTTGCTGCAGCCACTTGAGGATGACGGACGTATCGAGCCCCCCCGAATAAGCGAGCACGACTTTGCTGATTCTGCCCATGGTTACCGGGTTGTTTAGGTCAAGGAGTGGTGAGGCTAACAGCGGACCGTGCCCGCACCTGGCAAAGGAAACGCATTATATCAGCGCCATTTGCCCGCCCGGTTGTCAGCCGCAGCCGATTGTGGTTAGAATGATTCTTTGTAGACGCCCGGAAACGGGCGTTTTCTCATTATGGCTGCAATGCTCCTGGCTCTTAATGGGGAGATCTCGCGTGACTCGACACTTTCTGACCCTGCAGGATCTTTCTGCAACCGAACTCAGGCAACTGATTGACCGGGCCCGCGGGCTCAAGAGCGCTAGCGGCGAGGCGCGTCGACCCGGGTTCATGCGCGGGCGCACCATGGTGCTGATTTTCGAGAAATCATCCACCCGCACGCGGGTATCGTTCGAAGTCGCCTGCGCCCAGTTTGGTGGTCACCCGGTCTTCCTGGCTCCCGGCGACAGCCAGATGAGTCGTGGCGAGTCGCTCAGCGACACTGCCCGCATCGTCTCGAGCATGGCGGACATCATCGTCATGCGAACCAGCGGCCACGAACGGGTGGTGGCCATGGCGGCAGCTTCACGGGTGCCGGTGGTAAATGCCCTATCCGACTCGTTCCACCCCTGCCAATTGCTGGCAGACCTACTGACGTTCGCCGAGCACCGCGGGGAACTCAGCGGCACTAAGGTCGCTTTTATTGGTGATGGCAGTGGCAACGTTTGCCAATCGTGGATCAACGCTGCTGCACTGCTGGATTTCTCGCTGAGCATAGCGACTCCGGCGCCGTACCAACCTGATCCAGCACTGGCTAAAACTGCCGGTGGGCAATGCACCGTCAGCGACCGGCCCGAGACCGCTGTCGCGGCAGCCGACTTGGTTGTCACCGACGCCTGGACCGGTATGGGACAGGAGGATCAAAAAGCGGCTCGGCAGCAGGCCTTCGCCGGGTTCTGCGTTACCGCCGAGTTGATGGCACAGGCCAGCAAAGATGCCCTGTTCATGCATTGCCTGCCTGCCTACCGCGGGCAGGAAGTCAGCAGCGAGGTGATCGACGGGCCACGTAGCGTGGTCTGGGATGAAGCAGAGAATCGACTGCACGCGCAGAAAGCGCTGCTCGAGTTCCTGCTTGGCGGCACGCCCTGACCACGGGGTGCCGGAGGGATAGTCAGGCCGTTGCGGCCGTACGCATCTGCTCGAGGGCGCGCTTTTCTATCTGGCGGATACGCTCTGCCGACACACCGTACTTCTGCGCCAGCTTGCCCAGAGTCTGCTTGGCGCCATCTTCACCCAGCCAGCGGGATTCGACGATGTCGCGGCTGCGCTCATCCAACACTGCCAGGGCGGCATGTAGTTGCTCCTGGCGCACGCGCTCGGCATCGGCCCGGGCAACCAACACCCCGGGATCATAGGAAACATCCGCCAACGTCTCGGCCGGCGCCAACGACCGGCTATCCTCGTTATTGCTGACAACAGGGTCAAAGGAGACATCCGTACCGGTCAGGCGCGATTCCATTTCCCGGACCGTGGCCGTATCCACATCCAGGTTCTGCGCCATGGATTCAACTTCTTTCTCGCGCATCCAACCCAGCCGGGCTCGGTTCTTGCGCAGGTTGAAGAAAAGTTTACGCTGGGCCTTGGTGGTAGCGACCTTGACCATACGCCAGTTGCGCACGACGTAATCGTAAATCTCCGCCTTAATCCAATGCACGGCAAAAGACACCAGTCGCACGTCGCGTTCATGGTCAAAGCGCTTGACCGCCTTCATCAGGCCCACATTGCCTTCCTGAATGAGGTCGTCCAGTGGCAAACCATAGCCGGTGAAGCCCCGGGCAACGGAGACCACGTAGCGCAAGTGGGAGAACACCAGTTGCCGAGCAGCATCCAGGTCGTCCTCGTCGCGGTAAGCCCGGGCCAGGCGCTTTTCCTCCTGCGCCGACAATAGCGGTGCCTCGTTGACCAGCCGCAGATAATTCGCCAGCCCCTGGCTGGGGCCGAAATCGAGTGCGATGGGTAGTGTCTGACTCACGGGTTCTCCTTGCTTTCTTCCACAACCCTATTTTAGCACTCTCTGGTTAAGAGTGCTAACATTTCTCCAGGCAATTTGATTATTTTTATTCTTATTTTTCAATAGATTAAATAACCTTTCATAGTTTGTTCTAGAATCCGGACTGTGGTGATAACACCCAATGCCTCTGTCGCCGAGGCACCCCAGCCAACGTCCACTCACGGTTGCCGATGTGCCGGCACGTAACCCTAGCCATTGGCCCCGACCAGGGCCCGAGCGTAGTCGCGGGCATTAAAAGGGCGCAAATCCTCCAGCGCCTCGCCCACCCCGATGAACGAAATCGGTAGACCACTTTGCTGCGCCAAGGCGACTACCACCCCGCCACGAGCGGTGCCGTCCAGTTTAGTCACGCAAACACCGGTCAAATCCGCCACGCCGGCAAAGGCGCTTGCCTGCGACAGCACGTTCTGGCCAGTGCCTCCGTCAACCACCAGCAGGGTCTCGTGCGGCGCTGCGGTGTCGATCGCGCTGAGCACGCGCCGCACCTTGCGCAACTGTTCCATGAGATCGTCGTTCACGTGCGCCCGGCCGGCCGAGTCGATGATCAGCACATCAACCTTGCGGGCCGTAGCCGCGTGCAGCGCATCGTGGGCGACCGCCGCCGCATCGGCCCCGTGGGCCTGGGCTATTACCGGTACGTTGAGCCTCTCTCCCCAGACCTGCAATTGCTCTATCGCTGCCGCGCGGAAGGTGTCACATGCCGCCAGCATTACCGACCTGCCGGCTCCCTGGAACCAGGCGGCCAACTTGGCCGAGGTGGTGGTCTTACCCACCCCGTTCACCCCCACCATCAGGACAACGAACGGTAACCGCCGCTGCGCCGAATAACTGATGGGTCGGGCCGAGTCGTGCAGCAGCGCCGCCAGCTGCTCTGCCAGTAACTCCTGCAACTCTTCGACGGACTCGAGGCCACCTTGCTCCGCCCGAGCACGCAGGTTCTCGATGACCTGCGCGCTCGGGCGCACACCAAAATCAGCCATTATGAGCTGATCCTCCAGCTCTTCGAATACTGCCTGGCTGAATTCAACCCGGTTGCCGGAAAAAAGGCCAGCCAGGCCGCCAGCGATACTTTCACGGGTCTTCTTCAGGCGGGAAAAAAGACCCCCACCACTCTCATCCTGGTTGCTGCTGTGTGCCATCGGTCGATGTGTGGGCCACTGTATGCCAGCGGCAGGTGAATAAAACGCACTATCGTATCATTCGTGCTCAACTTACCTGACGAGGACCGGTCATGACATCCCAGCACAGGCGCGGCCAGCAACACGGCCGCTTGCGCATCATCGCTGGTCGATGGAAACGTCGGACCCTGCACTTCCGAGGTGGTCAGGACTTAAGACCCACTCCCGACGCAGTGCGCGAAACCCTGTTCAACTGGCTAGCGCCTGTGATTGAGGGCACTGCCTGCCTCGACCTTTTTGCCGGCAGTGGTGTGCTGGGTCTTGAGGCCGTCTCCCGCGGCGCCGCCAGTGTGACCCTGGTTGAGCAACGATCGTCCACCTGTGAGCAACTCGAGAAAAGCGTACGCCTGCTCGGCGCAAGCAACGTCACAGTCCAGTGTGCCGATGCGCTCGACTGGTTGGACCACTGCCGCCAGCGCTACGACATTATCTTCGTTGACCCACCTTATGACAAAGGCCTCACAGCAAGAAGCCTGCGCCGCCTCGCCCGCTACGGCATTGCTAAAGAAAATAGCCTGGTCTATGTTGAGACTGCCCGCAACGATCAACTGATGCTGCCCGATGGCTGGAGCGAATGGCGCTCTAAACAGGCGAGCGAGGTCAATTACCGACTGTACCGGGTAGCCGAAGTATCGCCGTAGCTTGCCCGCCCTTTGAAGCCATTCTTGCCCCTCTGCCGGAACAGCCATCGCAGCATGGGCTTGAAGAACCCCAGCGCCGCACTCTGGTAGTCTGGGTTGACGCAGTTCCAGCCCTAACTTTTTACAGAACCTCGCGGGTTCCAATAGACATCTGAGAAGAATCGATGACCTCCATGCCAGTTTCCGAGGGCGGAGGTCTCGTGTATGCTGGGGCGCACGCTGGCTGATTCGGTCAACGATTGGTAGTATCAGCCCCAGTTTCGACCTCGCGCAGCCCAAGAGATAAAGCAACGATGGTGATCAAGGCGATCTACCCGGGTACTTTCGACCCGATTACCAACGGCCACATTGACCTGGTCGAACGGGCGAGCCGGATGTTCGATCAGTTGCTGGTAGCGATTGCGGCCAGCCCAACCAAAAAACCTTTATTCTCTCTTGAAGAGCGCCTGGATATGACCCGCCAGACACTGGCCCACATTGGTGACCTGACAGTTATCGGTTTTGAGGGTCTACTGATCGATTGCGCGGCAAAATACAATGCCCAGGTGGTGTTGCGTGGCTTGCGCGCAGTCTCGGACTTCGAGTACGAGTTCCAGTTGGCGGCAATGAACCAGCGACTCGATTCCGAAATAGACACCGTGTTTCTGACGCCGGCCGAGAACTACACTTTCTTATCAGCTTCCCTGGTTAAGGAGATCGCTGCCCTGGGCGGCGACGTGTCCCAGTTCTTAGACCCTAAAGTCAACGCTGCGTTGAAAGCCAAACTGGCCTGACCCGACACAAAGCCAGGTTTTTCCGTCGATGGCTCTGCTGATCACTGACGAGTGCATCAACTGTGATGTCTGCGAGCCCGAGTGTCCCAACGATGCTATCTCCCAGGGCGAGGAGGTCTACCAGATAGACCCTGACCGCTGCACTGAGTGCGTGGGCCATTTTGAGGCCTCCCAGTGCGTAGTGGTCTGCCCGGTCGAGTGCATTAGCGTTGATCCAGCGCGGCAGGAGTCGCAAGAGGTGCTATTGGCTCGCTACCTGACACTTACCAAGCAAGTGGGGGAAACCGGCGCCTGATCAGGCGCTCGGCAGCGCGATGTCCAGGCAGCGCCACAGGTACCAACTCGCCACCGAACGGTAAGGCCGCCACTTGTGGCCGGCGCGTGCCAGGCGCTCGGGCCTGGGCAACACCGGCAATGCGCGCATCTTCTGATAGCCCTTGAGCACCCCCAGATCACGCAGCGGCAATACGTCGGGCCGGCCAAGATAGAAGATCAGCAACATTTGCGCAGTCCACTCGCCCACACCACGCACCACCGTCAACCGCTCGATGATCTCATCGTCTGTCAGACCGTGTAGCCGGCGCGTATCTGGCAACTCACCCGCCGCAGCCCGGTGACTGAGGTCGCGCAGCGCCAGGCACTTGGATCGAGACAGGCCTGCCCCACGCAGACGTGCTTCAGGCACCTCGATCAGGCGTTCGGGACGCAAACGCCGGCCCGGAAACAGATCCAGCAACCGGCCGTGGATGGTGCCGGCGGCCTTGCCACTCAACTGCTGGTAGACGATGCTGCGGCAGAGATACTCGAACACCGAACGGTTGCGCCTGACCGGCAGTCGCAACTCACCGACACTCGCGATAACCCGGGCCAATCCCCGGTCCCGCGCCGCCAGATGGGCGCATGCCACCACCGGATCAAAGCCGTAGTTGCCGTTCACGCCAGGGCTCGCGTTCGCAGCCGTCCAATCGAGCGCGGTGGGTTGAAGTCCCACAGGTCGATTTCGTCGTTACCCTGGCGAAAAGCCATCAGGCATTCGACCGAGAAGCAATCGCTGAGCTGCGCCTTCATCGCCATGTTTACACCCTGGTGTCCCACCAGCAGGATGTCGCCCGCCGAGTCGTCGAGAACCTCTAAGAAGGGCGCGATCCGGTCGGCAACGTCCAG
>JASLLH010000002.1:0-57515 GCA_030747115.1 Arenicellales bacterium
CGACGCCCAACCCTGACCTGGCCGCGGCAAATCCCGATTGAGGGCGAACCGCCAGAAGTTTGCCAGATCGTCGACGACTACGGCGCCTGGTTAGCGCACTGCGATCTGCCGAAATTATTTATCAATGCTGATCCAGGTTCCATCCTGACCGGCCGACAAAGAGAATATTGCCGTAGTTGGCCAAACCAGAGAGAGGTTACCGTCAAGGGCGCGCATTTTGTACAGGAAGACAGCCCCGACGAGATCGGTCAAGCAGTCGCGGCATTTGTCAAAAGCATTCGTGGATAATCCCGCTTCAGGGAAAGCGGCATACTGATTAGCGACCTGCGGCAGTCGCCAAAACAACATTTGCCGGGCCCGGAATGACTCGACAAGGGCTAAGCTTGGTGCTGTGCTTTGCCGAGGAGGCTGCGTTTGAATGAATTGGACCTAGGTGGAGATAACTTGAGAAGCCGCCAGCGGATTCACTTTCTGTTTATGAATCTCGGACATTTTTTTGATCACCTGCTGATGCTGGTGTTCGCGACAGTGGCCGCACTGACCCTGGCCCACGAGTGGGGCATCCACTATGCCGACCTCATCCCATACGCAACTCCGGGCTTTGTGGCCTTCGGACTTTTTTCCTTGCCGGCAGGATGGCTGGCAGACAGGTGGAGCCGCGAAGGCATGATGCTGGTATTTTTCTTTGGCATCGGTCTTGCATCAATCACTACCGCCTTGGCCCAAACGCCCCTCCAGATTGCGGTCGGTCTGTTTGCGATCGGTATTTTCGCAGCGATCTACCACCCAGTTGGCTTGACGCTCGTGGTCCAGGGCCGCAGCAGAACCGGGATGCCGATTGCGGTCAACGGAGTCTTCGGGAATCTCGGGGTCGCCTGCGCCGCTTTGCTGGCCGGTTATCTGGTTGATCAGAGCGGCTGGCGTTCTGCATTTATCTGGCCAGGCATTGTCACGGTCGCGATCGGAATTGCGTACGGGCTCTTTTTATTTCGCACTCGCCCGAGCTGGGGCGAACCCAGAGAGGAGAGCGGGCCCGCGACAGCGGGTGAGGCGATCGGAGGCAGGCAACTGGATCGGCGTCTGCTCATTTGGATTTTTTCGATCGTATTTTTCTCGACCGCAATCGGCAGTCTTATTTTCCAGAGCACTACCTTCGCCCTGCCGAAGATTTTTGACGAAAGGCTCGGTGATCTCGCGATCTCGGCGACTCTGGTTGGCAGGTACGCATTCGTGGTTTTTGCTCTCGCTTCGATAGGCCAGGTCGTGGTGGGGTATCTGCTGGATCGTTTTTCAATCAAACGAGTATTCATGGCAGTGGCAGCTTTCCAGGTAGTGTTTTTCACCGCCATGATAGGGCGTACCGGCGATGCGGCGTTGCTGCTTTCTATCGCATTTATGCTGGTGGTATTCGGGCAGATTCCCATCAATGATGTGCTGGTTGGCCGGATCGCTAAGAGTGAGTGGCGCAGTCGGGCCTTCGGCTTGCGCTACATCATCGGGTTCACAGTCATGGCATTCGCCATACCACTGATCGCCTGGATCTATGCGCGGTGGAGTTTTGATGTGCTGTTCGGTGTGCTGGCCGCGGCAGGGGCCTGTATTCTGATTGCAGTCACACTGCTGCCCCGGCAACTGGCAGCCAAGGTGTAAGCCCGATGAGTTGAACTTATGTTTTTCCGCCTACCATCTCGTCATAGACCCTATCACCTGGGGTCGTATCCCCTTGAAACTTTGCCACACGACCACGCGATTACCGCCCGTGAACAAGAGCGCCCGGCCATTGATCCGCCCGGTTTCACCGCCAAGCCGTGCGGCCCGTTGGCCCGCGCCTTGCGGGAGTATCTCGATGTTTTTGTTCGAAACGCGGTAACTGAACCGGCGCCGGTAAAAGCACCCGTCCCGGAAGATCCGCATCGGCGGATGATTGATATCAAGGGCTATAGCTATTTTATGAATGCGTCCCAGGTGGGCATCTGCCGGCTAACGCCCAACGCCTGGTGCAAAAGCGCCTCTCCGTTGGCGCATTATTTCGCAGTGGTACTGTTATTAGCACATGGTCGGATTCCGGAAAGGGATAATCCGGCGCGGGCCTGGATCGAGCCAGCTATCGAAGATGCGGCTGATTGCCGAATTGGCGGCATAGCGGTCTGCCTGGCCGGGCACATTTCGCAACTGGGTTGGTCGGCGACCTCCCACGTTAAGGCTGCCGGCTTGGTAGACGCCGAACGGTTGTCTGTACTGGCGGGTCTGAATGTTCGGGTCGGTGACCAACTGCGCAATCCATTCATCGATCGAGGATTCTCTCTCGCCGTAGTGACGACCGATTATGCTATGGCGGCTGATCAGCCACTATCTGCCACAGCGCTGCAAACAAAAGGGCTCAGCTATTGGCTGGGCCGTAATGGTGCAACATCGGGGCGGGAACACAATCGCCGTGCCCGGCGGGCAACGCATCTAGGTGCTTATCCCATGGAAACTGTCAAGCGGGTGGATCGGCCGACGACCATCATCTTCGACGATGAGGTACCACGGGTATCGAAAAGAGCGGCATTTTTCGACCGCGCACTGCGGGGTGACCTAGGCGCCAAAGCCCAGCGCGAACGTCACCGCTTTGCCTTCAAGCAGCCACACACAGCCGGCATGATGGCTTCAATGCGCGCAATGACCTCGATCCAGGATGGCGAACCTGGTCCGGCTCCGCCCGATGACCGGTATACGGATGCAGCCGCGAATTCTCGGGCACTTAAATCCCTTTCTTACCTGCTGGGTGCGAACATCACCGGGATCTGTGAGGTTCCAGACTATGCCTGGCACTCTCATGGCGCTGACGGTGAGCCGCTAGAGCAAAAACACAAGTTCGCAGTGGTGATGCTGATAGACCAGGAATTCGACACCATGGAGGGGGCCTCCGGCGATGACTGGATATCGGGCACGCAGTCTATGCGCGCTTACCTGCGCGGGGCAGAGATCGCCGGCATCATGGCTGAAATGATGCGACAGATTGGTTTTCCGGCGCGTTCACAAACCAACGTAGACAGTGAGGTGCTGCACATTCCACTGATGCTGCTCGCTGGGCTCGGCGAATTATCAAGAATCGGGGAACTGGTCTTGAACCCGTTTGTCGGGCCGCGGCTCAAGACCGTGGTTATGACTACAGACATGCCGCTGGAACCTGATGCACCGATTGATTTTGGGTTGCAATATTTTTGCAGCAACTGTTGGAAGTGTGCACGCGAATGCCCGTGTGACGCGATCTCGTGGGGCGACAAGGTGATGTTCAATGGCTACGAGATATGGAAGCCAGACGTGGAGCGTTGTGCCCGTTATCGTCTGACCAATTCGCGCGGCTCTGCCTGCGGACGCTGCATGAAAACCTGCCCGCTCAACAAAGTAGTGACGGCGGATGGCTCGGTGCTTGAGCGAGTCGCGAGTTGGTGCGGAATAAATGCCCTATTCCTGAAACCTCTGCTGGTGCCCCTGGCGGTCAAGATAGACGACTGGCTTGGTAACGGCACCCGTAACCCGGCCAAGAAGTGGTGGTTTGACCTCGAAGTGGTCGAGGGTATCTGCGTCGATCCCGTGAAAGGCTCCAACCAGCGCGAGCTCGACCTTGATCACAGCATTGACCCGGAAAAACAGAAAATCGCCTATTACCTGGCAAACATGATGCCAGTACCAAATGACCTGACGGCTCAACTCACCGATCGGAAGGCTGCACTCGCCGCCGCAGCCAATCTGGAGTCACCCGCTAGCGCTGCCGAAAGAAAACGGCGGGGTCAGCAGGCGCCCCCGCAGTACAGGCCGACGCCCGCTGACCCGGCAGGCCCGATAGGCGCTCAAGCAGGGCCTGCCGTCTATGGGGGCGCCGGGCGCAAGTAAGCCGGAGCGTGTTTGCAGTTGTGCGGGTGCTATGCGATCAGGCTGATCACAAAAACCTGTCATTAAGGCCCACGACGGCGCGCACAGAGTCCAGCCAGGGATCATCCGTTTGAGCAAGCCTCGGTGGTATCATCAAGCAACGCCTCAACACCTGTAATCGTAGGCCGACACTTTGCCTATTGTTGTAAGCCGTCGGTTCTTTTTTGGAGTGCTACAGTGATGTCAACAGTCTTGTTGGTGTGATCGCTTTGTGAACTTAAGTTCTTAAAAACAATGGCAAGCGACCCAGACTGGATCAAAACTACCTGCCCCAGGGACTGTTATGACGGGTGCGGTCTCCTCGTCCATAAGCGAGACGGGCAAATATTCAAGGTCAAAGGCAATCACAAACATCCTGCAACACTGGGACCGCTTTGCCCCAAATGTGCGATCAGCTATAACGGCGTATGGCTTGACCAAAACACCCGCCTGCTGCACCCGCTGAAAAGAACAGGCCGTAAGGGAGCAGGCGAGTTCAAGCGCATTTCCTGGGATGAAGCGCTTAAGGAGATAGCTCAGCGGCTCACAGACATTGCTCACCGGGATGGCGCCGACCGGATTTATCACACCCACTACACTGGGACATGCTCGGTCATCGCCGGGAATTTCCCGAAGCGCTTTTTTGCCCACCTCGGTGCAACCGAAGTCGATCCGGACACAGCCTGCAACGCTGCTGGCCACACCGCACTGCGGTACGTTTTTGGCGACTCCGTTACGGGCTTTGACCCCCGTACGGCAAAACACAGCGGATGCATTCTGGTCTGGGGTGCTAATCCGTCCCATTGTGGACCCCATGTAAACAAACACTGGCTGCCGCAACACGGCACCAAGGTCATCGTCGTCGACCCGGTCCGAACCGAAACTGCCGCTGCCGCCGATCTGCACCTGCAACTGCGCCCGGGAACCGATGCCGCCCTCGCTTTCGCCATGGCGCACGTTATTCGGCGCGACGGCCTGGTGGCTAAGGAATATGTCCGCGATCACGTTCAGGGCTATCAAGAAGTTGTGCCATCGATCGAACGCTGTACACCGGAGTGGGGAGAAGCGGCCACCGGCATACCGCCGGCCCTGATCGAACAGGCCGCACGGTCGTATGCAGGCGGGCCCTCGCTGCTCTGGCTCGGGCAGGGATTGCAGCGCCAGCCGCTCGGCGGAAACATCTTCCGTGCATGCACCATGCTGCCGGCAATAACCGGCAACATCGGCAAGCCCGGCGCGGGCTTTTACTACCTGAATGACGCCTGTGGCATCGGTGGACGAGGGGGCGCAGCACCCAGCTATGAACAGCCACAAGCCGATGACGGGCCGACCCTGGTCAGTCAGATGGATATGCCACAGTTACTACAGGATCTGGCAGCGGTCCAGTCGTACCTGGTATGGAACTGCAACCCGCTCGCTTCGAATCCGGATCAGGCCCTGACCCGGCAAGGGCTCACCAGAGAAGGCCTGTTCACGGTGGTGATTGACTGCTTCATGACGGACACGGCAGATTACGCCGATATCGTTTTACCCGCAGCGAGCTTCCTGGAGTTTGATGATCTGTGTGCATCGTATTTTCATCTCACGATCGGCCCGCAGGTGCGGTGCCTCGAGCCGTTGGGCGAATCGTTGCCCAACCAAGAGATTTTCAGGCGGCTGGCCAAGACCATGGGCTTTGCCGAGCCAGCTCTCTATGAGGAGGACCGCACAATTATCGAGACGACCCTCCGCGCCTCCGGCATCCGCGGCACCTGGCAAGACTTGACCGAGCGGGGCTGGGCACATGTCGCTGAAGAGCCTTTGATCCTGTGGGCTGAAGGGAGGTTTCCCACCCCCAGTGGGAAAATCGAGATTGCCAGCGACCGCGCCGAAGCCGATGGCCATCCGCGCCTGCCGCAGGCCACCATAGACGCGGCACCAACAGCCGGGAAAATGCGCCTGATTTCGCCAGCGGACAAATGGCTGATGAACTCGATCTTTGGCAATGACCCCGGGGTCATCAACATGCTGGGCCCGGCAACCGTTGCCATCCACCCACAGACCGCGTCCAGTCTGGGCATTGGCAACGGTGAGCGGGTGCGTTTGTCTAACGAATCGGGAGAATTAGAACTCACGGCACATGTGTCGGATATGATCACACCGGGCACCCTGCTCGCCTATAAGAGCCGCTGGTTGAAGACGGGAAAAAATCGGGCGAACGTAAACGTTTTGCACGTGCCGAGAAAAACCGATATGGGCGAAAGTACCTCGGTACATGCGACCGAGGTCACGATTTCGCGAATTGGCTGAGAACTAAACATGAATTGGCCTAAAAAGCCCAAGGCGTGCAATCGATTAACCAAAGATTCGAGCCCTGCCGGGCCCCCTACTAGCCTGTTTATTCGAAATATTTTTTACACCATCCTGGAGAAATGAACCCGTGATACCCACCCTCAAAGCCTGGCACGACCTCGTCCGCAACAAAGACGCCAGCGCTCTCAATGACCTGATTGCTGAGGATGCGGTCTTTTATTCCCCGGTAATGCATACCCCTCAGGCCGGTAAAAAACTCGTCATCGGTTACCTGACGGCAGCGGCCCAGGTCTTCCTGAATGATAGTTTTCAGTACCTCAGGGAACTCATTGGGACAAACGAGGCAATGCTGGAATTTAAGGTTGTAATTGATGATATCGAGGTCAATGGCATTGATCACATCCAATGGAATGACGACAACCAGATCGTGTCATTCAAAGTATGGCTGCGACCACTTAAGGGCATACAGGTCATTCAACAAACAATGGCCGCCCAGGCCGGGCTATCGTCGCCAGTGCTTGATTAATTCAGTCTTTGCTCTCGGTTGCATGGGGCCGTGCGGTCTAGTTTGCCGGTTTTTTATGGCATGGGTTTGAAGTTGTCGATGCCGGTATCTTTGTTTCAGCCTTTTAAAAACCATGAGACACCAAGGACCAAACTCAATATTGAATAGGTAGGAATACTTTTCTACAGCTCATATTGAGTCAATGTGGCTCACATACGAAGATCGGGATGTTCCGCGCTGTGCGCCTCCGGTATTTCGCATAGTCTGGCCAGTAGTGGTCGCAGGTTGGCCAGAGCAGGGTTTTCTCCGCGGCATCCGCAAGCCGTGCACAAAACTTTTGCCGCTTACCCCGGTGCTCCACCTCGATATTCGGGTGCTTGACCAGATTATGGTACCAAAGCGGGTTCTTGGATGCGCCGCCTTGTGAGGCCACCAGCAGTACACCCTCACCGTACGGCACGTACATGAGTGGAATCATCAGCGTGCGCCCGCTTTTCGCCCCGGTCATCGTGACGAAGCACACCTCCTTGCTGTTGAAGGTGTTGAGGCTCCCGGTTAAACGGTGCAAGAGCACGTGAAGACGGGTAACGAGCACGATCCCCCACCGGGGAGGCGTCCTGCCAGTGTCCTTAGGAACTGGCGATGCAGTAGTCATGGTGCTGCGAACGTGCTCGACCGGCGCCCTTGCCAGTGAGGGCAGGCCAGATATCCATCTGCCAGCCCCGCAACGTTTCAGCAGGAAGATATCACTGCAGAGGCGAGTAGGAAGTAGGGTTCAAAAAAAAGTGGAACTCCCTCGATACCATTGGTTTCCCTAGTTTCTTTACTGCCTCCCTTCTGCCCATTTTCCAATCGGAATGGCTGAAAAAGATATCCCATTTTTCGGCTCGCTCGTTCATGCTTTCCCAGGCCAACACATAGGTGAGAACGTTGCTGTAATCGCCCACCAATGGCTCCCAAGCACCCACCACTCGCATTCCCACCTTTTCGAACACTGGCATGGCTACGTTTGCCATAAGTTCGTGAAGAGCCGGCATCATGCCAGGCATTGTTTCGTAGCGACGGACTTCATAAATCATGGGATACCCTCCTGCTTAATCAAGTTGAGTCATAACCTCATCGGCAAACATCTCCATCTGCTCTAACATCTCCTCCATAGTATCTGCGGCAATGTGCAAAACATTAAAATGATCGATTCCCTGTTCTTGCACTTTAGTTATCTTTTCCACTACCTCCTCTGCAGTGCCGATCCAGTTACTCGCCACCACAGTCTCCAGGTCCACCCGTCGGGTCCTGAACTGACCCTGGCGGCTGGCACTATAGCGTTGGACGGCTGCCTCGTGGGTTGGGGCCAGGCTCAACTCGCCTTCGGCGATTACGTCGATTTGCGATAGGTCGCGACCATGCTCTGCTAGTGCGGGCTGTAAAGCAGCCAGTCGCTCCTGGGCTCGGGCCGCCGGCACCATGCAGCCCAGACCCCATCGGGCTATCCTCTGAAGAGATTCGGGGCTACTTCCCGGGACATATACAGGCAGGGGATTCTGCACCGGCCTGGGGTGTAGATTCACACCGAAAAATTCTGCGTATTGTCCCTGGAAGTTGCTGTCCTTTTGCTGGTGACTAAGAAGCATACACAAAGCCTCGATGTATTCATTCATCATCTTTCCTCGATGAGCTTTTCGCAGGCGCGGCCGTATTGCCTCGAACTCATCGCGGAATGCACCTAGGCCAAGCCCCAGAAGCAGGCGCCCACCACTGAACTGATCCAGTGTGGCAGCTTGCTTGGCCAGGATAACGGGGTCTCGATAGGGAACCAGGATAACGCCGGTTCCCAACTTGATTCGCTCGGTAACAGCGGCCGCATGTGCCAGACAAATCAGCGGCTCATACCAATTTGGCGGATGGGTATCTGGAATCCCGTAGCTCTTGGTGGGGGTTATAAAATCAGTTCCCCAGACGGCATCAAAACCCAAATGCTCCGCCCGCTGGATAATGCCGATTATCTCTTTCGGCCCGGCGAATGACGTCGGTACGAAAACTCCTTCTCGACAGGTGGGCACCTCCACATCAATTTTCATGGTTTCTTCCCGATAAAGTGAGCATAAGAAGAATAAACACCCTCTCTCTTAGGAACAACCACCAGTAGTGGCCCTGCCAGCAGGGGGGCACGGCTTGATTCTGGCCCTGCCTTTGCCGTGCCGGAGCTACCAAGATAGATGAGGGGCCTGAGTCGCATCGGCCTTGTCCATTATCGTGGATAAGTCCACTGACGCTCGCAAATCGCTGGTCAAGATTATGTCGCCATATCGTGACCCGGGGGCCAATGGCTGCACTTTGCACGCTTGATGCCTGCAGGGATGTTGTCAAATGCTTGCGTGTTATAACTCGACTCTCATATTATTTCGACCAACCCGCAGGCCTCGGTGAGGCAGGAAGCATTCTTTCGCCTGATTGCTCATAAACTGAAATGCAGTCAGAAAGTGTCCCCACCCTGCCTAACCTAGCAGCGTGGTACGAACTCATTTGCTGAGGAAAGTGCGATGATATTTAGTAACATGGAAATGCAGAGTCGAATTGAGCGCTTACAGGCGATTATGGCTGCGCAGGACATCGACCTAGTCATCGTTTCATCCTATCACGGCAATCTTTACTACGCCGGATTCTGGATGCTGCCTATGGGTCGTTTCAACTTCACTCTTGTACCCGCTCAGGGGCCGGTCGCGATCGTTGCGCCGATCATGGAGTGTGACCGAGTTCCCACCTACAGCTGGATAACAGACGCGCATTTCTACAGTGACGCCGGCACTTCACTGGCAGGGCTGGTGCAAACTACCAAGAAATTGCTGATGGAACGCGGCTATGTGCTCGACAGGATTGGCGTTGAGAAGGATGTGCTGCCAGTTGGTGTGCTCGAAACGCTCCAGGCCAGCCTCCCTGGATCAGATTTCACGGATGTTTCGACAACCCTGATGGAGCAACGACTGGTTAAATCAACAGAGGAAGTGGATCTGTTGCGCACCAATGGCCAGATCTCTGATGTCGGGACTGAAGCGCTCATGGCCGCCGTGGCGGAGGGAAGAACGGAACTGGAGATTTCCAACCAATCCCTGCTGGCGACCGACCGGGCGCTAGCAGAACGATTTCCGGATCTTGAAAGTTTCGGCACCATCATTACCTGCGCATCCGGACCGAGAAGTGTCATCCCACACGCGGTATCTACTGGCAAGAGGCTTGAACGGGGGGAGATCGTGAACTTCAACATACTGTCACAGGTGAATGGCTATTACATCTCACAGGAGCGCACCCTGTCCATTGGGCCGCTGCGCGAAGACGCCAGGAAACCTTTCGAGACTATCATCGAAGCACACGCGCGCGGCATAGCAGCGGTGAAACCCGGCGTAAAGTGTGGTGACGTTGCCCGGGTCTGTATCGATGTTCTTGAACGGGCCGGGTATGATCAGTATCAGCTGCACGGCCCTGGCCATTCATGCGGCATTATGGGTGCATTCTGGGGTCGAGAGGAGAAAGGGGAAATCAGGCCCTATAACGACAACATGCTTGAACCAGGCATGGTGGTGACTATTGAGCCAGCAGTGTACCTTCCTGGGGTGGGAGGCTTCAGGCACTGTGATGTACTTGCCGTTACCGCAGGCAGTCACGAACTATTGACCCATTACGACCGGGGTCTGCTGGAGGTCCACTGAGCCTCCCGGGTGCTTGGTAGCTGCAGTTGAATCTTATTTAGCGAGCAAAGGAGAGAAAGATGTTCGTTCGCAGATTATCCGAGGTGATCGGAACCGAACGCGACGTTGATTGGGGCAGCGGACAAAGCCGACGGCTACTGATCGAAAAGGATAATATGGGATTTGCCTTTTTGGATACGATTGTCAATACCGATACCGATGTCTTGCTGCAATACCGGAACCACTTGGAGTCCGTTTATTGCATTGAGGGTGCAGGGGAAATCATTGACCAGGTTAAAGACGAGAGTCATACAATCGAGCCCGGTACACTTTACGTACTGGACAATCATGACCTGCATCGTTTGCGCGCATTTACAAAACTGCGACTTATTTGCGTCTTTTGCCCGCCGATCGAGGGCACCGAGCGTCACGATATGACAAGTGACAGTGGCTCAGCTTATTAATTTCGCGGGAAAACCAGCGACATCAGGAAAGTCTTTGGTGCTATCTATGCCAGCCCTCTCTTAACGCATTACATACAGGACTTGATATATTCCGTGCCGATTTTATTAACACCCCCGGTGGGCAGGCATGCCCACGTGATCACTCCGGAAGAGTTTACGGTTGGTCTTAACTGGAATCTTTTTCCAGCAATCAGAGCGCTTACGCCATTGGCTTGCGTATCGAAAGTGATATTAACGCGGCCGTTATTTCCTACCGCAATTCTGGTAATGTAGTCACCGCCGAAATCATCCCTTCGGGGGATGCCAAGCAGGTCATGCTTGGCATTCGCATTCCCAGAGGGCCAGCCACCAGCCTCCTGATAATATAAACCCAGTGCACTTTTTACCGGCGCAATCAAGGCAAAGGCTTCTGCAACTTGGGTACGGGCGATATATTTGTTGTATTGTGGAATGGCTATAGCAGCAAGAATACCAATGATCGCTACTACGATCATCAGCTCGATAAGCGTAAACCCTTTTTGTCTCATTAATGTTTCTCCTACCTACGCCTGGTTGTTAGTTGCAAAACCTTTTTTGTAAACCGTTAGCCGGAGCCCAAGAAACATGCTGGCGATACTCTTTGTGCACAAGGTCTGGCGACTTATTGCAAACATACCCGGTTACGACCGCTTTCCTTTGCTTTGTACAGCGCCTGGTCTGCCCGGCTGAGCGCCTCCCCCGGCTGTTCTCCTGAGCGGCAAGTAGTTACGCCAATACTTGCGGCCAAAGCAATCTCCTGCCCGTTAAAGTTAAGCGGTTTTTCTGTGATCGAATGGCGAATCGTCTCGGCCAACTGCTGGATCGGGGGCTCTTTGGGAAAGTCGCCCACATTATCCTGGATAAGAAATACCACGAACTCTTCTCCACCGAACCGACCTAATCGAGCGTTCGCCGTTAGTTGCTGGCGGATCTTGCGGACCACGTGCAATATTCCTGCATCACCAGCCACATGGCCATAGTTGTCATTGACCTGCTTGAAATGATCGATATCCAGCATTGCAACTCCGCAGTACTGGCCTGGTTGAAGATAATCCAGCCCATCACAGAACGCGTCATACCAGGTACGACGGTTAAGGCACTCGGTCAGTGGGTCGTGCTCTGCAAGCCAGGTTGCCCGCTCCAATGCTGTATTTTTTTCCTGCTCTTC
The DNA here is from genome assembly GCA_030747115.1 of Arenicellales bacterium. Lineage (GTDB taxonomy): Bacteria > Pseudomonadota > Gammaproteobacteria > Arenicellales > UBA868 > UBA12578. The sequence goes on from JASLLH010000002.1 coordinate 12,028, forward strand.
TGTATTTACCCGGTTAAGAACCGCGTTATAAAAAGTTGCAATGTGGTGGGCTTCGGTCTGGGCATCAACCGTTACAGGTCTTGAGAAATTACCGGTACTGGCCTGATAACTCATCTGTCGGATCAGATCGAGCGTAGAGGTCTGCGCATCGTGTTCAACGATATTGAGACCAACGATCTCGGCCTGAGAACTGACCCGGTAACCCACGAATCTCCCGCTGACATAGAAAAACAGCATTGCCAGTGGAAAAACATACAGGGCAACCACGACAACCCCCAGAAGCTGCACACCCAAGAAAGAGAGCATGCCAAGGCCAGCAGGTGGTGAAACGAAAAGAGCTACCGCGACGGTACCCCATATGCCGGCACCCAGGTGGACCGGAATTGCCCCCACCGCATCGTCAAACTTGAGCCGCTCAAGCAGATTGCCGGTGTAGATGACAACTATCCCACCGACAAAACCGATAACCGCAGCCATCCACGGCAGCACCGCATCACAATTTGCGGTGACCGCCACAAGCCCGCCGAGACTGCCGTTGAGGATATCCAACGCACGTGGCTTACCGTAGCGTATCCGAGTCAGGACCAGGGTCGAGACAATCCCGAAAACCCCGCCGACGATAGTATTGGTGATGATAATCGGCACCCGATCCGATGCCGCCAAGGTGCTGCCGCCGTTGAATCCGAGCCAGCCAAACCAAAGCAGAAATACTCCTAACGAAGTCAGTGTAACGCTGTTCGGCTCTATACCCTTGTCATCGTCGAATCGGCCAATCCTGGGCCCGATATGAATGATCGCGGCCAGCGCAACCCATCCCCCGACAGAATGAACCACCGTGGAGCCGGCAAAATCATGAAAGCCCATATCGGCAAGCCAGGCCTCGGAGCTCCCTGAAAAAAAGAGCCCTCCCCAAATCCAATGTCCCACTACCGGGTATACCAGCAGCACCATGAAAACAGCGACAAGACAGTACCCATAAAATGACATGCGTTCTGCTACGGCACCTGAAAGAATCGTTGTAGCCGTCGCACAGAACATCGCCTGAAAAATGAACACCAGGTAGGTATAGGGATCTGACGAACTTATCAAGGAGAACGGCTCGCCTATCCAGCCGCCCAGAGAAGGTCCAAACATCACACTGAAACCCACCAGAGCGAAACCGACCACGCTGATAGCGAAGTCCACGGTATTCTTGATTACGACATTGATGGTGTTCTTCGCCCGGATCAGGCCCGCCTCCAGGCAACTGAATCCCGCCTGCATGAACAGCACCATGCATGAGCAGATCAGGATCCAGACCATGTCAATCTGATTCATATTGATCATCCGGTGTGAATCAGCTGGATGGGACGAAAACAGTGCATTGTTTCGATACCGGCTCTTCTTGTGAGTAGTAACACGGGCTTGCAGCGGGCTGGCCGGCCACGACTACCCGGTTTCGCCCTGCATGTTTGGCCTCGTAGCAGGCAAGATCGGCACGATGATAAAGATCATCGAGCTCCTCACCGGCGACCATTTCTGCAACGCCAAACGATGCCGTCACTCTTAACGGCTTAGCCCCGGTATCGACCTCTGCCTTCTCCAGAGTCAACCGCAACCGCTCCGCCACACTGTGTGTTTCCTCGAGACTGCTCGTTAACAGCAGGATTCCGAATTCCTCTCCACCGAGTCTGCCGACAATATCGGGCTCACGCTCACCCACTGTGCGGATCGACCCCTGCAGGAGCCGGCCGACAAGTTCCAGCACCTGGTCACCGATGCCGTGCCCATAGCCATCATTGACCTTTTTGAAATGGTCCAGATCAATCTGTATGAAATAGATTCCATGGTCATATTTATTCAGGAGTGTTTCTCCCCTGGCAAAGAACGTTCTGCGGTTCAGGATGCCTGTCAGGCCATCAGTATTGGCGAGACGCACCAGTTCAGACTGGTACTCCCGGATACGGCCCAGTAATCCGTTGAGAGCATCGGTCAGTTCACCGATCTCGTCGCGGGTCAGTCTCTTGATCAACTCCTGCTTGCTCAGATCCTGGGAGATATCGCGCAGGCTCTTGATCAGAAATCCAACCGGGTGCCCCACCACGCGGTGAAAAACTATGCCGCTGCCAACCAGAAATATCAGCAGAAATATTGCCATCGCCAGAACACCGACCTGGACCTCTCGTGCAACCTCTTCACTTACCCACTCATGACTCACATAAAAGCGCAGGTCACCCCCACCCGCAAGCACATCCTGGTAATCCAGCGGATATTTTTGTTCCTTAATTACGCTGCATGGCAGTGGCGGCCAGCGGTACGACGTCCCTATCCCAGTGGTCATCTCGACACACAGTAGGAAGGGAAACATGGCAAACATCCCTAGGGCGTCTTGCACTTCCTGGTCACCAGCAGCGGTGGCCGCATCCAGGGCACCGGCCGCCCCGACCACTGCTGTGGCCAACTGTGCCGACGCTACGCCTTCGTAATAACCCTGACGATAGTTCTTGTAGGTGAACAGACCCCCGACTCCCAGTATCACCGCCATAATGGCGAACAGGAGCACAAACTTGAGAAATATCCCAAGCTTCATTACGCGACTAACTACTGGTCAAGAATTCTGCGAAGAGCAGTGTCGTGCCTGAACTACATTCCCATCATTTTTTTTACCGACGCACGGTTGTTCATGATGACCTCGACAATCTTGTAACCGTCGCCTACTGGTATGGTGAGAAAATCTGCGGTAATCCGATCACCTTTCTCGGTTATCACCTCAGAGCAGACAAAAATGGCGCCGTCCTTGTAGGGCACGATCATCGGGTGCACATTGGCACTGTACCCTGCAACCAGTTCATTGACCTGACGATCAACAAAATAGAATTTACCCGACGTGTCCGCGCGTTCCTTCATCCACTTCGCCAGCGTCAACTGGGTTTTGGCTTTGATTTCTGGCGAAACTCCCGCCCCAGCCAGTACTCCTGTCGGCACTACCAGAACCAGGGCGATTACAACACTTGCCACCCCAAAAAGTCGGACAGCAATTCTTCGAATCTCCAAAAAGATATGCATAACTCTCTCCTTTTATTTTGCACTCTAAACTGACTCATGACGTTTCGGAGAGTTGAGGATTTTTTTTGGGAGGTTACCTCTCCAAATCTCCCGGAGGGCTGGAATTCACACTAACCAGTTGATGTCTCGAAACCGGCATCGCCCTCATGCCACCAAAAATCAGGCATGCTTTTTATCAAAAAAAACAAGCTACATAATCTATCGCGTCCCTCGTAAAACTTTCACACGGACACGGGAAGATTCCAACAATAACCTGTACCTCCGGCAACGTTCAACCGGGAAAAATGTGTGTTTATTTTTTACGTTACCAGGCATTTAAGGAGGCATGCCTGCCCGCAGTTGCAAGTGTCCAGGAAAAACCAGGCACCCCAGAAAATCCGGGAACTAGCGACTGCAGACCGCCAGCACCTGCTTCAAGTCAGTCAGACCCTGTAAGCATTTCGCTGCCCCATCCTGCAGCAAGGTGCGCATTCCGGCCTTCTCGGCGAGTGAGCGCAACTCAGCAGTGGTGGCCTTCTTCTGAATCGCTTCTCGAATCTCATCGTTGTTGATCAGTAACTCATGTAAGGCCAGCCGTCCACGGTATCCTGTGTCATCACATTCAGCACAGCCCCCGGCATGGAATAACTTCAGCGGACCCGGGCCGCCCAACCGCGACAGCACGCCATCACCCAGGTAACCGCTGAGTTCCTCTTTTTCAATCTCACTCGCTTCATACTCTTCTTTACACTGATCACACAGTCGCCTGCAAAGGCGCTGAGCCAGGACCGCAAGCAGTGCGTCAGAAAACGAAAATGGCTCCATACCGATGTCGATAAGGCGGGTAATGGTTTCCGGCGCGTTATTGGTATGCAGTGTCGAGAAGACCAGATGACCAGTCAACGATGCCTCGATCGCCATGTGGGCAGTTTCCTCGTCGCGCATCTCACCCACCATTATCACGTCCGGATCGGCCCGCAGAAAGGAGCGCATAGCTGAGGCGAAAGTCAGGCCGATCTGTGGATTAACCTGCATCTGGCGGAGGCCCGCCTGAGTAATCTCCACTGGATCCTCAATGGTCCAGACCTTTTTTTCCTGCGCATTTACCTTTCCGAGCATCGCGTGCAACGTGGTCGTCTTACCAGAACCGGTTGGCCCAACTGCTAACACCATGCCGTAGGGACTTTCGACCAGCTTCTGGATCGCCCGAAGATAATCGGGGCTGAGATTCATGTTTCCAAGCGGCTGCGCTCCTGAGCCGGCCAGTATGCGCAGCACCACATCTTCGTTCTCGCCGGCGGTTGGCAGGGTCACAACCCGCAGCTCGATCTCGCTCTCGCCCAGTTTGAAACGGATTTTGCCATCCTGCGGCATCCGCCGTTCCGCAATATTCATTCGCGCCATGATCTTGAGTCGCGCCACCAGTTGCTCGCGGTACTCGGCAGGAACCCGTCGATATTCGCGGCATTCGCCGTCTACACGAAAGCGAACCAGCAGTTCTTGGCGATCCCCGTTAGGCTCAATATGTATGTCGGAGGCACGATCTCGAATTGCATCGAGGATGATCTTATTGGCAAGGCGTACCGCAGCTGCATCCTCGCCTGCAGCCGCCTCACGGTCGACCTCCCGGCCCAGGGAGCGCAAAAAGTCCTCAAAATCTTCCTTGCTCTCCGCCACCGAGACAGAGCGGTCGACAAAACGTTTGATCTGGGTTGGAGTTGATACAACCTCAACTAACCGCTTGCGACAGGAGAAACGAACACTATCGATAGCCTCCATGGCCAGAGGGTCACCGAAGACCACCGTTACTGACTCGGTGTCACAAGCAATGGGGAGGATGTTCTGCTCGCGCATCAGCCGTGCTGGCAGCTCTTTGAGTGCGGTTTCAGAGATCTTGATCTGATTCAGATCTACGAAAGGAAGGTCAAGCCTTTTCGCCAGCGTCTTGACAATAGTGGCCTCGTCCACCAGTCGCATATCTACCAGCACTTCGCCGAGGCGCTTACCCTTGCTTTGCTTCTGCGCCGCCAAGGCTGATTCAACCTGGGCCTCGCTGATAATGCCCTCTTTGACCAGCACCTCGCCAAGACGCAAGCGGCGACGCACATCGACGGTACTTGGATTTGAGATATCGTTATTTGAACTGGTCGGAATACTCTGTGAGTCCATGAGTCGTCCTCTTATGGTCGGCACATCTGGCAGACCGGAAAAATACCTGCCGTTTTGTGTTCAGAAAGTAATGTCGCTAACATAATTATAGTCACAGCTTTTCATACCCAAAAGAGTCCATCACTTCGGCCATATGAGCTCCAAACAAGGTCTGCCATTCACGCCTTGGCTTTTCTTCCAACTCGCGGCTGTAAATGCCGCACTCTACCGTATCCAGAGCAGGCAATCCGTGCTCCTTCGCGTTCAGCAGACAGATCTGGCCCTCTTGAAATAACTTTTCTTCAACAAGTGATTCCAAAGGTAAAGCCGTTACCCCGATATTTGATGCCAGGGCATTGATAATTCCCCGTAGCGCCGGAGACTGATAAACGATCTGCCATTGACGGTCCACCAGTTTGAGCGCTTCGATCATCCGCTTGCGAAACGGTGATCCTTCCGGATGAACCAACAGGGGTACCGACCCATCTTTATCCAATGACACATCGGAGCCGGCAATCCATACGGGGCTGTCATACCAGATCTGTACAGGATCGATATCGACCGGACCGGAAGTAACTGCCAGTACGACATCCAGTTCGCCCAACGCCAAAGCCTCTATCAGCCGGTCACTGACATCGCACTGGATCTCCAACTGCATATCCGGGTGTTCTTTCTGGAACTTCAGCGCAGCGCGCTGCAATTGGTTAATTGCGGCAAACGTTGGTAAGCCAACGCGTAATACCGGCCTTTGCCTGCTGGACTGGGCGTGCGCCTTCTCCAGGGTATCGTGATTGGAAAGGTAGGCACCAAACTTATCCTCTGGCAACGGCCTGCTGTAGAAATACCCCTGGGCCAACTGGCAGCCAATGCCGCTCAGTACGTCGGCCTGTTCCGATGTTTCTACTCCTTCGGCCACGATAGTCAGTCCCAATGAACGAGCAAGTTGGGCAACCGCACGAACGATGGCCCAGTTGTGTTTTTCGGTACCACGCACGAAAGCCTGATCGATCTTCAACGTATCAAATGGCAGTTTCGTCAGGTAGGCCAGACTCGAGTACCCGGTACCGAAATCATCAATCGCAAGCTTGATGCCAAGTTCTTTGAGTTGTCCAAGAATATTCCGGTACACGTCCAGATCATCGGCAACGATCGATTCGGTAACCTCAAGTTCAAGATATTCCGCCTTCAGTCCTGTTGCCTCCAGCACTGATCGTACCTCGTCGACAAAGCCTTCGTGGCGAAACTGAACCACTGAGACATTGACTGACATTACCATCGGTGGATGCCCGGCCTCCTGCCATCGTTGGGCCTGTACACAGGCCTGATACAGCACCCAGCCACCAATCGGCACAATCAGTCCGGTCTCTTCGGCAACGGGAATAAAATCCAGCGGTGAGATAATGCCCTGCTGTGGATGATTCCACCTGATAAGCGCCTCGCAACCGTGCAGGCGGCCTCTCTGCAACTCGATCTGGGGCTGGTAATTGAGAACGAACTGCTCTTCTTCAACAGCCACGCGCAGATCGTTTTCCAGGCTGATACGGTCACTCGAAAACTGACGCCTGGTCGACTTCCAATCAAAAAACCGGAATGTATCTCCACCCTGTGTGGCCGCATACTGCATTGCCAGCCGTGACTTGTGAGTCAGATCTACAAGGTCTGTGCCATTTTGCGGAAAAAGTACAATTCCACCACTTAAGGTAAAACCTACCTTCTGCCTCTTGCCATCACTTGACCTAAAGTAAAAAGGAGGCTTCATCGCCTCTTTCAATGCCTTTACAACACTATTTGCAATCGAGGCTGCGTCGTCCCCCTCATCTACCAGTACAAACTCGTTCCCGCCGGCCCTCCCAAGAAGTGCGTGATTGCTGATAATGCCCCGAATACGTTGTGCGATCTGCCTTAGAAGCTGGTCACCAATGTCCTGGCCGAATATCTCGTTAATCATCCCAAACCGGTCTACCTGCATCCGCAATCCCATAGCCTGATTGCCCGATTCAGAGATGCCCGGGAAAACTTCTGCAACGTTTCTCATCAGGGACTCGAGCGTTGGCAGTTCGGTAACAGGGTCCGTATTTTTTATTTTCTCAACGGCTTTACGCTCCTTGGTAACATCGCTGTGTACCAAAACGACGCCACCTTTCAGGGGATTCGATCGTATCTCAATGATTCGGCCATCGCGTAATGATAGATCACGTCTTTTTTCTTCTCGTAAAGAAAGTACAGCCATGACTTTTTGCACTTGTTCTTCGATAATCCCGTCTCCATAGGCGCCACTCTCTGCGAGGAAGCGGGCCAGCAACGCCGCAGGAGTGCCCTGTCGGGTCAACTCTTCTGGAAAACCATATATTTCTGCATGAACCCGATTAGCATGGATGAGTTTCAGTTCATCATCATATACGGCCACACCAACACCAATATGATTCATCGCCTCGAGGTGCAGAACAGACTCTAGTTGCTTTATTTCTTGCTCTTTTCGCTTGTCATCCATCCGCTCTTTTGTGACATCCGTATAAACGGTAACAAATCCGCCTATACCTTCGTCAATGGGTGTACCAGAAATATGGATGACAGTGCCATCGTTACGGGTTCGCTCAAACTCGTGTGGTTGGAACTTTCTGGTCAATGCCAGCCTCTCGCTCACCTGAGTCTCGACATCCCCGTCTCCATATTCTCCGCGTCTGGCGTTGAACCGCAGTATCTCGTCAAGGGGTGTACCTGGGGTAGAAAAAGAGTCCGGGAATGCCAGCAAGTCAAGAAAAGCCTGGTTAGCACTAAGCAATTTAAGGTCCCGATCAAAAACTGAGATTCCTTGATTAATAAAATCAAGAGATTTCAGGGAGAGCAAACTCTCAAGATGGGAAATCTGCTGTTCTTTTTTCCGAATTTCTCTTAAATCTCGGATGCTGGCGACAATAACCTGCTGCTCATCTTCGGTAGTTTCCGACGTACTGATGCCAATCGGAATTAAAGTTCCATCTTTATGCTTGCCATCGATCTCGATAGGTTCACCCACTGCCTGAGCAATGAGACTTTCATGATCAATCAGCACTTTTAAAGCTTTGCCAATCAACTCATTTTTTTCATAACCGAACATCGACACGGCTGCCTGATTTACCGACCGGATAATCTGCTCAGAGTCAAAAGTCACCACTCCGTCTACAGCAGCACTCTGAACGCTCTGGATCACCTTGAGACCTTCCTCAGCAAGCGCCACGCCCACCTGGCGCGCGGCCGAGCCTGGGGGTTATTGAATATTTCAGTGTTCATCTTGCAGCATAACTGTCTGGGCGCGGTGAGCGAAGACAAAAATAGCCATAGACACTAATTAAGTCAAATTAGTCACTTTGAGTGACTTTTTCAGGTAATCCAGATCAACTTGGAGAATTTTTCTGCAGTCCGCTTGTTGGTTTCTTGCAGGCGGGGATTTTTTTTTATTTTATTTCAATATCTTATTTCTGTTATTGCAAGACAGCTGGAAAGTAGGGGAGCGCTCGCCACAAATCTGCCGCCGCCGGGGTGACAACTTTGAAAACTTGCCAAAAATGGTCGCAGACCGACCTCGCTCAGTTTAAGACACGACACAATTACGACCCGCTGACTTGGCGCGGTAAAGGCACTCATCTGCCATTCGCACCAGATCGCCTGGTGTGGCTTGTGCCGTGGCAACAGCGGTCGCTGCGCCGATACTCACGGTCACTCGGGTCGCACCATCTGGAGTTCCTGCGTGTTCGAGCTGTTCGTCATCGATCGCCCGGCGCAGCCGTTCGCCGATGGCTTGCGCCGCCTCCAGATCGGTATCGGGTAACAACAACACAAACTCCTCTCCACCGTAACGAGCAACGAGATCCTCATATTCTTCAGCATTACTGCGAAGAATAGATGCCACCCGTTTCAGGCAGGCGTCCCCGGCAAGATGCCCATAAGTATCGTTGTACGCTTTAAAAAAATCGATATCGATAAGCAGCAGCGAACAGCATCCGCTGCCTTTTTCTACAAGCCGCCGCCACTCCTGCTCGGCACGGGCCTGGAATTCGCGCCGATTTGCAATCTGTGTCAGACCGTCAAACTTGGCGTGCTGTTCCATAGATATGGTTTTGCGTCGCTCTGCAACCAATTTGTCAAAACGTGCAGTTAGCACACCGACGCTCCGGTCCAGCGGCAGGTACTCTGCCGCGCCAGTTTGCAAGGCGCGCAGCTCGGCTTCATCGGATCCTTTCTTGGAAGCCACGATCCGGGTTATCCCCTGTGAAACAGCGATATCAGAAAGCAAAGAAAAATTCGGTTCCGTGACGAATTCGTGCTCTATCAGGAGAAAGTCCACAGACTCATTCTCAGTCAGTATCTCGCGGCACTGCACAGTATCTGAAAAATGCAATACTTCACAGGAATTGCTAATGATCTTGACCAATGGCCAAAGGTTCTCAACCGAGCCGAAAACCAACGCGATAGGCCTGGGCTGAAAAACGCAAACGTCGTCGTTGGTATAAAAACTGCGGCTACCGCTCAGAAAATGATACAACCCTTCCTCGGTAGGCAGACCCAGTAACAGGTTGCCGTTTGAACGATGCTTGATGATCGGTATACGCCGGTCGAATTGCCCGTTAGTCTCCCACTCTTTCTGCCACTCCTCGAATTTTGCGGCCCTTGGTCCCAGCATCTGCCAGAATTGCCATACCGGAAGGTTAGCAATAAGGTCTTTGTTGCTCTCATTTCTTGCGGAATGATTCTCGGCCTGGCTCTCGCTGGTATCTGATCCCAGCTCTTTCAGCATGTCAGACAAACCTGCTCTGTCGATCACACTCTGAAGCGTTGCGGCGTCCGCAATATCCTCACCGTCCACCCACAGCGCCCGGTAAAGTGCAACCCGCACTGCCATTTGGCGCTCTGTCGACAAGCCGTCAAACGCCTGCATCAGCCGGGTCGCCATTTCACTCCCCGGGCGGGTTCGCGGCAGGTTAACCGGCACATCAGGTGCCCGGTGATGAATCGAGAAAACTTCGTTGGCTAACAGACTTTGGTCCTCCATCGAAAATTTTGACGGGGACAACTCAGGCGCATGAACTATCAGCCGCCATTCGATACGATCCAGCAGGTCCCAGGCTAGCAGGCGCTCGTGCAGCGCGAAACAAAAGGGGCAGTTCAGATCACCATAGGCAATGAACTCCCCCGGGCCCATGGCCTGAAGGTCCTGAATCGAGTTTGTGGCTGGATCGCTCATCACGCTGTTACCTGGATCGTTAGGCTCCACCCTTTTGGTTAACTATCCGCATTGCGAGTCTTGCGCCGTCGTTCAAGTCCGGCTGCTGCAGGAGGTAATTGCTTGGCGTTCTCGGGCAAGCCATCGACGATCGACGCCATAATCACCCACGAGCGAATTGGTTCACGAAAATGACGCGGCAATGCGGACCAGGCACGGGCAAGCGCCAACGCTTCTGCAGGCAAATCATCGGCAGATTCCCACTGCTCTACTGTGTGCCGCGGCCCGCTACCGCTGGCCAACCAGTCCGGGTTTACATTGAGCCACTCGGCAATGCGTTCAAGGCGATGGCGCCGGGGAAAGGCATGGCCCTCGAGGTATTTTCGGGCCGTAGTCAGGCTCTTTGCCTGAGCTTCGCGGCGCAGCGGCTCAATCTCGACCGGGAGACGCGACCAACTCCCCTCGCGCGCACCGTGACCTGCATCGCGCATCGCATCAATCAGCCGCTGTGCAAAACCCCGGTAGGGTGCTGCGCCTTTTCGATCCATGGTGTATCGGCCCCGGTTAGCCCTGTTCGGCGTACGCTCGGAAGCCGCGTTTCCCCGATTGCTCCTTTCAAGCGACCACTATATCACTTTTGGTGATATTTCTTTGCGCTATAACAAGGTGCGCTCTGGTGTTGAATTGGTCATGCTGGCACGGCCACCGCGTAGTGATCAAGGTTGCGTTCAAACTCGTGCAGGCGCTTCCAAATCGAGCGCAGTTCGGTGATGGTGGTCCAGTTGTGTAAAAAGAGCGAGAAGCCGCCGTGTACCCGGGAAAATGCGTTGGACACCTGCACCATGACACCCAGGGTAAGCGCTCCGGTAAAAAGGCCCGGACCCATGGCCAAATAGGGCACGATAATCATGCACTGGTCGTAGGTAGTCGACCAGGCATCGAAATAGCCGTAGTGCAGGTACAGCCGGTGGTAATTGCGCCGAATGCCGGCAAAAAAATCCCGCAACGTCTGTGGATCGGCATGGTTGGCTTTGTCATCTTCACCCAGCACCAGATCCTTCCTGAAAGCTGCCTCTACCCGCTGGTTGTTGTACTCTAGGCCCGGCAACTTCCAGCCAACAAACCAGGAGATAACCAACCCGCCCAGGGAGATCACCAGTGCTCCCCACACGAGTGACCCTTCGATATCGCGCAGTACCGGCACGTCGACCTTGTCCGACAGACTATAGAGCACCGGTATAAAGGCAATCAGGGTCATCAGCGCACGTACGATCTGCAGGCCCAGCGACTCGACGATGCGGGCGAAGCGGTTGCAGTCTTCCTGGATACGCTGAGAAGCGCCTTCAATCTCGTGCTCGACCGAGCGCCAGCGGGGGATGTAGTCGAAAGTTATCGCCTCGCGCCAACGCAGACCGTAGATGCGGGTGAACCAACCAGTGAAAATGGCAAGGAGTACGTAAGGAAAGGCGATCACGGCAAACGACGGGCTGCCTTCAAAACCGGCAGTAACATAGTCCAGCGAAATCAGTTGCTCAAAAAACAGGCTAATGCCCTCGGCCGAGTTGTCCTGGTAACTGGCGGCATTTTGCAGCAGGTCGTAGAAGCGGCCGTACCACTCGTTGATGGCGACCGTCATCTGCACTTGCAACCACAACGAGGAAAACAGCAGTGCCCCGCCACCATAAGCCCACGGCGCCCATCTGCTTGAGTAGAAGAAAGCCTTGATCATTGCAGCGTCTCCGTCTATCCATGAACGATCCCACCAGCGACAGTGTGACCGCTAATAAAAGAATTATTTCCTGATCAAAATAAGTTCAAGTCCCGGGACAAGCCGCCATTGCCGATTCAAGCGCCGGTCGGTCGGTCCCGGGCACGGCGGCGACTCTCGCTGAAGATCATGATCATGCCGCCGGCGGCAATCAATCCTATGCCGGCAAGCGCAAGGGTGTTGGGGAAATCCCCGAACACCAGGTATCCCCACAGCAGCACCAGCGGCAAGTTGCTGTACTCGAACGGGGCGAGGAAAGAGGCCTGCGCGCTGCGGTATGCCGCTGATAACGACAGGGCGATGACCGCAGAGACAAGCCCTATCATGGCGATCAAGCCCAGGTCGTCGACCGCCGGCCAGCGCCAGGCCCGCAACAGGAATTCGAGATTCGGATTGCCGGTACCCGCGAAGCGCCCGCCACCAACAAGGATGCCCATCAACAGGCTGGTCACGAAAAACGAACCCTGGGCAAATACCGCAAGTAAGGCGGCACCTTCGGTACGACCCAGTGAGCGCGTTAGCGTGGTAAAGCCCGCATAACCAAAGGCGGCAGCCAGCGGCCACAAGTAAGCAAATTCCAGGTGAGCCCCGAACGGCTGGACCACCAACACCACACCCGCGAGTCCGACCAGCACCGCTACCCAGCGCCCTACCCCAAAGCGCTCGCCCAGCAGCCAGAACGACAGCAGCGTGATGATGACCGGCGCCGAAAAGACCACGGCCGAACTCTCGGCCATTGGCAACGAGGCCAACCCGGTAAAGAACGTCAAATTAGCGATGACCAGCATCAAACCACGCAGGGCATGCATGCCCGGCCGGCTGGTACGCAGAGCGGTAATGCCACGGCGCAACAGCACCGGCATCAGGATAATCAGGCTGATCGCGGCGCGGATGAAAACCAGTTGGTGTAGCGCGTAGTCCCCGCTCAGCATCTTGATCATGGTGTCACCGATTGAAATGCTGAACATGCCCAGCAGCAGGTAGCTGATCGCCTTGAGATGCATGTTTCTCCTTGGCCCCGTCAGGACAGGGCAAGCTCAAAACAACTGATGGTATCCGCGAGCGTGGTGGCAGCGCCAGGCGCCGGGTATAACCCTCAGCTGACGGTCAAGACACCCGCACCCTGGAAACGCCCGTGACGCAGGTCATCGAGCGCTTGGTTGGCCTGGGCCAGCGGATACTCGGTGACATGGGTCCGCACTGGCACTCGGCCGGCGAGATCGAGAAACTCGATACCGTCACGGCGAGTGAGGTTGGCGACCGAGCGCACCATGCGCTCACGCCACAACAACTGGTAAGGGAACGCCGGAATGTCGCTCATGTGGATGCCAGCACAAACCACCATGCCGCCCGGCGCAATACTCGCCAGAGCCGCCGGCACCAACGCACCCACTGGCGCAAAAAGGATGGCGGCATCAAGCAACTCGGGCGAGGGCTGGTCCGAGCCGCCCGCCCACGTCGCACCCAGGCTATGCGCGAACTGCTGACTCTTTATATCGCCCGGCCGGGTGAAAACATAGACCGCGCGACCCTGGTGGCGCGCTATCTGGATGACGATGTGGGCGGCGGCACCAAAACCGTAGATGCCCAGTCGCGCCGGTTCGCTGGCCATGCGCAGCGCACGGTAACCAATCAGCCCGGCACAGAGCAGTGGCGCGGCCTCGGCGTCCGACAGCGGTCCCGGAACCGGCAAGCAGTAGCGATGATCGGCAACGGTGTACTCGGCGTAGCCGCCGTCGAGATGGTAACCGGTAAAACGCGCCCTGTCGCAGAGGTTCTCGCGGCCGGCCTTACACTGCGTACACTGCCCGCAGGTGTGACCCAACCAGGGCACGCCGACGCGCTGGCCCAGTTCGAAGCCCGCCACACCGGCGCCGCGGTACTCGATATGGCCGATGATCTCGTGCCCCGGCACCAGTGGGAGCCTTGGCTCAGACAACTCACCGTCGAGAATGTGCAGGTCGGTACGACAAACACCGCAGGCGTTCACCCGGATCAGGACCTGGCCCGGGCCGGGCTCCGGACACGCCAGTTGCTGCGCGGCGAGTGGTTCGCCGCTATGCTTGAGTTGCATGGCCCGCATGGCCTTCACCCGTGTGCCTGCCACCTAGAAACTGTAGCGGGCCTGGAGAAAAACCCGGTCGTTGTCACCGATCCCGCGCGTCATCAGGCTGTCGCCGCCGCGATAGAGCACCACCCCACCGCTCAGGCTAAAGGCGTCCGCAATGTCGTACTGGACCTGGCCGCGGGTGAAGCCGCCACTACCGCCATAACCGCTGTACAACACGGCCCAGTGCAGGGTGTCGTGCAACTGGTCCAGGCTCAGGCGAATCACGCTCTGCCAGCTGTCTTTGTCATAACCAGCCTGGCCATGCCGGACGCTGTAGTCGAGCAGCGACTGCCAGGCCAACTCCAGCGCCATTACGACATTTGCCACACCGCTGTACTCGATAACGCCCACCAGATGGCGCCGGTCCGAGGCCAACTGGCTGGTTTGCCTGGCACCACGTACCTGGGCCAGCTCCCCTTTGAGCAGCCAGTTGCCGCTGGCGAGATCAAAGGCAACACCGGCCAACTGGATGCGGGCATGGGCCAGCGAGGTTGGCAGCGGGCTCTGCCCCTGCAGCGTCAACACCGGATAAGGCATGTTGTCGACCAGGTCGGCCCAGTAGAACCCCAGGCCCCAGCCACTGAACGTGCCCTCGACCGCGGCCGCCCACTCGGTGTTGCCGCCCCCGTGATCGGGCACCGCATCGGTGAGTGGCATCGGGAACGGATAGAAATCAGAGCCGTAAGCCGGGAACTCGTTGACCCGTATCTCCGGAATCGCCAGGGCACTGATGCGCCAGGTGCGATCCGGATAGTAGTCGAGTCGCGCCATGGTGAGCGGCAGGCGCAGGTCGTCGATATCCACCATTCCCGGCTCGCGCAGGTCGAGCGGGCTGACCAGGTCCACCACAGACAGGGTATCAGCCTTGCCCCAGGCCAGGACCTGGCGCCCCAGTTTAAGATCAACGGGCCCGAGTGAGCCGGCCAGGTAAGCCTCACCGAATTCCGTCTCCGCCCGCATGGCGTCGACCAGGACCTCGGGATAGTTGCGGGCAGCACGATCGTAGGCCGCATCATAGAAGGCGTAACCCGCCACCCTGGCACGCCAACGGCGGGAAAACTGGCCTGCCAGTTGCAGGCTCAGTTTGCCGCGGGCCGACGACAGACTGCGGTGATCGGCCTGGCCAGCAACTGGCGCAGCGTGCGCGGTATTAAAGGCAAACCGCAAACTGGTGGCACCCGCCAGCTGCCAGTGGGCGGGTTCGCTGACTTGCTCAGGCGGCGGCACCGATGTGCTGCCGGGCTTCTCATCGTCGAAACCTTTCAGCAGGTCGTCCAGCGGCACCCCATCCGTGGCCAGGCCGGCCGGGGGGACGGCCAATAAAAAAAGTGCGGCTGTCAGGCAGCAGGCAAGACGGTTGAACACTGTCTTTTCCGAGCCTACAGTCCCTGCTCCAGGCGGCGGACTGTAAACAAACCCTCATCCAGATCCTGACCAAAACCCATCTGCTTAAAACGCAGGGTGGTCCGGTGCAGCGTGGTTTTGCCCTGCTTGGTGGTCATGGTCATGTGCCGGGCCACCCAGATGCCGTCTACCTGTTCAATGTGGGGCGAAGCATCCAGGTACTTCATCCGGCCACCGCCCTCCTTCATCCAGTGAATAGCCCGCAGCACCAGGAAGGTTGCCTGGTCCACGAACAACAGCGACCGGGTATAGCCCGACTGGTCGATCTCCTGAGGGCTCGTGGGAACTGCCTGGATCACCCACGCCCTGCGCTCAGCCACTATCAACTCCTTGAGCAGTTCGTAGGTATAAAGATCCAGATCCTTGCGAGTCATGTCGGCGTAGTTGAAATCAGAGCCCATGAAACTGCCCGACTTGTCGGCCGCGGCAATACGCCGGGTCTTGGCCAGGGCTGGCAAGTACAACCACTGGTCGTCGTCCACAGCGGGGTCGTCGTAGTCGTAGGTGAGAAAACCGGTGCCGCGCACGTCCGCCGGCTCCATGAAAAACATCAAGCGATACCTGTCGTCATCCTGATCTTTGCTGAAGGTTCGGAGCGTGCGGCGGCGCTCGTTACCCTTCTTGTCGAGCAGGATCATCTCCATGGTCGCGGTGCCATTATCGCCGTCGTCCCGGGCATCGACCCGCTGCATGATC
The DNA here is from genome assembly GCA_030747115.1 of Arenicellales bacterium. Taxonomy (GTDB): domain Bacteria; phylum Pseudomonadota; class Gammaproteobacteria; order Arenicellales; family UBA868; genus UBA12578. Next base: position 28,378 of record JASLLH010000002.1, read on the forward strand.
TCACGGGCATTGAGGGCGCTCGCGGTCGGAGCAAACAACAGGCCCGCGGCAGCGGTCATGACCAGAGTCAAACTGAAAAAGCTTCGCTTCATTCCAGACTCTCCAGGAGAAGTAGTTGGTAACTCGATTCAGGCCGTGATGCGGCGCTTGTGCAGCTGGTGCATCAGGGCCGGGGCAAGCAGGAAGTTCGCTACCAGGGCGATCACGATAGCACTGCCCGTGAGTGCGCCGAACAGGATGAGGTTATTCATATCCGCCAGGGTATAAGTATAAAAGCCGGTTGCCAGAACCATGGTGGTAACGGCCATCGCCCGGCCGGTACTGAGCAGAGTTTCGCGCACCGCCTGGCGGACGTCACCGGACAGGTGGTAGTAGCGCCGGTAGTTGTGCATGAAATGCACGGTATCGTCCACTGCCAGGCCCAAGGCAATGCTGCCTACCAGCATATTGAACATGTCCAACTGGATTCCGGCCCAACCCAGGTAACCCATAACCAGCACGATCGGGAGCAGGTTGGGCATCATGCTGACCAGGCCGATCCTAAGATCACCGATCAGCAGAATCATCATCAAGGTGATGACCAGGGCCGCGATCACGTAACTCTGCTGCATCGATTGGATGGACGCTCTGAGAATACGGCCAAAAAGCGCTGCCAGGCCGGTAACCTGGATGCTGGCAACGCCTTCGAAGGCAGCGTTGAAGTGCGTCTCCAGGTAGGCTGTCAGGCGAGCATAAGCGATGGTGTCAGCCCACGGTACCTTAACCGTGACCCGGGTTTTCTGGAATCTCGAATCAACCACATCTTCCAGATCGTCCGATCCGGAATTCTCGAACAGTAAGAACTCCTGGGCAATCAGTTCACGATCCTGGGGAATTGCGTAAGCTTCGCTCTGATTGTTGTTAAGCGCCTGGTTGATTTCCTTGAGCATGTCCGACAGGGAGAAAATCTTGCCGACGAAAAGATCCGGATCCTGGTAGCCGTAGAGCTCGGTGGCCAGCCGGTCCAGTTCTTTCATCACGGCCGGCTCGTACAGTCCGTTCTCCCGGCCGGTATCGACCACGACTTCTGCCACGCCAGCGCCCTTGAGTTGCTGGTCGATAAACATTGTATTCTGGTATATCGGCTCGTCATCCGGGAACCACTCGAGCGGGTTGTGGCCGAACTGAACCATTGCGGCACCACTGATGCCGGCGACAGTGAGCAGTACCGACAGTGCCAGTACGCCGCCGGAACGATCGATGGAAAAATCGGTGACCCAGGTGAACAGGCGATCGATCACGGTGCCTCGGGCAGACCGCGGCGACCGAGTCACCGACTTGATCCGGATCAGCGCCAGCAGCGCCGGCAGCATCACCAGAGTAAAAATGAGCGCAATCAGCACGCCGATAGTGGCGGCAAAACCCAGATCACTGATCGGAGCAACCGGCGAGCCGGCAAATGAGGCCAGGCCTGCGGCCGTGGTCAGGCTGGTCATGACGATGGCGAGGCCGGAGTGACCAAGGGTGAAAGCGATCGACTCGCGCGAGCCGTTGCCCTGGTCGAGGTAGCGGTAGAAGATCGCCAGGATATGCACCGATGCCCCAACCCCGACTGCCAGCAGGAACGAAGGCAGGATCTGGGTTGGCAGCTTGATGGACATTCCCAGATGACCCATGAGGCCCAGAGTCGAGAGCAGCGACAGTATCACCACGGCCAGTGGCAGCAGTACACCCGAGAGGCGCCGGAACATGAGCGCCAGCAGCAGGCTGATAGTGCACAGCGAAATGATGGTAAACCTGGGCAAGTTGGTCTCCATTGAGCGCTTGAGGTCATCGAGAATGACCGGCGAGCCCGCCAGCCGAATGCTGAAGCCGTCACGATCGAAGCGGTCGATCACCGATTGCACAGCCCTGACCAGCTCACCATTCTCCGCATCGCTGAGCACAACGCGCCGGCCGGCCGGCGCGGCAGCGCCGGTTGAGGCAACCTCCCCGGAAGCCTCATCAAAGCCCCCTATGAGAGTGTCTGTAGCCTCATCGGTTGTGCCGCCCTCAAGGCCGGCGAGCACATCATCAACACTGAGTTCGACCCCTTCACTGGAGAAGGCACTGGAGCGGATCACCAGTGCGGTGGTGGTGGCATCCTCTGACAGGATCATGTTGCGGTAAAGTGCGCTGTCCATCGCCTGGGCGCGAATCTGGTCAAGGCTGGCACCGCCATCGGGCCAGCGCTGCAGCAGTTCTTCCACCCGCAGTGTGCCACCCTCACCGCGAGTATTGCGAACATTGACCAGGCTGGTGATATCTTCAAGGTGGGGGGTCTCGGCCTCAATGGCCTGGTGCAGGTCCCGCAGCCGGGCGAGAAACTCCGGCGCAAATATATCCGGGCCCGTGACCGCTACCAGAATCAGTTCCTCACGGCCGAACTGTTCGCGAAATTCGTTGTATACCGAAAGGGTCGGATCCTGCGGGTGCAGGAAGCCTTCGGTCGAGGTATCGAGCGAGAGTTTGGGCAGTCCAGAACCGCAACCGATCACCACAGCCACGATCGCCAGCAGTATCTTCCAGTGATGACGGAAGACGAAACGACCGAAGTACTCGAAGTGAGCCTCGATACGGATGCGCCAGGGTGCGCTCAGGGACCGGGTCGGCGGCGGCAGTATATTTTCCTGGTTCGGCACCCGTTACTTAATTCTCGCTTTGGATTTATGGTCTTGGCCGCCTGCCCACGAATCCAGCATCGGTGACTGTAAACGACAGGTAAAGGCTGGGAGGCTATGGTAGCACTCGACCACCGGCCGGCGCTCTACCACCAGCCGGCGCTCTACCACCAGCGCTGCAAGTCGTCTTGCCGTTTATGGCCTTGGGCATTGTTGTTCAACCTGCGCACCCTCTGGCACAATGAAAGCATGGTGACAATATGAAAGCCCAAAGAATCAATGGTATTGAGCGTGGTGAACCAATCACGATCACCGTAAATGGAAAGGAGATTCAGGCCTATGCTGGTGAGAGCATTGCCGCTGCGCTGCTGGCAACCGGGCAACGCAACATTCACCAGAGCGTCAAAGATGGCGCCCCTCGGGGTTACTTCTGCGGAATGGGCATGTGTTTTGACTGCGTGGCTACCGTAGATGGCATCCCGAATGTGCGCACCTGCGTAACGCAAGTTCACCCCGGCTGTATTGTTGAAACCAGTTCATGACGCCCCAGAAACCAGATACCACAGAGATTGCCATTGTTGGCGCAGGCCCAGCGGGGGTAGCAGCTGCGGTAATCGCGGCCCGGGCGGGTGCAGCAGTAACCTTATTGGATGAAAACACCAATGCCGGAGGGCAATATTACAAGCAGCCAACGCTCGCTGAGAGCGGGCACAAGTACCCGAATTCCCTGGCATCGAATATTCAACAAGGGCGGGAACTGCTGGCCGGCCTGAATCACCCCGGAATTGATCTTCAGTGCGATACGCTGGTCTGGAATGTCTCGCCAGAAGAGCTTGTGCTTTATCTGTGTGGTCCTACTGGCGCACGAGCCCTGCAAGCGAAACGCATCATTTTCTCTGCCGGCGCCTATGAACGAGTGATGCCTTTCCCGGGCTGGACATTACCCGGTGTGATCATGGCTGGTGGGGCCCAGTTGCTGCTGAAAGCGCAGGGGTTGTTACCCGGGCACAGGTTCCTGCTGGCGGGAACCGGCCCCCTGCTGCAACTTGCAGCCGTTCAACTGCTGGAGGCCGGTGCTGATATTGCGGCAATTGTGGAACTGCAGCCGCGCGCAGAATTCCTTCGAACCGCCAGCAAGTTATGGGGGCATTGGGACAAACTCGGCCAGGGGATTGCTAACCAGAAAAAATTGCTGCAGGCCAAAGTTCCAATTAAGTACGGACACACCATCGCCCGGGCCCTGGGCGAGAACGAAGTCTCCGGTGCGGTGATCATGAAAGTTGATGGCGATGGTATACCAACTCCAGGCAGCGAAACGACCTTGGAGGTGGACAGCATTTGCCTGAACTATGGATTCATTCCCGCTACAGAACTGCCCGGTATTGCGGGCTGCACACAATACTTTGATTACAACTTTGGCGCTTTCGCAACTAAGACCAACGAGAATCTGGAAACCAGCGTTGCAGGTATCTTTGCTGCTGGTGAGACATGTGGCATAGGGGGGGCGGATGTGGCACTGCTCGAAGGCCAGTTGGCCGGTGCCGTGGCCGCACGGCAACTGGGCCTTGACCCGGAAACTGACGAGGCCAAGCTATGCCAGAAGCAGTTGCAGGCGCGCACCGTGGCTGCATCATTGGGGAAGATGTTTCCAGTCAAGCCGGGGTTGTGTGCACTGGCGACCGACGCTGTGCCGGTCTGCCGCTGCGAAGAAATCAGTGCCGGTGAGGTGCGAGCCGCTATCCGTATGGGGGTGGTGCAACTCAACCAGTTGAAACCCTGGACCCGTGTGGGTATGGGCCGTTGCCAGGGCCGTATCTGCGGGGAAATCCTCCGCCAGATCGTGGCCCATGAAACCGGTCTGGCTCTTCAGGAAATCCAGCCATTTACCGCGCGGGCACCGGTCAAACCTGTGTTGCTGGAGGAAGTTGGCGGCGCCGTGGCCGACACGGGCGAGCTAACCTGGGAAGACCACGTCGGCGGCTATGGTGTGGCGAGGACCTGACGATGGCAGATTACCAGGCTGACGTTATCATCGTCGGCGGCGGCATCGTAGGCTGTGCAACCGCCTACCACCTGACTCGAGCCGGAGCCGATGTCCTGCTGGTGGAGCGCGATGGTATTGGCAGTGGCGCCAGTGGGCGCGCAGGCGGAGGGGTCCGACAATCTGCCCGGGTTTCTGAGGAGATTCCGCTCGCCAAAGCAAGCGTTGCGCTTTTCCCTGGCTTGTCCGATGAACTTGGAATCGATATCGAGTATATCCAGGCCGGCAACCTCCGGTTGGCAGAGTCGGCCGACTATCGTCGCCCGATGCAGGTAGATGTTGCACGTCAGCAATCACATGGGCTGGATGTTTCCTGGCTGGAGGTTGCCGATGTGGTGGAAATCGTGCCGGCACTGCGTTGGCAGAATATCGTTGGCGCAAGTTTTTGTGCGGAAGACGGCCACTGCAATCCGTTCCGGCTGGTAACGGGATTTTTTAACAAGGCGGCCCAGGGTGGCGCCCGGGTACTGCTCAACTGTGAGGTGCAAAACATCGTCCAGACCGACAGCGGGCAGGCACTGGTCGAAACCCCCTCTCACACTGCCCGTGCGCCAGTTGTGATTCTCGCTGCAGGCTTCGGCTCGCAGGCGCTCTGCTACCAGATCGGGTATGACCTGCCGCTTGCAAATGTCCGTTACGAGTCGATGATCACCGAACCGTTGCCCCCTCTTTTCCAGCAGATGTTCGGCGTGGCAAGCAGTGATCTGTTTTTCCGACAGACGAGTAACGGGGGCGTGCACTTTGGCGGGGGAATCCTCGAGGAGACAGGCCAGGAAGACATCCGTACTACCAGCGACAACCTGCAGATGGCCGTGGCCCATATCTCACAGCTGGTAACAGATCTTGAGAGAGCCAAGTTGCTACGCACCTGGGGTGGCTTGGATCCAAGCACCCCCGATGGCATGCCGATCATCGATTACCTGAACGAAAGCGTGCTGCTTGCATCCGGTTTCTGTGGGCATGGCCTGGCAACCGGGCCTATTGTGGGACACCACCTGGCACAGTGGGTACTGGAAGGGACACGGCCTGCAGCGCTGGCGGCCTTTAATCGGGACCGCTTCGACGGATGGTTGCAGACAAAGTGGACACCGTCAGGGTCTTTTGCCGCAGTGCTGGCAACCGAGGACACCCAGATCGCTGGCAGTGGAGCACCCGGCGAGGGCATCCCTTTTATGACGCCGCCACCATACGAGGATTCCGATGAGACGAGTGGACCACGGAAACTCGCGATCAACCCGCAGATGTGTACCGGCTGTCGGATGTGTGAGGTGGCCTGCGCAATCAAGCATGAACAAGCGGCAACACAGGTTCAACTGCGCATCCAGGTTGTTTACCCCAGTGACGATTTCTTCCTGCCAATCGTCTGTATTCACTGTGAAGAAATGCACTGCTTAAAGGCCTGCACCCATGAAGCGATGGAAATAAATGAGCAGGGTGTGGTCAGTGTTATTCGCGAGAACTGCACCAGTTGCATGGAGTGTATTTTTGTCTGTCCTACGGGAGGCATCACCCACTCCCCGGCAAAAGCAGCCGTGGTCAAGTGTGATTTGTGTGATGGGGATCCCGCCTGCGTACGCTACTGCCCCAGCCAAGCTATTACTTTCCGCCACATCGATAGGCCTGCTTACGAAAAATTGGCGACCCTGATGACGGATTACCTGCCGGCACGAGAGACCAGATAAAAGAGCGCAGCCATGTACAACGGTTATACCGGAACAATTCTACGGGTTGATCTGGGCACTGGCGCCATCACCAGGGAGGCGCTGGAGCTGCAAATGGCCGAAGACTTCATTGGCGGTCGTGGCCTGGCTTCCCGCCTGCTGTGTGCGGAACTCGACCCTGCAGTGGATCCGCTGGGTCCGGAAAATCCCCTGATCTTCGCTACTGGCCCGCTCACTGGCACTGGCGCACCAGCGACATCCCGTTATGTGGTCGTTTGCAAAGCACCGCTCACCGGAACTATTGCCTGCTCCAACTCAGGCGGTTTCTTCGGACCGGAGCTCAAATTTGCGGGATACGACGTGTTGATCATCCAGGGTGAGTCTTCCGAACCCGTCTACTTGTGGATCAACGACAAGACGGTGGAGATCCGCCCAGCAGAATCGCTCTGGGGAAAGTTCCCAGTTGATACCGAAGCGGCGTTGCGCAAGCTCACCCGCCCAACTGCCAAGGTGGCCTGTATCGGTCCGGGCGGTGAGAACTTGTCGCTGCTGGCCGGCGTAGTCAACGATGGTTACCGTCTTGCTGCACGCAGCGGTGTCGGTGCGCTGATGGGCAAGAAGAAACTCAAGGCTATTGCTGTTCATGGCACTGGCAGTATCAGCCTGCATGACCCGCAACAGTTCTGGAAAGCCACCATGGACATGCACGAAAAAATAACAGCGGATCCGGTTTCATTTGGGAGTTTTCGTGCCTACGGTACCGCCAGCCTGGTAAGCCTGATTAACGAGATGGGCGCATATCCCACCCGCAATTTCCAGTCTGATACCTTTGCAGGTGCCGCTGCTACCAGTGGAGAGGCGCTGGCAGAGGATGTTCTGCAACGAAACCGCGCCTGTTTTGCCTGCCCGATCGCATGCACTCGAGTCTCTGAAGTCAAGGATGGCCCCTACCAGGGTCGCGGTGAGGGGCCAGAATATGAATCAATCTGGGCGCTTGGCGCGCTGTGCGGCGTTTCTGAATTGGCGGCCGTAGCCAAAGCCAACTTTATCTGCGGGGACTATGGCATCGACACTATTTCCACCGGCGCTACCATCGCCTGCGCAATGGAACTGTTTGAAAAAGGCGCTCTGCCAGAAGAAGATATCGGCTTTCCACTGAAATTTGGCGATGCAGCCGCCATGGTGCGGGCAGTTGCAATGACCGGCCAGCGGAAAGGCTTTGGTGAGATCCTGGCAGATGGCAGTTACCGGCTGGCAACGCGCTACGGACACCCCGAGTTTTTTATGGGGGCGAAAAAACTGGAGATGTCGGCCTACAGCCCGCGCGTCTTTCAGGGCATGGCCCTGCAATATGCAACTTCGAACCGCGGTGCCTGCCATGTGCGGGGCAACACCGTCGCCGCCGAGCTATACGGCATTCCCCGCTACCTGGCGCCGGAAGTGCTGGAACAAAAAGAAGAAATGGTGCGACGCCCTTTTCAGAATTCGACCGCCTTCGTCGATTCCACCGGTATTTGCCTGTTCACCAAGTTTGCCATCACCCACCGTGAAATCTGTGCATTACTGGCACCCGCTACCGGACTCGATTTCACTTTCGATCGCTCGATTGAGCAGGGCGACCGGATCTGGAACATAGAGCGGATGTTCAACCTGCGCGCGGGTTTCACCAGCGCCGACGACACACTTCCGCAACGTGTGGCCGAGCCTTCACCCGATGGACCCCGGGCCGGCAGCCGAGCCCTGCTGCATGAGCATTTGCAGACTTATTACCAGTTACGAGGCTGGGACGAGTCAGGCCGACCGACGCGGGCAAAACTCGACGAGCTGGGTCTGGATGACTGGTGGGGTGTATGCAGCGAGGCGTGACAATCGCCCCGAACAAGAAATGATCGAAGTCACTGTCAGGTTAAATGCTGGCCTGCGCCGTCATCGGCCCGCCCTTGGCATTGGTGAGGCACTACCACTGCGTGTGCCCGAGGGGACAGATCTGCGCGAGCTGTTGAACCGAATACTGCAGATCCCCCCGAACGAGGTGGCATTTCCGATGGTAAACGGCGTTAAGTGTGATCTGGACAAACCGTTGGTCGGTGGCGATCGTGTCGCTTTCTGGCCGCCAGTGGCTGGCGGTTAACCGCCAATACCCTATGATCGATGAGGAATACCCCTCTGGAGAGTGCTCTCTGGCGGGTGCATGGGTCAATAAGAAACTTGACAGGCATGAGCCGGACAATTACCTTGAGCGCCGTACGGAAAAGCAGCAGACGCGGCTGAGAAAAAGGCAACCACCGGGCAACCGGAGCAACAAAATCAAGCCCGCTCAGCAAGCATAACCCGACTACCAGAGGAGCAAGATGATGAAATTAGTTATTCGTATGATCGCGTACGCAACAACAGCAACACTGCTGATGTTCGGCACAACCCATGCGGGTTCGTTCGATATCGATGCGACACTCGCAACCAATCTCAACGCATGTAAAGCAGCGCCAAATGGCGCGCCGTTGAAAATCGGTTTTGCTGCCGATTTTTCTGACCTTGGAGGATTCGCTGATAAACCTGCAAGTGAAGCGGCGATTTATTTCGTTGAGCTGGTCAACTGCGCCGGCGGAATCAATGGATCCCCGATCGAATTCGTTGTCAAGAATATCGAAGGTGACCCGGAAGTGACCCAGCGGGCTGGCCAGGAACTGGTCAGCGCCGGTATGTCGGCCATACTGGGGCCACCGTTCCCGGATTTCGGTGAACCACTACTGCAGGTTACCGCCGGCAAGGTCCCAACGCTGTTTGTTGCCTCGACCGAGCCGACACTGGCTGACGCATCGGCGATGTCTTTCCTGGTTGCCTTCGACGACACGGCCCAGGCCACCGCCGCAGCCAAGTTTGCGCTTGATCAGGGCTGGAAAACCGCCGTTACATTCTCGTCTCCCGGACCTTATTTCGGCTACAACCCGGTGATCTTCACCAAGGTCTTTGAGGCCGGGGGTGGCAACGTAACAGCTGATTACAACTTCGTGCCGATAGAGGATATGGATTTCTCGGCCCAGGTAAACAAGATGGCCGCAGCCAGCTCAGCACCGGATGTTGTCTACTCGGCCATGTTGTCTTTCCAGAGCGCTAACCTGCGTGGCCAGCTCGACGGCGCAGGGGTAGAGACAAATCATCTTATGACTGATGCCTTCGAGGCGACCGGCGGCTATTTCACCGAGGGTGTAGAAGGCTTCTACCATACGACCCATTCATTCCCAGCCGAGGGCAGCCGTATTAAAGCGCTGGCCGATGGCTATGCGGCAGCCAGGGGTGCACCGCTCGAAAATGCTTCTTTCGGCGGCCTCGCCGTTGATGCCATTGCCGTAGTCATCCAGGCGTACTTAACCACCGGCTCGATGGATCCGGCGGTGCTCGGAGCTGCCATCGCCGGGCTGGATGGTGTCGCTGGCGCCACTGGCACATTGTCCTACTCCGGCACTAACGGATCACCGAGCAAACCGGTATACGTTCACCGGGTCGTAAACGGAGCACCTACGCTGGCGGCAACTTACGACTGATCCACAGCGGCTGCCAGGGTGCTCAATATCGAGTCATTGGTCACCCGTTACGGCACCATAACAGCCGTTCGGGACGTCGGATTGACGGTTCGGGCTGGTGAGGTGGTATGCCTCATCGGTCCGAACGGCGCCGGCAAGACCACGCTGCTGGCCACGGTCGCGGGTCTGCTGAGACCCTCGGCCGGCCGGGTGACCCTAGATGACGCAGACGTCACCGGCTGGGCACCCGATCGCATGCTGCGGGCGGGGCTGGCACTGGTGCCCGAACACCGCCGGATATTTTCCGACTTCACGGTCCGCGAGAACCTGCTGGTCGGCGGCATCACCCAGCCGGCCAGCCGCCGGCAGGAACTGCTGGATGAAATGGTCTCGCTGTTCCCTATTCTCGAGGAAAGACTGTCCGCTCCGGCCGGCTACCTCTCCGGCGGTGAAGCACAGCAACTCGCTATCGGTCGCGCACTGATGAGTGATCCGGCTGTATTACTCATGGACGAGCCGTCGCTGGGCCTGGCCCCGGTGCTGGTTGACCAGGTATTCGACCTGATCGGCAGGTTGCGCGAAGGCGGCCGCACCTTGTTCGTGGTAGAGCAGAACGCAAAACGAATGCTGGCCGTGGCCGACCGTGCCTATGTCATGCGCTCGGGTGAGATCGTTGCCGATGGGCCAGCCGCACAACTTGCAGCCAGTGAAGACCTGTTTGAGACCTACCTGGGTCAGTCGGGAGGCACAGCATGATCGAACTCATTCAACAGATTATTGACGGCCTCGGCCGGGGTGGCATCTACGCCCTGCTGGCCCTCGGGATTGCTGTAATTTTCGGCGTGATGCACTTGATCAATTTCGCTCATGGTGAACTGATCACGGTCAGTGCGTATACCAGTTACTGGCTTTTTGCCAGCGGCCTCAACTGGTGGTTCATCGCACCTACGGTGATCGTGGTCGCAGTACTGACCGCGGTGATCATCGAGTTCGTTGCCTTTCGCTGGGTGCGCGGTGCACCTGATTTCACCATGCTGATGACGTCCTTCGGCGTGCATTTTCTGGTGCAGGCACTTTTCGTCATGTACGTGTCCGCCAACTTTCGGCAATTCCCGCGGCCCGGCTGGATTTTTGATACCTGGCGCATCGGCGGCCTCAGCCTGGAGGTATTCGACCTGGCGGTTATCGCCGCCACCCTGGTGACGCTGCTTGGCACCTACTGGCTGCTGCAACGCACCATGTTCGGTGTTAGCCTGCGTGCCGCTGCCGAGGATTTCGACACGGCCCGGTTGATGGGTATTCGTAGTAACCGGGTGATTCGAGGCGCCTTTGTGCTTTCTGGTGTGCTGGCCGGGGTCGCTGCCGTGTTCTGGCTGATGCGCAGCGGCCAGGCGGGACCAACTGCCGGTCTCAATCCAATGCTCAAAGGAGTGCTGGCGGCGCTGATTGGCGGGCTGGGCAGCCTCAGTGGTGCCGTGCTTGGCGGAATCACCCTTGGCCTGGTCGAGGTGTTGCTTATCTCCCGCCTGCCGGGTGGAACCGCCGGCCTGACCGACGGCATCGTGTTTCTACTCATTGCGCTCTTGTTTGTGTTCAGGCCACAGGGCTTGATCACGGTACGCCGCGTCGAGCGCGTCTGATGCAAGCCGACCGCGTCCGGCACGCCGTCGCGCCTGCGCTTGGTTCCGGCCTGCTGTTCCTGTTCTTGGTCGCCGGCAGCCTGTTGTACGCTGCCGCTGGCGGTGCCGCGGCCGACAGCCTCGTCACCCAGATGCTCATCAACGCGGTGGTGGTACTTGGCATCCAGATTTACATAGGTAATACCGGCGTGCTGTCGTTCGGCCATATTGGGTTCGGCGCGATATCCGGCTATGCTTTTGCTATCTGTGCTATCTCGCCGGAACGAAAACTCCGGCAGATTCCGAACGCGCCGTTCGGGCTGGCCGAGGTTGACTTTACTCCGCTGCAGTCCGGACTGATTGCCGTGACACTGACCGTCATTGTCGCCTTCCTGGTTGGACTGGCGTTGTCGCGGTCGGGAGCACGGTCCGGCGCGGTGGCGGCGGTTGTCATCACCCTGGCGCTGCTGTTCGTAGTCCACGAAGTGGCTCGCAACTGGATCGATCTGACCCGGGGCGGCAAGACCGGTCTTTCATTCAGTCCGTTCGGTAACGCCACCCTGCAAGGAAAACTGCCCATTTACCTGATCCTGTTAGGCGCAATTGGACTTGCCCGGTTATTCAAGGAAACCCGTGCTGGGCGCCTGGCGCAGGCCGCTCGGGAAGATGATCTGGCGGCAAGGGTCATGGGAATCGACCCCGCGGTACAGCAGATGATTGCATTGCTATTGTCCGTGGTCGTAGTGTCTGCCGGCTCTGCCTTGCGCGTATTCGAACTTGGCAGCATCAATCCCAGGCTGTTCTTTTTTGACTACACCCTGCTGACCCTGACCATGCTCATCGTTGGAGGGCGTAACAGTGTAGTCGGTGCGCTAACCGGCGTACTGATCATCACTGTCGGCAGAGAATTGACCCGCAATCTCTCCGAGGTAGATATCCAGGGTATGAACTGGCTGTTACGGGACGGGTTGACCGACATTTTCCTGGGCGGGGCAATGCTCGGTTTCATGATCCTGCGACCAGCCGGGCTGCTGGGTGACTGGGAACTCGACCACTGGTCGTTGCGACGATTACACCGCACAGAACCACCGCCAGTGCCACCACCTTCAACAGATGGTGACAAAACCCCAACCACGGTCCTGAAAGTGACCAACGTCACCGTTCATTTCGGTGGCTACCAGGCGCTGGCTGACGCCGGGCTGGAGGCCGCGTCCGGAGAGATCGTTGGCTTGATCGGTCCCAATGGTGCCGGCAAGACCACACTGCTGAACGTAATTACCGGGCTGGTCGAGTCAGATAACGGGCAGATTGCGCTTGGTGACGTCATCCTGACCGGCGTATCACCGCACGTTATTGCACGTTCTGGTCTCGCCCGCACCTTTCAGAATTTCCGCCTGTTCTCCGCCCTCAGCGTACGGGAAAACATCGGGGTTGTGCGCCTGGCGGCAAAGCACTTCCGCCGGGACCGCCCACTGCCACCAGTTGGCGCGCTGATGGCCCAAGCCGGACTCTGGGAACAGCGCGATCGGCGAGCATCCGAACTGGACTACGGTAACGCCCGGCGGCTTGAGCTGGCCCGTGCGGCGGCAGCTGGACCGGACTTCCTGTTGTTGGATGAGCCAACCAGCGGCATGAGCGACAGCGAATCCAGGGCCATGATCGACCAGGTGCGCTCGATGGCAAAACTAATTGGCGCCGGGGTAGTGGTTATAGACCATGACCTCAATTTCATTACCGGGATCTGTGATCGTGTGTACGTGCTCGACCAGGGGCGGGTGATCGCCGTTGGAACACCAGCGGAAATCTCGGCGAACCCGGCAGTACAAGCGGCTTACCTGGGCACTGCCGAATAGATGGCTTTGCTGCAACCCGATTACAACAGGAGCCAATAATGGACTTTTCGGGCAAGCGGATTCTGGTTACTGGGTCTTCCCGGGGGATTGGCAGGGCCACAGCAAGAGTGTTCCTGGATGCTGGCGCACGGGTTGCCATTAACGGTCGTTCACGACAAGCCACTGACACTTGTATCGAAACGCTCGGTCCGGGTACAGCGGTGGTTGCGGTGCCGGGCGACGTCAGCGAGGTTGCTGGCTGCGAGGCCGTGGTCAATGTGGCCTCCGACGCCGGCCTGCAGGGCGAGACGGGGCTCACCGCTTACTGTGCTTCCAAAGGCGGCGTGGTCAACCTCACCCGAGCCCTGGCCATGGAACTGGCACCCGCGGTGCGGGTAAATTGCGTGTGCCCTGGTTATGTCGATACCGACATGGTTCGCCGGGATGGCATCGACAAAACCGAGGATCCTGCAGCTGAAGAACGAAGACTGATTAATCTTGCGCCGCTCAAGCGATTTGCCCAGCCCGAGGAGATCGGCCAGGCCATTGCCTACCTCGCCAGCGCAAAGGCCATAAACGTAACGGGCACAGCGCTCCAGATCGACGGTGGCAGTACCGCCGGACAATAACGGGGACAAACATGGCCGTGCTAAAGGCGGACCAGCAGCCTAGGCCCGTTGTCCGACTGCTAATGGCGACTTTGGTTGATGCAGGTGTTTTACCGCCACTGCTTCTCCTCAGAAATCCACTTTCCACCAGGCAATGGCCCGTCCTTTGAGAAGGCATCGACCAGATTCGCCAGCAACTTAGACACATTGTTGTTGAACCCATGACTGGGAAGCGCCTGGCCAAAAGCGATTGAACCACTTGAGAAAACAGCGCCATTATTGGATGATGTGAAATACACCATGTCTGCTCGAATCCGGTGATCGTAGGTACCGGTCATTCCCGGAAATGCATATAAGACTTCCTCGCAGACCAGCACGTAATTATCCGTATGCCCGCCGGAGGAGGCGATGATCTTGGCGTGCGGCGGCGTGCCCCTCTCCAAGTCGTAGCGATCCATCTCAATACCGCCAGCAGCCCGGTGTGCCAGACCAAAATCGCCAATAATCTCGCCCTCGATCCCCTCGGTGATCCAGGAAATAGTGCGGTGCCAGCTGTCCGGCATACGGCGAAACGGCCGGCAAGACTCGAAACCCTGGGAGATAAAGCCAACACCCAGAGCTTTTTGCGGAGGTCGACCCAGGTTCTTCCAAAGGCCGCCTTTTTGCCCGGTGGTCTGCATATAGTGTTCGCCGGGGCGGGCATTCCAGGCTCGCATGCCCGAATCCAGTTTGCGAACTTCCATACACCAGGGCTGGTCCTGACAGAAATCCACATTCCAGTAATACCCATTGCCCCCTGTGTAGATCAGCCGCCCACCGTCCGCAACAAAATCTTCAGTCGCATCCAGCATGGTCTCGGAGTAGTACTCCGGGTGGGTGCCGGTAATCACACACTTATAGGGCGAGATCGCATCGACACCTTCCTGATGCAGATCCTCATCGGTCAGCACCTCGTAGTCATAATTGCAGTGCTCGAGCCAGCCAACAATGGAAAGATCTGCCGAAAAATTCCAGGTAATTCCGTTCATCGCGTTGCGGTATTTCGGGCGCATCCCAACAATGGGCCGGCGGTATGATGAGTAACAGACGCCCGCACCATCGCGATGATGGTCGTAAGTAGACCGCCCAAACTCCGGGCTCTGATGGATTTCGATATCGGTCTCGGTGACGACCGGTGTCTGGCCAACGATCGGTTGGGCCATCTGTGCTTCGAAACTCAGGTGATCATTAGCGTACGCCAGGTAAGTGGCAGTGGGGACAAGGAATGCGATCGGGGCACGCGGCGTCTTGGCGCGGACGAAAAACACCAGGTATTCTTCACTTAGGCCTGTTCCATCACCTGCCCGCAGGCGTACCGCATAAACCCCGCTTTTAAGATCCTCGGGGATCACTAAAGACTTGGTCACATCCCAGCCGCAGTCGATGACCAAATCCTCATGCAGTTCGATACCACCGTATTCCTCCGGGGCCAGACGAAAACAGTCATTGCGACCGTTCCAGTTCCAACCGGTCTGTGCGCGGACGGGTTTGTTGATGCCGATGGCATTCAAGCCATGGGGTCCGGTGTCTATAACGGTGTCACCGATACCGGTGTCGGTATATCCTGCAGTCGTGTCCCAGTACGCCAGAATATCTTTCTCTGGTGGCTTGCCACCGGAACAGATATGGTCGAACTCTTCTCGCGATAGCACACGCGAGACAATCCCGGGCCGGTCGATCTTGCCGGAAAACAGCTCGTTGACAAACTTACCCCGCTTTAAATGGTAGTCCCAGGTCCCGCCGAGAAGAAAAGAAATATCCGGGGCGTGCTCTGGTTTGAAACGAAAGATCTCGCAGACGTGTGAGTCGTAGTCCATAGGGGTGACCTTGCCCCAGAGCGAGTTGTAACGGTTTACCACACCGGCCTGGTAAAGCGTCGCCTGACCGGTGCTGGCATCGTAGGAGGCACCAACGAAGTACCAGATGTGACGCTGCAGGGGCACTTCAGCCTCAACATGGTCAATCTCTTTGCCATCGGCAACGGTAAAAAGCAGCTTGCCGTTGGGATCAATAGCGATACCGTATCCCATGCAGTTGTAGTCGTCGTAGCGGGTAAGGACAGCCTGGGCACCAACTTTTGAGTGCAGCGAAGGCCAGATATATGCAAACATCGAAAAACTGCCGTCGATACAGAGTCGGTTTTCCGGGTCGGCTACCTGCAGGTAGGAGCCAACCTGGGTGTACTGCTTGTTGACCTGCCAGGCCCCGTTGATTTCGCAGTCTACTTCTTCTTCTACAAAACCTGGACCATCCGGATGCTGATCGCCGTGGATGAGACGTACTAACTGGGCCTCGGCCGTATCTGTGCCGTCAGCAGTAACGTGGAATGTCTGTTCATCCCCTGGCTTCACAGAAATATTGTTGCAATAACCGAACAGCTTAACCTCTGCCATGTCTTATTCCTCGTTATTCGCCTGACACCGACCGTGCTGATTCAGCAACGATAACTGACTCGATATTTGCTCACTACGATTCCAGCAGATCCTGGATGCGCCGTGTGAATACTCCAATCCAAGCGTCTTCCGGGCTTGAATAGATCTTGTCCTCCACCAGCCTGGGTGGGACGCCTGAAATTCCCGACAGCGCCACAACCTGGTAAGCCTTAAATGGTTCGACACATTTGATTGCATACTTTTCGACCATTGGCTGTCGTCGAAAGTAAGTCAATAATCTTTCCAGCGCCTCGCTGTGCTGGCCCAGCGGCTTGTTTTTGAATTCCTCGATCACCTCATCGCTGACCAAAGTCTTGAGGAAATCACGCTGGTTCTTGTCATACCGTCGCAACGCGATTTCGTCTTTGTCCCGAACTTCTGTTGATTCTTCAGGCAGCATTTCGCCTCCTTTCTCGGCACGTGCCGATCGGTGTTCACTTTTCTTTTTGTTCCTCCACGCACGGAACTGGGTCTTGATACCAAACACACCGCCGCGCAGGAAGACAACGACAACCAACATCAATACCCCAATCAGTACTATTCTCAGCGGTCCCAGGTCGATCAGTACGCGATCGATGAATACCACGATGAGCGTGCCCACCACGGCACCTTCAGCACGGCCCAGACCGCCGATAACCAGCATGGCCAACGCCATTGATACCGTATCAAATCCAAATAGGTTGGGGGATGCCCCGCGAAAGTGTGTGGCATAAAAAGCGCCGATCACGCCCAACGCCGCAGAGGAAATCAGAAATACCTGGATGCGTGCAACACGATAATTGACCCCGGTGGCCTCGGCAAATGCCTCCCGTTTTTCCGGTGCCATGCGCAGGATGCGGCCCAACCGCTTGCCATTGATAAAACGGAACAGCAGCAGTGCACACACCAACACAGTGGCGGCGGCATAGTATCCCAGCCTGAGCTGTGCAAATTCATCCCACGCCTCGGGAATATAGGTGGCGGCCCCATAGAGTCCACCGATCTCCGAGCCAAACGCTTTAGACTGGATGATGTAAACCCGGCATAGCTCGACGACTCCCAGGGTCAGTAATGCATAGTAGAACCCCTCCAGGCGTACAGCGGGAATGGCGATAAGAATTCCAAAAATCAGGCCGACAAGGCCACCGGCGAGAAACATCAGTGGAATCGGTAACCCGAAATGAATCGAAAGATAAGCAGACCCGTAGGCCCCTGCCCCGACGATCGCAAAGGTCGCGAGTGAATAAATACCCGCTGTCCCAATCACCAGCGTCCAGCACAGATTGATTGCAGCGTAAATCGAGAACACTGCTGCTGCCGACAGCAATACCCGTTGATTGCCTTCTGGCATTACGAACGGCGCCAGCATCAAAGCGATAAATCCAAGCACCCACCAGATCGGCCGCTTGTCGACGATGGTCTTTTCGCGGCGCAGTGTCTTGGGGTTGTATTCGCCTCGAAAACGCAACACGGTACGCCGGGTCGGATAGTAGCGCAGCCGGTTCCACAGCCTCTTCCCGTGCCCGGGCCACTTGTAGTAGTAACGCAGCCGCCCCACCAGATGGGCAGGTACCTTGTATTTGCGAGCTGCATCCCAACTGCTCTCGGGGGAGCGCCACTCGTTGGTGGGGATCTCCTTAATCGGGCCCGCCGGGTCCCAGCTCGAATAGGGGTCTTTCCAGGTGGCCATGCGGCCTAGGCCTCCCGGGCCTTATCGAGAATCCCGGCAATGCCGCGAGGGCGGATCAACAGTATCAGTATGATCAGCCCGAACTGGGTGATCAGCACATACTGACCGCCCCAAAAGCGGGAGGTCATGGCTTCATTGACGCCTAGAATTACAGCGGCGATCACTACGCCCGTGACCGAACCGAGCCCACCACACAGCGCAACACTGAGACCCTTGATCATTGGCGTAATCCCTCCAAAAGCCTGCAGGTAATAGGTCTGGGAAAGCAACACTGACGCGAGACCTGCAAGACCACCGGTGATTGCCATGACAGAAAAACCCGTTTTGCGTACCCCAATGCCGACAATCGAGGCAGCGTGAGGGTTTTGCATCATGGCGCGAATCTCAAGGCCCCGCCGGCTCGACTTCATCCACAGCAGCACTGCGGTCAGCATGAGAATGGACGTGACCACCGCACCGACCTTGTCGTAGGTCATGGTCGACCCAAAGACCTTGATCGAACCATAGCCAAACACCGGTGGGATGTTCTTTACCCGGGGGCCGAAATACCACAACAGCGCTTGTGTGCCGAACAAGCTGATGGCAAGCGTCGCAATCATGCCCCGAATCGTAAAGTTCGGCTTGTCGTGCAACGGGATAAAGGCCAGTGCGCACACAATCACACCGCCGAGTGCACCCGTTAGTATCCCAGATGCCAGAATAACGACCCCGTTGTGAGAGATATGCTGCGCGACGAGCCAGGCACCGTAGCCCGAGAAAGAAAAAATAAAACCAAAAGACATGTTGATCAGTCCCAGGCTTGACCAGGTAATAGAGACGCCGATCGCCAGGGTCCCATAAATACAGGCCAGAACCACAGCGTTAATGATCACATAACTCCAATCCATGCCTCATATCTCCCGTTTGGTCTGATAGGCAAGCGATGCTGCGGCCTCACCCTTGAGCTTGCCCACGTGCATCCCAATAATCCGATCCACACGACCATCGAGCAGGGCGACGTTCTGCTCGGCGATCACCATTGCGGATTCACCGAGCCGGACGTCGAATAAAGCCTCGAGAACACCTTTTCCTAATTTAGGCGCCAGGCCCAAAGTGGGTTCATCCACAAGGTAAAGAGACGCCTCGGCCATCAGGCCCCTGCCAATGGCCACCATGCGCCTTTCTCCACCGGACAACCGTCCGACCGGAGTATCCATGAGTTGTTCAAGTGCCGGGAATATCCCGAGAATCTCTTTCCTCCTGTGGGCGCGTTTGCGCCAGGCCGATGTTGTATACGCACCACTGTCGAGGTGATCCTTCACGGTAAGCCCCTGAAAGATCTCATCGCCCTGCGGAATTAAAGACAGGCCCTGGTGGACGATCTGGTGCGTGTAACGGCCGGGCCCCTGGCTGCGGTTGCGGCCAATCTGTCTGTCATTCAGCCTGATCGAGCCACGCTGCCAATGGGTCAGTCCGGCAATAGCCAGAAAAAGCGTTGACTTGCCATGACCATTGAGGCCCACCAGGCCGACCTTTTCGCCCGCGCTGACTATCAGATCCAGGTCGTGGATCACCCGCATCGGGCCATATCCGGCTGAGAGGCCCTCTATGTTCAGAACGGGAATGTCACCGGTCATAGCTAATAGACGCTCACTCAATCAACATTTTCAAAGTAAGCGGCACGGACTTGTGGGTCCTTGAGTACCGCACCCATATCGCCTTCGGAGATCTTCTCACCAGCATCCATGACCATGATCCGGTCAGCGATTGTGTCCAGCAGTTCGATTCGGTGCTCCACGATCACAATGGCAAAGTTCAGCTCTTTTGCAAGAATTCGAATCAAGTCGTCGAACTCATCAATTTCTGAGTTGATCAATCCTGCCGCGGGTTCATCCATCAATAACAATGGTGGCCTGCGCATGATCAAACAGGACAATAAGAGCTTGCGTCGACCGAGCGTATCCAACTGTGCCGCCGGCATGTCCGGCTCTGCAGAGAAGCGCACCAGCCGCATGGCCCACAATGCATGCCAGCGATTCAAGTAAGGCTTATGAGCCTGCCGCGCCGCTTTGAACACTTCCTCGACGGTCAACTCCTCGGGTACTACGGGAGTCTGATAAGTCCGCCCGATTCCGATTCGGGCCCTTTGGTAGAGCGGCAATGCACTGACATCCTGGCCTTTGAAGGTCACGCTTCCGGATTTTGCAGGAAACCGTCCACACAAAACCTCGAACAGGCTGGTCTTGCCGGCCCCGTTGGGGCCGATCACTCCAAGCACTTCCCCGCTTTGTACTTCCAGCGAGATGTTTTTCAGGATTTCTCGACCGCCCAGGTCCAGATAAATCCCACTGCAAGAAAAAATAGGGCCAGGTGGTGGGTGCTGCGAATCCGCAGCACCCACCGATACTCCTACCATTGGAACGGGCGTAGTTCAGATTCCTTGAGTACGTCAGGATAGACGATCTTGTGTTCAACATCCTGGACCTGGACATACAGTTGGCCCATGCCGTCTTCTAATTTCTTGGCAGTCACCGGATGGCCATCATCCGGATAATGAGCACCCTCCTGCCACTTGTTGTTCATATCAAGCAGCCCACAAACACCACGATACTTCGTCGTTCTGACGTAATCACATACCTGCTCGAACTTATTCGGGTCGCCGACATGCTCCCACGCCTGCTTTAGGAAATAAACGGTGTCGTAGGCGTTACCGGTGTAACAAAGACCCATGGTACCCGGCCAGCGCTTTTTGTATTTTTCACGAAATGCAGTGCCCATCTCGTCTGCATAAACGCCGAGTACCGTACTCCAGACAAAGCCTTCGGCTGCCGGTCCTGCCAAATCCAGGAATTCAGGCTGTGACGGACCGTATTGCATGTAGATCAGGGTGTTTTCGAGCGGATCTGCGCGCCACTGTTTACAGAAAGCGGCATATTCAGCCGCAACCCAGTGATCAAGCATGACTGCACCGGCACCTTTACGTTTGATTTCCTGTATCACGGGCTCCCAGTTCTGAACCGGGAACTGGATATCCGTGATACCGGCCAGCTCAAAGTCGCTGGCGGGAATCGCTTCCTGAAGCGTTCGGGAAATAGTCTGGCAATACGCGATCTGTTCCTGAACGATGTGAATACCATTGTTGTTGGGCGTCCACAGGCCACGATCTTTCATATCTTTAAGAAATATCGGGAAGGTATACCCATAATGCACTTCCGATGGATCAGTCTGGAAACAGTGACTGTATTTGTCCGGGTGAGCGGCGACGTGATCGGTGTAATTCCGTTGGGTTACACCCCATAACAACGGGGCCTTGTACTTGACCGTTGCATCTATCGTTGGGATAGGGGCCAGCGTAAACGGTGTCGTCATAGCATGGACTTTTTCATCCACCAGTTTGAGCATGGCGGTCTGGCAGCCTTCCGGTGAAAAGATGTCTATATCGACCACCTTCAACTTGAGTTCACGGCCCATAATGCCACCGGCCGCATTGATCTCCTCCTGCGCCAGGATGGCGCCCTGCAGGTGATCCAGGTGGTCGGCAACACCGCCCGCTGTACTCTGAGCAAGGGGCATCCCGAGAACGATTGGCTCTGCTGCGAATCCGCTACGGGCAATCCACGGCATGGGCAGTGTTGAGGCTGCTGCACCGGCAGCAACCCCCTTCAGGATTTTTCTACGCTTTTTATTAAATGACATGATTATCCTCCTCTGGTCTGATCAAAATTAAGCCACAGGGCACGCAAGCGGCAAGCAAAAGATAATTGCCTGGCAACTGGTTCCGGCCCCATACTGTCATCCATCACACACATCCACTCCAACAGAATGATTAACACATTGCCGGTTAACAATAACCCAGATACGGTTTAAGGACAAACGGCTGGTCATTCGCTACCAAACTAATGCCTATTGCAAGACTAGCCAACTGTTATTGGATAATCTTAAAACAGTAACAAACTGGCCAAATGGCCAGACCAGCTGCCTCTACAACTGCCGCCTGATCGGTCAGGCAACCGGTTGCGCGCAAGCCGGGCTCAACCTCACAATGCAGCCTGTGGGGATACTGCAGCCCATCGTTACCGACCAGCGCGATCAACCCATGGCAGCCAACCGGCCCAACAGCAGGACGGCCAAATAAGAACGATACGGAGAATACTGTAATGGCAAGATTTACTCCCTGGCAAATGGTGGTCGAAGCTCTCAAGGCAGAGGGTATCGACCGAGTTTTTGGGCTTCCCGGAAACCCGCTCCACTTCGTCGCTGATCTCAATCAGCACAGCGACATCAAGCCGGTCCTTGTCCGCCACGAACATTCCGGCGCGGCACTTGCTTATGCCACTGCTCGAATGACGGGGCATCCCGCTGTCTGTTTTGCAAATCCAGGACCGGGAATAACCAACCTCGCTACTGCATTGCTGGAGGCAACCTGCGGGTCACTGCCAGTCATCGCCTTGACTAACGGCGTGCCCCTGAGCACTGATGGTATGGGTGCTTTCCAGGAATTAGACTCCGTTGCACTGATGCGGCCCGTAACCAAGTGGGCAACCCGTGTGGTCGATCCTCAAACCACTCCCTGGGTTATGCAGCGCGCTTTTTCTCTGGCGAAGAACGGTCGACCCGGGGCTGTTTTCATAGACCTGCCATCCGATATCGCACTGCAATATTGCTCGATGCCGGCTTACCGGCCATCCATAGCGCGACACCGCAGTCGGCCTGATCCAGAGGCCCTGGCCGCTGCGGCACAAATTATCAGCTCGGCTAAGCAACCGGTCATCGTCTGTGGATCTGGTGCTGTCAGCGCGGATGCCGGAGCATCGGTTATCGGTCTTGCACAAGCACTGGGCGGAGCTCTTTTTACGACCCCGGGCGGGCGTGGCACCTATCCGGAAGATCACCCGCTTTGCCTGGGCCAGATCGGCCTTTATTTCACCCAGGCAGGCAAGCAGTACTTTGACGAGGCCGACCTGATCGTTTCCGTCGGCTCGCGACTGGAAGACTTCTCAACCGGGGGCTGGACACTGTGGCCCAGAGGAGCCAAGTTGATCCAGATCGATATTGACCCAGCTGCGGTTGGCCTGAATATACGGCCCGACGCTGCCCTGGTGGGGGACGCTGGGCTTGCTCTTGCGGACCTGCTGCAAGCGATATCTTCAACCAGCCTTAAGGGGGTACAAGAGCGCCGGAAAAAAATCAGCCAACTGCATACCAATTTTGTTTCGAAAATCCAACGGACCGCCGGCAAACAGAAAAAACCTATTTCACCAAAGCAGGTGGTCAACGCCATCAATAGAATATTCGGCAAAGACACCATCATGGTGCATGAAAACGGCGGCGCTGATCTCTGGTCGTACTACTGGCCTTACTACCAGGTGCTCAATGCAGGCGACTGTATTCCCATGGCCGAACAAACCGCAATGGGTATGGGCGTGATTGGGGCTATCGGCGCAAAAATAGCCCGGCCTGACAAAAAGGTTGTATGTGTCACCGGCGACGGCGCCCTGCAGATGGCAATGATGGAACTGGCAACTGCCGTTGAGCAACACTGTGGCATCACCTGGGTGGTGCTGAATAACCAGGCACTGGGGTGGCCACAGTATATCCAGCGACTCGAAAAACAGCCTGATATTGCCACCGGGTTTTCCCATTCACCGGATTTTGCCAAGCTGGCAACGGCGCAAGGCTGCAAGGGCATCAAGGTCACAGACCCGGCTAAGGTTGATGCGGCACTGAAATCGGCGGTGAAGGCAAACCAGGCCGGAACCCCGGTTCTGATTGATATTCACATTGCCAAACATGACTATCCGCCGCACTTCACGACCTTCCATCGAGAAGTGTGGGGCATGGGTAAAAAGTAAAGCAGCGTCAGTTGCTTTACTGGGCGATAGCCAGTCATTCAGTCGCAAGACCGAGCCGACCCCGGCGGCCTGCCTGACAGGACTACGCGAGGAGGGCTGATCGGGTTCTTATATCCCCTCAGGCCACCGCGACATCACCGGCTGGAACTCAATTGACAAATAATTCCGGCGTCTGGAAAAACCCAAAGATCTGGTCCCTGGCCATCGGTCAGGTCCTGGTGTGGGCCGGGCTGTTCTATCTTTTTCCGGCCCTGCTCACCCACTGGGAGGCTCATTTCGGCTGGAGTCGCGACCTACTCACATTCGGCTTCTCTGGGGCATTGATAACCGCTGCTGTTGCCGGGCTTGCGGCAGGCAGAATTATTGATCGAGGTCACGGCCGTATTCTCATGGCAGGCAGCGCGCTGGCAGGTGGGGCACTTCTCGCGGGGCTGCCACAGGTATCTGCGATCTGGCAGTTCTACCTGATCTGGCTGGCACTGGGTGTGGCTATGGCTGGATGCCTGTATGAGCCCTGTTTCGCTTACCTGACCCGCCTATATCAGGCCCAGGCAAAACGACCCATCGTCATGGTTACGCTGGTAGCCGGTTTCGCCGGGACCATCTGTTTTCCCGTGTCCAGTGCAATGACTAATGCCTTCAACTGGCAAGCCAGCATATGGTTGTTTGCTGCCCTTAATTGCTTTGTCGCGGCACCCTTACTCTGGTTTGGCGCTGGGGGTGAGAACGTCACAACGCCCGGGCAAATCAAGCCAGCGCCAAGCCCTACATTTGCCATGACCATCCGACCGTTGCTCCGTCAGCCCACATTCTGGGCTCTTGCTATTACATTCGGATCGCTCTCCATCAATCATGGCATGATCATCAGCCATATCCTGCCACTGCTCGAAAGTCGTGGCGTGTTGCCGGCTCAAGCTGTGATCGCAGCGTCCCTGATTGGCGTTGCCCAGGTATTGGGCCGGCTGTCACTGTTGCCCCTGGAACAACACATATCCATGATCGTGGTTTGCGGGCTCTCCCTGGTTGGCTTATCTCTCGCCAGCGTGGGCCTCGCCTTTGCCGGTATCTCGGTAATTTTTCTCGGCGCCTTTGTACTTCTGCAGGGTAGCGCTATTGGCATCGCCAGTATCGCCAAGCCGATCGTAACCGCCGAAGTACTGGGCCGAACAAACTTCGGTACCATTTCAGCAATGGTTTCGATATTGTACGTTTGGGGGTTCGCGCTTGCCCCGGGACTCGCCGGGTTCATCTGGATGTCTTCCGGATATGATGTATTGCTGAAGACCACTTTCGCACTCGCACTACTTGGCATCATTAGTTTGTTTGTAGCTTCCAGATATCAAAATAAATCCCACACGCGCTGACAGATCAAATGGGTAAAGCACAAACCAACGGCTCAAACCTATTCGCAGCCAGGATGGCTTCCTTGAAATCCCGTCTGGCCGACACCGCCATCGATGTTGCACTGGTCACCGATGACGACAGTGTTTATTACTACACTGGTTTCTACGATTACCTGCACATGGAGTTTGGTCGGCCCACATTGCTGGTTGTACCTGCAAACGGCGGCAGTGTGCTGATCACGCCAACCATGGAAAAAGACATGGCGGAGGCTGCGGCCAAGGTCGACCATATTGTTCTGTGGAATGACGGGCGTGGTGAAGAATGGCGTGAAACCCTCCCCGCACTACTGAAAAATGCCGCATCTGTGGGGATTGAGCCCGACCAGATGCCGCCGGTGGTGCGCGGTTACATCAACAACCTGGTTGCGCCTGACCGCCTGGTGGATGTCATGCCTGTGGTCAGCGAGATGCGCATGATTAAATCTGATGGGGAACTTCAGATTGCGCGCCATGCCGGTGAGGTGGGCATCGCCATGATGGAAGCGGGCCGCAATGCCATCAGCGATGGCGTACCCGAGTACGAAGTGGCTCTGGCAACTGCCGAAGCCGGTACGCGCAGGGCAGCCGAACTGCTTAAGGCACACTACCAAGATACGCGCATGTCCCCCAGCATTCATTTCATGCAGATCATGGCCTCGGGAAAAGAGATCACCATGACCCATCACCGGGCAAGCACCAAAAAACTAAAATATGGAGAACCCGTATTTCTGTGCTTTTGCGGGATGACCAGCTTTCACCGCTTTAAACTGGGCTTTGACCGTACCTTCTGGCTCGGAGAGATCGCTGATCGATCCCAGGAGGCCGCCTACCAGACAGCCGTAGATAGCCAGGCTGCGGCACTTGGCGTTCTGGGCCCCGGGGTCATGGCTGAAGAGATACATGGTGCTTACGCTGAGGTCATCCAGGCTGCCGGCTACGAATATCCTTTCCGTTGTGGGCGGGCAACAGGCTTTAGTTTTCTGGAAAAGCCCCAGCTGGTTTTTGGCGACAAAACAGTTCTACGCCCCGGCATGGTTTTTGCGGTAGATGGCTCGGTCACCGTACCGGGCAAGTTCCGGGCCCAGGTTGGTGATAGTTTTATTGTTACCGAGGGGGGTTACGAGCAGATCACCTCACACCCAAAGGCGCTGGCAGAGGTGATCGTCTGAAAAGGAAATCATTATGTTTAAACCAGGTGCCGGCGAGCACGGGCGGCTTTGAGATAATTCGACTTACGGACACACAACAACATCATCTTTCCCGGGAAAACTACAGTGCGCACGAGAATTGCTACAAATAAAGAACTAGAAAATATTGAAATTGAATTCGAAGGAAAGTCATTGCCTGCCTTTCCGGGGGAAAGTATCGCCGCAACTCTCGCTGCTAATGGAATACTTGATTTGCGTAGGACGCGCGCCGGCAGTCCGAGGGGTCTTTTCTGTGGAATGGGAATTTGTCACGACTGCCTGGTCGAAATCGATGGCCAACCCAACCAACGAGCTTGCATGACTAAAGTAGACCGCCCAATGAAGGTACGCCGACAGGAGTTTCTTGGGAAACTAAGCCCTGCCCCTTTACACACTAACGAAACACCTGATAAATCCGCCCAATTTGAACCCGTTGAGCTACTCGTCGTTGGCGGCGGTATCGGAGGCATGTCGGCTGCTGCTACGGCCGCCGAAGCAGGTACAAATGTTGTGCTCCTAGATGAGCGCCCACAACCCGGTGGTCAGTTTTGCAAACAGCCCACGCCTTTTCATTTATCCGCGACAAAAGCTACAACAGATAGGCAAGTCCGGCTAGGACAGGATCTGATAAAACGAATGTCCAATGCCGGGGTAGAAGTTGTCACTGAAGCGCAAGTATGGGGAGGCTTTCCTCAGCGCGACATACTCGCAGCGTCCAGCGGTCGAACCCGTTTCTTTCGACCTGATCAACTTATCGTCGCAACCGGAGCATACGAGCGTGGACTGCCACTTCCTGGGTGGACGCTTCCAGGGGTCATGACGACCGGAGGCGTCCAGAGTTTGTTCAGAAGTTACCGCGTCATTCCAGGCGATAGGATTCTTGTCGCGGGAAATGGTCCATTCAATCTTCAGGTAGCCCTGGAACTTGCAGAGGCAGGAGCTACTATTGTTGCCGTCGCTGAATCAGCCCCCAAGCCTGGCTTAGGCTCTCTGGGGGCGCTATATGAAATGTTTCTTGGTTCTCGTCAGTTGTTGTTTGATGGAGCACGATATTCTTTAGCAATCAAGCGAAGGAAGATTCCCCTCCTATATGATCATCAACTGATATCCATTGATCAAACTGCCGGGGGTTTGCGAAGCCAACTGGCATCATCAAAAAACGAAACACTGAAGTCTGCTTACTCCTTTGATAGCGACGTTGTATGTATGGGCTATGGCTTTCTTCCGGCAAACGCGCTTCTCCGCGCACTCGGATGCGCCCACTACTACGACAAAACTCGTGGACATTTAGTAGTTGATCGATCGAATATCTTCGAAACCACCGTTCCCAGGGTCTACGCCATCGGTGATTGCGCCAGTCTAGGCGGCGCCTATGCTGCAGGCGAGGAAGGTCTGATTGCCGGAGTCCATGCAGCTGCACTGGCTGGGCATCAACCCGGAAAGGCGCTACTTAAAGAAGCTGAATCAGCAAAGATAAGGCTCACGCAACATCGGCGATTTCAATCTGGGCTTTGGCGTTTATTTGCAGCGCCTCAAATAAATACAGCTCTTGCAAACTCGGAAACAGAAATCTGTCGGTGTGAATCAGTAACCATGGGGCAAATTGATAATGCCACCCAGTCTGGATGTGCTTCGATCGCTGAAGTGAAACAGCGAACCCGTGCCGGCATGGGTCGATGTCAAGGAAGATACTGCGCGCCATTACTCGCAGAGTTACTTACTGATATATCTGAATCTCCGATCGATGAAGAGAGTTTTTTTGCACCACGTGTACCGGTTATTCCGATACGGGTCGGAGACATTACTATGCTCCCGGAATCCTAGTGATTGAGCAATCGGCTGTTGTTTATAATTTACAGCGATTTCCAGATAAATTGTGGTCGCGTTCGGATAAGTCTAGGTAGTTAGAAACCCCAAAACAACGACTAATTATGCCCTGCCCCCTTTGATATCCCTAGTTCGAAAAGTTATAATTTGCCCTGACCGATGCACCTTTTTCCACCCCTAATTGTTGAGCATAAATGTGAATACCGCGTCAAAGAGACTGAAAAAACTACGGATCAAAGCAGGATTAAATCAGAGTCAACTAGCCAGGAAAGTAGGCGTAACGCGTGCCGCAGCTTCTCGCTGGGAGCAAGGAGATATAGAATCTATCCTGGCGCGAAATGCCCTTAGCGTTGCAGACGCTCTAAAAACTGATGTCAAATATCTATTTACCGGCAGGTGCAATACCAGTCCCCTTGATGTCGAATCACTCACTCGCGCCATCAAGACCGTGGAGCAGAGTCTTGGCGAACTAACCCCTACTGGGAAGGCAAATATCATTAACTTGGTATACCAATTAATGACTGAAGGTCGACAAGTCTCCAGAAAAGCGGTACGTGAACTACAGAAAACTGCGTAAAACGTTTTTAAAATACTCAAGTAACGAATAACGCGCTCTACTGAAAAGGCCCAGACGGCCACAGGCTTCCCAAAGCCTCTTTCTTAATATCGGTAAATTCTCCCTCGCCCGGAGATCAATGCCTGTGATTAGCCTTTGCCGGAAGAAAATAAACCTGCCCTTTTGATCCATCGGGTAGCTTTCCGATGTCGAAGGCTTCAACAACAAATGACGACAAAAAAAGAGCTCTGCCACCAAGAGCTACGATCTGTAATTCACAGGTGATGCTGTGTA
>JASLLH010000030.1:0-17528 GCA_030747115.1 Arenicellales bacterium
GGGGCAGCATACCGGTGTCGAGCAGAGTCACCGCTCTCAAAGCCCTGGGTGACGAGCGCGTGGCGTCGGTCAGTTATGAGTCAGCGGGACAATCGCACGAGTTACAGGCTGAACTGCTGCTGGTGCACGACGGCGTTATCCCCAACACCTGGCTGGCGATGGCGGCCGGCATCCAGCATCACTTCGACCAGCGCCAGGCCTGCTGGGTGCCGGATGTCAGGGGCGTGGGCAGAACCAGCCGTGAATCGATCGCGATCGTTGGTGACGGGGCCGCTATCCAGGGGGCCGAAGTGGCAATCCTGCAGGGGGAGCGCCTTGCCCACGAGGTGCTTGGCCAGTTGCGAACGGCGAAAGGACCTGTGCTGCCGACCCCAGCTGCGCCGCCGGCACTGCGACAGCAGCGACTGCTGCAGCGTTTTCTCAAGCGGTACTTTCAGCCGAGCGCGTACTTTCAGTTACCGCCGGATGACAGCACCATCGTCTGTCGTTGCGAAGAAATCACGGCCGGCGAGATCAGGAAAGTTGCAGCGCTTGGCTGTGTCGGCCCCAACCAGGCCAAAGCATTCACGCGTTGCGGCATGGGCCCGTGCATGGGGCGCAAGTGTGCGGCCACCGTCAGCCAATTGATTGCACAGGTGCGCGGGTTACCCGTAGCCGAGGTTGGCCATTACCGCATCCGCCCACCGATCCGGCCGCTCACGGTCGGGCAACTCGCCGATATGAGTATCGCCGGAGAAGAATCAGGAGCACCGTCGGGTGCTGGGACCATCGCCGATCTGCTGACTCCGGGAGATCAGTAGCCGGTGTCAGGCTGCCCGGGCCGATTCCGGGGAGAAGTCAGGCCGCGCCGGCTTTTTTCTGCTGACGCCGTTGTTGCAGAGGCGGTTCGGTGTAGCCGTTGACGACCTCGCGCCCCTGGAAGATGAGGTCGCAGGCACCCTGGAAGGCAACGCCGTCAAAACCGGGCGCCATGGGGGTGTAACCGGGGTCATCGGCATTCTGGCGGTCCACTACCTCGGCCATGCGCTGCAGGGAGGCCATCACCTCGTCCCTGGTGACGATACCGTGGTGTAGCCAGTTGGCGATGTGCTGGCTCGAGATGCGCAAGGTTGCGCGGTCTTCCATCAGCCCGATGTCACGAATATCCGGCACCTTGGAACAGCCCACTCCCTGGTTGACCCAGCGCACCACGTAGCCCAGGATGCCCTGGCAGTTGTTGTCTATCTCGGCGCAGATCTCCTCCTGTGTCCAGTCGGTACTGGCCGCCAGCGGGATAGTGAGGATATCGTCGAGGCTGGCTCGGGCACGGGATTGCAGTTCCTGTTGCCGGGCCGGTACATCCACCTGATGGTAATGCACGGCGTGCAGGGTGGCGGCGGTGGGTGAGGGCACCCAGGCAGTGTTGGCGCCGGCCCGCGGGTGCTCGATCTTGGCCTGCATCATGGCGGCCATCTCGTCGGGCATGGCCCACATGCCCTTGCCTATCTGGGCGTGACCCGGCAAACCGCAGCACAGACCCACATCCACGTTCCAGTCCTCGTAGGCGAGGATCCAGGGCAGGGTCTTCATGTCGGCTTTGCGTACCATTGGTCCCGCTTCCATGGATGTGTGAATCTCGTCACCGGTGCGATCGAGAAAGCCGGTGTTGATGAAGATCACCCGCTCGGCAGCCGCGCGGATGCATTCCTTGAGGTTCACCGTCGTGCGCCGCTCCTCGTCCATGATGCCGATCTTCATGGTATTCGGAGCCATGCCCAGCAACTTCTCCACCCGTCCGAACAGGTCGACTGTAAACGTAACTTCCTCGGGCCCATGCATTTTCGGCTTGACCACGTACATCGAGCGGCTGCGCGAGTTGCGATAAGTGCCACCATCGTGCAGGTCATGTAGCGCCGCAAGACCGGTCACCACTGCATCCAAGATGCCCTCGAAAATCTCATCGCCGTGGCGGTCGAGAATTGCCGGGTTGGTCATCAGGTGGCCAACGGTGCGCACCAGCATGAGTGCGCGGCCGGGCAACTGGAATGTAGAACCATCCGCGGCAGTGAACTCGCGGTCCGGGTTCAAGGTGCGTTCGAAAGTCTTGCCGTTCTTTTCCACAGCCGTGCTCAGGCTTCCTTTCATCAGGCCCAGCCAGTTGCGGTAGACGTTGGTTTTGTCCGGAGCGTCGACTGCCGCGACCGAGTCCTCACAGTCCTGGATCACGGTGATGGCAGACTCCAGTATCACGTCGCAGACGCTGGCCGCACTTTCAGCACCCACGGGATGGGCGGGGTCGATCACGATCTCGATGTGCAGGCTGTGATTGCGCAACAGCAGAGCCTGCGGTGTGCCCGCGCTACCGCGGTAGCCAGCGAACTGGGCGGGATCGGCCAGGGGGTGGCTGTTGCCGTCTTCGCCGCCGGCGACGAAAGCACCCTCTGCAACCGTATAGCCGGTGACGGTCCCGTGGGAGATGTCGGCAAGCGGCACGACCTGGTCGAGAAAAGCCACCGTGTATGCAACCACCCTGCGGCCGCGGACGGGATTGTATGATGCGCCCCTGGCAGCGCCATCCTGTTCGTCGATAACGTCGGTGCCGTAGAGTGCGTCATACAATGAACCCCAGCGGGCATTGGCGGCATTCAGGGCATAACGGGCGTTGCTGACCGGCACCACCAGTTGGGGCCCTGCTATGGCTGTGATCTCCGGGTCTACATTGCCAGTGCTAACCGCAAAGTCGGGCCCTTCCTCGACCAGATAGCCGATCTCATACAAAAAATCGCGGTAAGCCGCCGGATCATGATCCTGCCCGCGGCGGGCCAGGTGCCAGTTATTGATTGCTTGCTCGAGTTCTTGCCTCCTGGCAAGCAGGGTGCGGTTCTGCCCCGACAGATCGTCGACGATACTGCTGAACCCGGCCCAGAAAGCAGCCTGGTCGATCCCGCTGCCGGGTAGAATCTCGTTGTTGATCAGGTCGAGTAGCCCGTTCTCGACGGTGAGGCCGGCTATGCGTGTGCGTCCGTTCACGTTGCCCTCCGAGGCAGATAGATGCGTTAATGGTAGCGTAGTTTTCAAAAATACGGCAGGGAATCTCAGTTTATGGAAATGAAAGTTCATCGGCGACAAATATGCTGAGGGTATCTATGCTCCAGCGTCTGCCCGGCAGCCTGCTTCGCTGATGTTGCGCCGCCGTTCGGGGCCATCTGCGTGGTCAAGTTCCCGATCGAGCTTAAGGCGGGTGGCCAGATCATGACAGACCTGCGCCGGGCTGCAAAAAACTGATGGATTACCTGCCGCTGTTATTGTTCGCGGCCTTCATGGTGGGTACGCCGGGGCCCGCCAACATGCTGCTCATGACCTCCGGTGCGAACTTTGGCCT
Organism: Arenicellales bacterium; assembly: GCA_030747115.1. Taxonomy (GTDB): domain Bacteria; phylum Pseudomonadota; class Gammaproteobacteria; order Arenicellales; family UBA868; genus UBA12578. The sequence goes on from JASLLH010000030.1 coordinate 3,362, forward strand.
GGTTCGCAGCCTGCCTTTCCTGGCTGGGGTTACGATGGGCAAGTTGTTGCTCAACCTGCTGCTGGCACTCGGGCTGTGGCGCTTGCTGGTGGCCCAGCCGGAGGTGCTGGCAGCGCTCAAGGTCGTTTGCATCGCTTACCTTTGCTGGTTGGCGCTGCGAATGTCAGGATTCCTGATTCGGAGCCAGGAACTCAAACGCCCCGAAACATTCTGGTCGGGGCTGGCGGTGCACCCGCTCAACCCCAAGGCCTGGGTCATGCTGGTCTTCGCCTGGGGCCATTTCAGCAACAGTGAGCAGGGCCTGGTCCTGCAGGCGGCCGTCATCGCCGGCACTTTTTTTGCGGTCCAGGTGGTTTTTCATACCCTGTGGTGTGGCGGTGGTGAAGCGGTTGCCCGGGCGTTTGGCGGCCGCCCGGCGGAGCGGTGGCTGATGCGTGTGCTGGGCTTGCTGACCGTCGCCGTGGTGATCTGGGCGGTAGCACTCGACCGTGAGTGGCTGGCAGTGTAAGTTGCAAATGCCGCTGTGGGCACGACAACTCCTCGGGCAGCATTCAAGCCGGGTTCACACTCCGGCGCGGGCGAGAATCTCCGGGATATGTTTCTCCCAGCCGATGGCCATCAGGTGCACACCGCGGGCGATGGACCTGAGTTTGCGCACGGTCTCGGCGGCGATGTCGATACTGATTTGTGCGACCCGTTTCGGGTCATCCCCAGCATCAGCAATCCTCGCGATCAGTCCATCCGGTATTTCCACCCCGGGGATACGTTCGTTCATGTAGTTGGCCATCTTGACCGACTTGATCGGAATGATGCCAGCGAGCATGGGCTGTTCGAGCCTCGCTTTTTCTAGGAAAGCCGCAAATGCTTCGGCGTCGTATACCGCTTGGGTTTGGAAAAAGCAGGCGCCGGCAGCGGCCTTACGCTGCAGGTTATCGATCTCGGCATCGAGGTCTGCTGCGCCAGGGTTGGTCACGGCTCCGGGAAAGAGCGTGGGTGTGCCGCTGAGCGCGTTGCCCATGAGGTCTGTGCCACTGGCAAGTGCGTGTGCGGCCTCCAGCAGTTGTGCCGAGTAAAGATCGAATACCGGCTTGGCCTCGGGATGATCGCCGTTCTTCGGGGGGTCACCACCCATAAATACGATGTTCGAGATCCCCAGGGCTGCAGCGCCCAGAACGCTGGCCTGGATGGCCAGGCGATTCTTGTCGCGACAGGTCATCTGCACGATGGGCTCGATACCGCGGTCGAGCATCAGGTGGCCTGCTGCAACCGGATCCATCGCCATGCGGGCGGTGTGGCACTCGGTCAGATTGATGGCCGTGACGTGGGGCTTGAGTTTCTCTGCTTTGTTCAGCAGGGTTGAAAGATCTGTGCCCTTGGGCGGCGTTAGTTCACTGGTGACGACAAACTCGTCAGATGCCAGTGCTTGCGACAGGCTGCTCATACGCTAGGTTCCTCCCCGAAAAAAACGTGCGTGGCCGCAAATGTGGTGCCGGCCGGACGACCGATCATAGGGCCTCGGAACCCGGCGTCAATTGTTGCCGGCGATTTGTTGTTGGCCGGCATCGTCAAGGCTGCCAGTCGGCGCAAATACACTACTGGAAAAGGGTGAATACCACAGGCCCCAGTCGCTGGCATCTGGCCACATACGCCAAGGAGTAGAAATTAACTTGGAGGTGGCATTAGCGGCAACGGCTGGGTTATGGTGCCGGTGCCTTAAGGGCTGCCGGCGGTGAGCGGGTATCGGCGTCCGCGCTAGAATCACAGCTTGTAATTGGAGCACCGGCACTACCGCCGAATCACCGGTGGCGATATCGCCACGGAATCTTGCATTGCAGAAATTCTCTATTACCGGCCAGCCAGAATCATGACGCGAAAGCCGAGGGTTCTGCTAATCAGCACACAGCCGTTTTTCCAGTGGCGCGGTAGCCCTATACGAGTCAAGTTCAACCTCCTGGCGCTGGAATCTCTTGGTTTCCAGGTAGATCTTCTGGCGCCACCCATCGGCGCTGATGACGAGGAAGTACGTTCCCGGGTGCACCGCGTCTGGCGATTGCCGGGGGTGACTGACATTCCCATCGGACCGTCTCTACGCAAAGCTGTTTTCGACGGCTTTCTGTTGCTTTTTGCGCTTACCTTTGCCCTGCGTTGCCGTTATGACGTGATTCATGGAACAGAAGAAGGTGGCGCGATCGCCTTGCTGGTTGCCCGAGTTACCCGGGCAAAATGCATCTACGAAAAACATTCGGACCCGACTTCCTACCGTAAGGGCAGTGTCAGGAACTTGCTCATGGCCGTTTACCGGAGGGTGGAGGGTTTCGTTGCGCGCCACGCCGATGCAGTGGTCTGCACCGGCCCCGGCCTTGAGCGCCAGGCACGGCAATATGCGCCCAACACGCAGGTCTACCGAATCTCCGACATTCCCTCTTCGTTGCAAGAGCCAAGCGGTGAAGAGATTGATCAGGCCCGTGGCCAAATCGAAACTGATGATGAAAACCTGTTGGTGACCTACGTCGGGTCTTTTGCCCTTTACCAGGGCATCGAATTGTTGTTTTCTGCAATCCCGATCGTTCTGAATGCAAACAGGCGCGTGCGCTTCGTTATCATCGGCGGGGAACACCGGGAAATCGAGACCTATGGCCGGCAGTTGGGCGTTTACGCGGAACGGGTCAGTTTCCTCGGGCGCATTGACCCCGACCGCCTGCCCGCCTACCTGGCGGCGTCCGACATCGTTCTCGCGCCGCGCAAATCCGGCATCAATACGCCATTGAAGCTGCTGGATTACTTCAAGGCGAGCGCAGCGATCGTCGCTACCGATACCGAGGCCAACCGCCTGATTCTTGATGGGGATTGCGCCCGTCTGGCTGCATTCGATGCGCCGTCGTTCGCCCGCGCGATCGTCGACCTGGCAGAAGACAGCAGCGAACGGCAACGACTGGCCGACAACGGCCGGGCCCGTTTCGAGGCTGAATTCACCTTCGAGAAGTTCAGCAGGCGGCTCGGCGAGGTATACGAGTTTCTCGTCCCACGGCAAAGTTGAAGGCTCTGGTGTGACTCGCCGGCGGGGATACGGCCGGTTACCGGGCGGGTGAGGCAACTGGCGCGCCGGTTTATAATGCGCGCCGCCCACCAGCGCGGTTCCGACTCCAGCCGGGCGTTTGTTGGTTGCCCTCCAGGGGGAGGTGGCGCGCTGCCAATCAGGGCCCCGCGACGCCCGGCGCGGTAATGCTGAACGGGGCTTTAGTACGCCCTGATTTGAACGAATGGGGGCATCAGCGGCCCGGCCAATATTACAGAGTGCGGCCAGCGGTCGGCACTGCTGGCACGGAGTTGTCTGGCCGCAGACGCACCACCGATCCGACGGGAACAATCATGACGACCGATATCAGGCAGCGGCTCGAGCAATACCGGGGTCGCAGGGTGCTCGTAACGGGTGCGACCGGCTTTACCGGTCGGGTGCTGACCCAAAAGTTGCTTGCCAGCGGTGCCCGGGTCCGAGTTATTGCCCGGGAAACGTCCAAGCTGGGGGAGCTGGCCACGGCAGATATCGAGTGGCTGCGCGGTGACGTTTTCGACGCGTCCCTGGTCAGGGCGGCCTGCCGAGACATCGAGTACATCTTCCACCTGGCGGCGGCTTTTCGTGAGGAGAAATCCACTGATGAGGATTTCCGCAAGGTTCATCTAACCAGTACTCAAATCATGGCCAGCGAGGTGGTTGGCCGGGACCCGTTCCGTTGTTTTGTACATGTCTCCACCGTTGGTGTGCATGGCCATATCGAGGTGGACCGCGCCGACGAGCACTACCGCTTTTCACCCGGTGACGGCTACCAGCGCACCAAACTGGAGGGAGAGCAGTGGCTCCAGCGTTTCGGCGACGAAAATGGCCTTCGCTATACCATTATCCGGCCAGGTCCGATATATGGGCCCGGCGACATGCGCCTGCTGAAAATCTTTCGCATGGTGAGAAAAGGTTACCTGCTGATGCTTGGCAAGGGCAAGGGCATGTATCACCTGGTTCACGTGGACGATCTTGCCAACACGATGCTGCTTGCCGGTATTACCCCAGCAGCACTTGGAGAGGTTTTTATCTCCACCGGTGATCAGCCCATATCGATCGAGGACATGTCCAGGATCATCGCGCGTAAACTGGGAAGCCGGGTGCGTACCGTGCGCCTGCCAATACAGCCGTTCTACTGGGCTGCAGATCTATGCGCTTTGCTTTGCCCACCGCTCGGGATACAGCCACCCATATACCGCCGGCGGGTGGACTTCTACACCAAGGACCGCAAATTCGATAACAGTAAGATCAAGAAGTATCTCGACTACGAGTACAACTACGACAATGAGCAGGGGCTTGATGAAACCACGCTCTGGTATCGCGATCAGGGGCTGCTTGACTAGGGAGATTCCATCTCGCTGGCAATGAGATTCAAATGAGACAGATTACCGTACTCGGAAACAACTCCGGACGAAATGCCGGAGATGCAGCCATTCTGGGCAACCTGCTGCGGGATGTGTCAGACGAGTTTTCGGATATTCTATTTAAGGTCCCGACTACCCACCCGCGATTCATCAGAGACCACTTTGGCGAGTTCAATGTCAAGCCGGTACCGCTGTTACCGTGGTATGGCGCACTGAAAAACTTTGGTCTGCCACTGGCTGTTGCCATGTTGAACACCGACTTGATCCTAATTTGCGACAACATCCTGTTTGATCGTAAGTTCTACAACCCGTTATTCAACAACCTTGCGTCGATATCGCTGGTGGCGCCATTCTGTAAGCGCCGCAACATTCCCATCGTGATGTACAACTGCTCGATCGGCCCAATCGATTTTCCCTATGGCAAAAAGGCGCTGCAAAAGGTGCTCGACGCGAGCGATCTGGTCATTACCCGTGACCGGCAAACCGGTGAATTGCTTGATCAGTTAGAACTGCGTTACCCGGAACTGATTCAGCATGCAGACTGTGCCCTGAATACCGAGCCAACCGCCGGCCCGCAACTGCAGCGGATAATTGAGACCGAGGGGCTGTTCCAGAACCCGAACGGGACGGTAGGCTTCAACGTCAACGCCTATATAGATAACTGGAGCATGACCGGGGTCTACTCCCAGGATGATTTTTGTCGTGTGGTTGGTGAATCGGTGGATCGCATCATCGAGGCTTTCGATGTCGATGCCCTTTTTGTATGCACCCAGATTATGGATCTCGAGAACACCAGCCGCTGTATCGGGTACAGCAGCCACAAGGATCGCATCAAGGTCGTTTCCAACAAGACCTACACCTACCAGGATCTTGCTGCGCTGCTTGGCAGGCTGGAGTTACACATCGGGTTGAGAACGCATACTTTGATTTTCTGTGCGGCGGTCGGCACGCCGATGGTCGATATCTCCTCCTATCCCAAGAGCCGTGGGTTTATGCGCACTATCAGCCAGGAAGACAGGTTTATTGCATTCGAGAACCTCAACCCCGATCATATTCTCTCAGTGGTCAGGGATGTATGGGATCATCGCGCCGGAATCCGGGAGGCCATGCGACCAACGGTGATGGAAGAAAAGCGCAAGGCCAGCGCCAGCGCCAGGTTGCTTAGGAAATACCTCGCTTGAGTTCATGTCGCACCGGTGCTCAAGCATCCCGTGGGCTTGATACGGGATTAATTCCGGTGGAAATCGGCAGGTGCCTGGCCCAAGCTGCCGGTACTTTCACCGGTAGTGGGTGTGACAGCTTTGCAGGCATTACCGCTGGGTCTTTCTAGGTTAAGAACAAGGGGAAAATAATGGGACCGTTACAGGGATATCGTGTAGTTGAGATGGCTGGACTCGGGCCAACTCCTTTCTGTGCCATGCTGCTTGCCGACATGGGCGCAGATGTCATTCGGATCGACCGTGAGGGTGGCAACAATCCTCACGGGCTGGAAGTCGACCTGCTGAATCGCGGCCGCCGCTCGGTGGTGCTGGATCTGAAGACCCCCGCCGGTGTTGCGACCTGCCTGCGGCTGGTGGAAAAAGCCGATGCACTGATCGAGGGGTTCCGCCCCGGGGTGATGGAACGGCTCGGCCTGGCGCCGGATGTGTGCCTGGCCCGCAACCCGCGGCTGGTGTACGGGCGCATGACCGGCTGGGGTCAAGCGGGGCCACTTGCCGGTGCGGCCGGACACGACATCAACTACATCGCCCTGACCGGGGTGCTGCACGCGATTGGTAACCGTGACGCACCGCTGCCCCCGCTCAACCTGGTCGGCGACTTCGGTGGTGGAGCCCTGTACCTCGCCTTTGGTGTGGTCTGCGGGCTGCTCGAGGCTAAGGCCTCGGGCCAGGGCCAGGTAATCGATGCCGCCATGATTGACGGCGCCGCGCAACTGATGACCATGATTTACGGCCTGCTGCATAATCGTCAGTGGTCGGACGCGCGCGGGTCCAACCTGCTCGACGGCGGCGCACACTTTTATGGCACCTTTGAGTGCGCTGATGGCAAATGGGTTGCCGTGGGCGCCATCGAGCCGCAGTTCTATGAGTTGCTGCTGCAGCATGTGGGACTCTCCACGGCAGAGGCTGGCACCTCGCAGGACGAGGCCGACTGGCCAGGCATGAAAGAGCGCCTGGCTGAGATCTTCCGCAGCCGCACGCGGGAGCAATGGTGTGCCGCCATGGAAGGCACTGATGTCTGCTTCGCACCGGTGCTGAGCCTCGCCGAAGCCCCCCAGCATCCCCACAACGCGGCCCGGCAGAACTTTGTCACTGCCTGGGGGGTCCTGCAGCCGGCACCGGCACCTCGCTTTGATCGCACCCCGGGTGCCATTGGCCGGCCACCGCCGCAACCGGGCGAGCACACTGACGAAGTGCTGCAGGACTGGGGTATTCAAGCCTGAAGCAAGGGCACCGGTAAGTGCTGTCATGACAATTTGATGACCTCGGTGGAGACGCTGGTGGCCGTAATGCTGGTCTTTTTCCTGGCCGGCACCGTCAAGGGTGTGGTTGGGTTCGGCCTGCCGCTGGTATCGATCTCCCTGCTGACGCCACTTTACGGCCTGGTCGATGCCGTCGGGCTGATGCTGATTCCAGCGATCGTGACTAACTTCTGGCAGGCGGTCAGTGGCGACAGGCTTGCCGCATTGTGGCGGCGTCTGTGGACGCTTCTCGCTCCTGCAATGGTCTTTACCTGGCTTGCCGCCAACGTACTGGCACAGGTCGACACGCGCTGGTTTACGGTGTTGCTCGGAATCGTGATCTTCACCTACAGCCTGGCCGGGCTGACATCCTGGCAGTTGCCCGAGCCGGGACGACGCGAAAAGTGGCTGTCACCGGTGATTGGCATAATTTCCGGTGTGCTCACTGGCCTAACCGGGGTCGCAGTTTTTCCGTTCGTGACCTATCTGCATGCAATACGCCTTGATTGGCAGGCCCTATTTCAGGTCATGGGTGTCTGGTTTCTGGTCGCCAGTTCGATTATCGCCTTTGTGTTCGCCCGGCACGATCTATTGCCGTGGTCCATTGTGAGCCTTGGTATCACAGGGGTCGTAACTGGGCTGGTTGGAATGGTGCTGGGCCAAATGATTCGCAAGCGCCTGTCGGAGCAGGTCTTTCGCCAGGTCTTTTTTGCAGGCTTAGCACTGGTCGGTATTTATGTCACTATCAGGGCCCTTTGGGCCTGAATGTGATATGTATCAGGCCGGTTTGATTGTACGGTATGCCATTGTGATACCTTGTGCAGGCCAGACCCTACGCGGAGGTTAACAAGATGAAAACACTTGAGCGGATTTTGCAGCTAAAAGGCCACGACGTGCTCTCGGTCGACCCCGACACCACCGTCTACGAAAGCCTTGCGTTACTTGCCGAGAACGAAGTTGGTGCGCTGGTGGTTCTGGATGAAGGCCGCCCGGTGGGCCTGTTGAGTGAACGGGACTATGCGCGCAAGGTGATCCTCAAAGGCCTGTCATCGCGCGATACTCTGGCGCGCGATATCATGGCTAGCCCAGCCATCTGTGTGAATGCTTCCTTAACAATCGATAAAGCGATGGGAATCATGACCGAGCGGAGAATTCGTCACCTACCGGTACTGGATGACACGGGGCAACTGACTGGCATTGTCTCGATCGGTGACCTGGTCAAGGACATCATCGCGGAGCAGCAATACACCATAGATCAACTACAGCACTACATCCACAGTTAGTTGCCGGAGTTTTTGCCTTGGATCTATGTGAGAAACTGAAATAGGGATCCACCGACGATTGCGCCGGCGAAGCCCAAAGCCACGTAGGAGGCAAAGACAGGCCAGCGGACCAGCGACCACACCGCCACCATTGCCGGAATACAACTGATAGAGCCGGCAACCAGAAATGACATTGCGGCACCACTGCTCATGCCTTGTTCTATTAGCCCAGCGACAAGGGCCGGAGCAGCATAACTGTTGAGATAAGCGGGTGCCCCGACCAGTGCACCGATGACAATGGCGCCGAGACCGCCGCCGCCAACAACACTCCCGATCGTCTCGGCGGGTATATAGGTTATCAGCAGTGCTTCAAGCAGGTAGGCGAGGGTGAGCCACTTTAAAAGGAACAGGCTGTTTGCTATGGCCTCGGTACGAAAGATCTCGCGCCGCGCTGGCTCTGTCCAGAAGCGCCATTGGCTGGTCCCGGAAAAGGGTGCAGCGCTGCAGCTTGAGCAGCCACCACCGTCACGGCTGCGCAGTATTGAAGCGAAACGTCCCTGGCGAGTCAGCAGCCAGATTACGCCGCCGCCGGCTAAACCCATGGTCACTGCAGCAAAAGTTTTGCCCAGCGCGTAATCCCAACCGAGCGCGTTGGCCGTGATGAGCAATGCGGGGGGGTCGATAAGGGGTGAGGACAGCCAGAAGGCCATAACCGGCGCCAGTGGCACGCCCACGGCCAGCAGGCCGGCAATGAAGGGAATGACCTCGCACGAACAAAATGGGGCCAGCCCCCCAAGCAGTGCTGCAAATACGATCATGCGTAATTCACGACCAGCAAAGGCTTTTGCCACCAGATTTTCGGCGCCCGTAGCCTTGAGCAGTGCGATCAGAAAGACCGCGATGGCGATGATGGGGACAGTGCCGAAAAGCGCCTGCGCGGCAAAGCTCATGATCTGCCCGAAGCGGTCGGGATCTGCCGCCAATACGAGCAGCGGCAGGGCCATGATCAGGGTCCACACTGTATGCAGGCGCTGGCGTCCGGCGGCCCCGATCGCTCGCATGATTAATTCGGTCACCGGGCTCTACCACCTGCAGCGGCCTGTTTTGTCAGTTTTTCTTCCGCACAACACTCGCGCAGCAGGAAAGCCGAGAGTGCCTCGATCTTATCGAACAGGAGGCGATTGATAACGGTGCGCCCGCGTCGTTGCTGGGCCACCAGGCCTGCTGCCTGCAGAAAACGCAAGTGATGGGCCAAGGTCGATGCCGGCATACCCAGGCGTTCTTGTATCTCGCCCACAGATAATCCTTCATGGCCGGCCCGAACCAGGGCCATCACCACCGCCAGCCGAGGTTCCGAGCCCACTGCCGCAAAACTCGCCGCAGCTTGTTTCAGTCGCAGCATGATCGCAGGTATTTTAAGTAAGCCATATAACTAGTATTATAGTTATATTGTGAAAAGTCAACTGATCAACCAAATCGGCCCAGCCGGGTCGTTATGCACAATGGCTACCAGTACTTCTCGAAATGAATCTGGCCAGGCCTTCTCGGTTTATGAATGCTCAGACCGTACTTTTGGATGAGAATCTCAACCAGACCGTTCTCAGTGTCAAAAGATAGGGTGCCGGTCTTACGGTCTTCATGCGGTACGCCGATCATTGCCGGGTTGCCGCAGGCGTACACGTGCGTGCGCGCAGCATCGATCTTAATGCCGTGTTCTTTTTCCAGAATATCTTCGTTGAATAGATCCTGTATGTAACGCTTTGGCCCGCCTTCACGGGTCACCAGTGGCAGGTAAAGTAGATTGGGGTGATCTGCAGCGTAAGTTTGTATCTGACTGCTATAGGCCAATTCCGCGCTATAGCGTACACATTCCATCAGCACAACCTGGCGACAGTGATCTACGCATTGTTCAAGCATGGTCATATGCGGGGAAACCCCGGTGCCGGTAGAGGCAAGGATTACGGTCATGTCCTCGTGCAGTTCCGGTAGCAGGTAACTGCCGAGCATTTTTGGTCGCAGGTACAGCCGTTCGCCGGCCACCCGCTCGAACAGCAGTGGGGTGAGTTCACCTTCCGGCACGCGGATGATCAGCAACTCGAGCAGGTCGCTGCCGCTGGCAGAGGCTAGGGATTGTGACAGGGAGTAGGGCCGGCGGATCAGCTTGTTTCGATTCTTATCGACCAGGCCAATGCTGACGTAATGCCCGGGTAATCGCCCAGTAATCGGCTCATCTGGCCGCAGGTAGAAGATCGACAGCCCATCCGCAACTGGCGTGATTTTCTCGATCGTTGCGTTATAGACCTCTTCGTCCTTGGCAGTTTCCGGGGGCATTACAATAAAGTTCAGTTTCAGCGGTAGTTGCGGTTGATGCTCCAGGGTCGCGTGGTGTCACAAATCAATGCCCTGTAATATGTGCCCGGGCACGGTACACGATGCCGGCCAGGCAAATGTGATTGACCCGCCTGGGTGGCAGCTGCAGCACGACTCTCGATCATTGCTTCCCCCACATTTACTGTCAGATCATTTTCGGCCAGGCATTATATAAAAGTCGGTGCCGGGGCGACTCTGCTGATGGAGGATAATCACACTCCCGGGTGTATTGAGAGACAGGGAAAATGTCCATGTTGTCAGTGAGGTCAAGGGTCCGCCAACTCTCAGGGCTATTTCTTTGCCTGGGGGTTATGTCGAGTGGCTGGGCAGATAGCGCTACTGTATTTGAAAGCCAACGGGCGAGCTTTCGGGTGGTTACCTTGGCATCGGGGTTGGAGCACCCGTGGGCGCTCGCCTTTTTGCCCTCGGGTGACATGCTCGTGACCGAACGGCCCGGTACTTTACGGGTGATCCATGACGGCCAGGTGCTTGAATCGCCGGTGACCGGGTTACCGGAGGTGTCCGCGGGCGGGCAGGGTGGGTTGCTGGATGTCGCGCTCGATCCGGCTTTTGTTTCCAACCGGCGCTTATGTCTTGCCTATGCAGCCAGCGGCAAGGGCGGCCGGGGTACCGAGATTGCCTGCGGCGAGTTGCGTGACAATCACCTGCGCAATGTCGAGGTAATCTTTCAGGCCCTGCCAAAAAACAGAACTGGACGCCATTTCGGTAGCCGCCTGCTGTTTGCCGTCGACGGCTACCTGTATGCCACCCTGGGTGATCGGGCTGAGCGCGCACAGGCCCAGGATCGCAGCACCCACCCGGGATCACTGGTGCGTATTGCTCCAGATGGCTCTATTCCACTGAACAATCCTTTTGTCGGTGATCCGCTCAGCCAGCCCCAGATCTACACCTATGGCAACCGCAACCCGCAGGGGTTGGTGCAACACCCGACAACGGGTGTGTTGTGGATGCATGAACATGGCCCGCGGGGCGGTGATGAACTGAACCGCGTCACCGCCGGGGCCAACTACGGCTGGCCGGTCATCAGTTACGGCAAGGAATATTTCAGCCGGGCCCCGGTGGGCGAGGGCACGCATAAAGCCGGCATGCGCCAGCCGGTGCACTACTGGGTGCCGTCGATTGCACCTTCGGGCATGACCTTCTACACGGGGCAGCGTTTTCCTGGCTGGCAAGGGGATCTTTTTCTCGGCTCGCTCAAGTTCGGCCAGCTGGTGCGTCTCGAGGTAGCGGGCGGGCAGGTGGTGCACGAGGAGCGCATGCTGGATGGCGCGCTTGGCCGCATCCGCGACGTGAGGCAGGGCCCCGACGGTCTGCTGTACCTGCTCACTGATGAGGGCAACGGACGCTTGCTGCGGCTGGAACCGGTGGACTGAGCAAGGCAGCGCCGGGCACGGGAACTGGATCGGGGTTACCATCACCATCGCGCTGGCGTTGGGCGCCGCCAGGAACACGGCTATGAAACTGACCGATCTTGAAGTCTTTGTCGTGGGCAATCCGCCACCGGGCTGGGGTGGCCGCTATTTCATTTTCGTAAAACTGACAACCAGCGACGGGATTAGCGGGTATGGTGAGGTGTACGCAGCCGCGGTCGGGCCGCAGGCCATGCAGGCCGTCATCGAGGACGTGTTCGCGCGGCATATGCTGGGTGAGAACCCCGAGAATACCGAATTGATGTTCCGGCGGGCCTATTCCTCGGGCTTCACTCAGCGGCCCGATCCTACGGTGATGGGCGCTTTTTCGGGGCTCGAGATCGCCTGCTGGGACATCCTTGGCAAGGCGCACCAGCGGCCAGCGTATGCGTTGCTCGGTGGACTCATGAACGAGCGCATCCGCTCGTACAGTTATCTGTACCCAATGGCCCATCATGATCTGAACGCTTTCTGGAACGATCCCCAGATGGCGGCCGAGAGCGCCACTGAGATGATCGAACTGGGCTTTACCGCAGTCAAATTCGACCCGGCCGGCCCCTACACTCTGCGCGGTGGCCACCAGCCAGCACTGCGCGACATCGAACGATCGGTTGCTTTTTGTCGCAGTATCCGGGAAGCCGTAGCTGACAAGGCCGACCTGCTCATTGGCACTCATGGCCAGTTCACCACGGCCGGCGCTATCCGCCTCGCCCGGCGTCTGGAGCCGTTTGAGCCGTTGTGGTTCGAGGAGCCCTGTCCGCCAGACAACCTGCTCGAGTTTGCAGCTGTGGCCAAGAGTTGCCGCATACCTATTGCCACCGGTGAGCGATTGACCACCAAGGCGGAATTTTCCACCTTGCTGCGCACCGGCGGCGCGGCTATTTTGCAGCCGGCGCTGGGCCGCTCCGGTGGCATCCTCGAGACCAAGAAGATTGCCGCGCTGGCCGAGAGTTTCAATGCCCAGGTCGCGCCCCATCTCTACGCGGGCCCGGTCGAGTGGGCTGCCAACATCCAGCTGGCTGCCAACATACCCAACCTGCTGCTGCTGGAAACAATCCAGACCGGCGGCAAATTTCACCGCCAACTGATTGGTGACACCATTCGTTGGGCGAACGGGTTCATAGAAGCGCCGACAACTCCGGGGCTCGGTATCGAATTCAACGAGGACCTTGCTCGGGCGCACCCCTGGCAGGGCACAGGCCTGCATCTGGAGATGCAGGAGGCCCCCTGTGACTATGCCCGCGAAAATGTTTTTGCCGGCGGAGCGCCACTGGCAGCGGATGAATAACACCGGTTCCAAACGCCTGAATAGGGAGAGTCGCCTTGGCTGAACAACACGAGCGCGCTCGCCAGGATCTGCGTGACTGGCAGGCCCTGCAGCCGAGCAATTTCTACACCAGCAACCGCCAGTTGCGCCGCTTGTTGGCGCGGTTAATGCCGCCGGCCAAGTTGGCGGCCCACCAGGCGCATTTTGAGCATTTCGGTGCGGTGGTGGCCGGGCCACTGGACGCGGCTGCCCGGGTCAACAACCACCGGCAGAACCTGCCACGCCTTGAGCGCTGGTCATCGATCGGTGAGCGAATCGAATCGGTCGAACATCACCCCTCTTTTGCTGAGTGCGGCAAGGCCATCTACCAGGAGGGTCGGTTGGTTGCGTGTTATGCCGAGGCACCGGCCAACCTGCACGCACAGGCCTTGTTCTACCTCTCCGGCCATGCCGGGGAGGCTGGCCACAACTGCCCGGTAGCGTGCACTGCCGGGGTGGTCAAAACGTTGCAGGGTGAGGGCAGCGCGCAGCTGCAGGAGAAATGGTTGCCGGGGCTGTTGACGCCCGCCTGGCCCGAGCGTCTCGACGGGGCCCAGTTTCTGACCGAACTGCAGGGCGGTTCCGACGTCGGCGCCAACGCGGTCGAAGCCCAGCCCGATGGTGAGGGCCAGGGCACGACCCGCTGGCGGATCTTCGGCGAGAAATGGTTCTGCTCGAACGCGACCGCCGAATTGATGCTGCTGACCGCGCGCGTACCCGGGGCCGCGGGTGGTACTGATGGCCTGGGTCTGTTTCTCGTTCCTCGTCGGCTCGAAGATGGCTCGATCAACCATTTCCAGCTGCGCCGGCTGAAGGACAAACTCGGCACCTGGTCGATGGCCTCGGCCGAGATCGACTTCAATGGCGCCGAGGGATGGGCCGTGGGGGCCGTGAATGCGGGCTTTCGCAACATAATGCA
>JASLLH010000031.1:0-17191 GCA_030747115.1 Arenicellales bacterium
CGGTTGAGTATGTCGATCACACTGCCGCGGTAGGGAACCTGGATTTCCTGACCTTCGGGCGGGGTCGCAAGTGCCGCGTCGATCGCCTCGCCATCGTCGCTGTCGTAGAGTGATTCCAGCACTGCCTCGGGTGAGGTCATGCCGCGGTAGATCTTCTTCTTGCTGTGACTGGCTGGATCTTCGATCACCCGGCCGGGGGCCTCATCGGTACCCGACAGGGCGCTACCGAGCATCACTGTGTCGGCCCCACAGATAAGTGCGAGAAATATGTCCTTGTCGTAGCGCACGCCGCCATCAGCCATGATGGTGATGTCGCCGCCGACCGCACACCAGGCCTCGCGCACCGCCTGTAACTGCGGCACACCTGCCGCAGTCTCGAGCCGGGTGCGACAGCCACGCCCCGGGCCGACCCCTACTTTGACCGCGTCGACGCCCACATCACGCATGAAAATAGCACCTGCCGCAGTGGCCACGTTGCCGCCCACCAGCGGCACCTCTGCAAACCGCTGACGTACGATCGGGATCGCCTTTTCCATCACCTGTGAGTGACCATGGGCAATGTCGATAAACAGGCAGTCGGCGCCAACTTGAACCAGTTCTTCGGCGCGCTCGAGGTAGTCCCCCGTGCAGCCGATCGCGGCAGCCGCCAGCAAGCGGCCCTTGGCATCCTTGCTGGCAAAAGGGCGCTCACGCAGGAAACGCACATCCTTGCGGGTGATCAGGCCGTGGATGCGTCTTTGCCCGTCGATCAGTGGCAGTCGCTCGATGCGGCCGTCGAACATGATGCGCTCAGCTTCGTCAGTGGCGATGTCCGGGGCGCCGGTCTTCAACCGGTCAAAGGGCGTCATGAACTGGGCCACCCCTTGGGCGTCGGCGCTTTGCTGCCAGGGGATGTCGCGCCGGGTCAGCACGCCGGCGAGCACGCCGCTGGCTGGTGCGGTTTCGATCAGGATGCCGTTGATGCTGTGGCGCTGAGCAAAGGCTCGGGCTTCACCGATGGTCGCCTGCGCCGGCAAGCACAGGGGGTGCTCGATGACGGCGCTGTGGCTGCGCTTGACCCGCGCCACGGTCTCGGCCTGGCGGCTGATCGGTTGACCGCGGTGGACTACGCCCAGACCCCCTTCCAGCGCCATGGTCTTGGCCATGTCGCGGCCGGTGACGCTGTCCATATTGGACGACACAATGGGCAGCTCCAGGCCGACGCTGGCGCTAAGCCGCGAACTTAAGGATATGCCCGCGCGGCTGGAGGAGGCGCCTTTTTGCGGCCGGAAAAGGAAATCGTCAAAGGTCTTGCCGACCCACACGGGGTCGAGGAGTTGGTTGTTCATTGAGTAGCGAGCCTTTGATAGCGGTCAGAGCAGACCAGGACGACGGCTGGGGGTGCGGTCGCGATAATAAAGCGTTGCGGCCGTGTCACTCAAGCCGGCCCCGGCCGGCTTGAGTGACACGGCCTAAAGCCTCGCGGACTGCAGGATTTTTTTGTGGCGGCTTAGAATCAAGCCGCGGCCGGGTGCCAGCCCGCGTCAGCCCAAAGTTGTCCGCTGACCGCAGAATTGCGAATCATGAAGCAAATGGCATCAGCAATTTCTTCTGGCCGGATGAGCCGTCCCAACTGTGTATCGGGCAGGATGTGCTTCTCAACGTAGCCCTGTGGCATGCCTTGTAGCAGCGGGGTATCGACGAAGCCGGGATGAATGACCCCGGTGCGTACCCCATGGAACATGGCTTCTTTCATCAGCGTCGAGGCTGCGCCTTCGAGCCCGGCCTTGGTGGTGGCGTAGGACACCTGGCCGCGATTGCCTTGGGATGAGACGGAGCCGATAAAGATAACCGTACCTTGTAACTTTTCCTGCGCCTGCCATTTTTTCAGGCCCTTTCGCCGGCGGTCGGCCGCAATCCGGGCGATCATCTCCATCGCCCAGTAGACCGGGTGGATCAGGTTGACTTCCAGCACTTGGCGGAAAACTTCAACCGGGTAGATGTCCGAGCCACCGGTTTGCTGGTCAATTTTCACCGCCAGACGGTCGCGGAAAATGCCGGCCGCTGGCACGACGAAGCGCACGACCCCATGGCTCTGGTTGATCGAATCGAAAACTTCGGTGCGAAAATTCTCATCGATGACATCACCGGTAAAAGCTACTGCGATTTCTTCGCCTTTTTGGGCATTGATTTCGTGGGCCAGATCTTGCACCGCGGTGTCGAGGTCGACCAGCGCAATACCTTTAATACCCCGTTTAGTGAGTTCTAGTGCGGTAGAGCGGCCAATGCCACTGGCCGCACCCGTGACGACGCCGACTTTCCCTTTGATCTGCATGGCTTACCCCTGAGCAACAGTTGATCGGCCCGTGTTCTGCGAACACGCCACAGACTTGCCAGTTATGCAATTAAGATGGCCGTTATGGTGCAACGCACAATTAGATTTGTCAACTACCGGTCACTTTAAAAGAAAAAATTATCAAATAAATACTGTCTTTTCAGACAGATAATGGTCAGACAGCGTTTCCGGTTTAATGCACCGCAACAAAGCAAGGTCGGCCATCGCCCGGCGGCTCACAGCGCCACCCGGACTGCCAGGGCGAGCAGGATCACGCCAAAAATGCGATCGAGCAGTGCCGCCCGCCGCCGCAGGCGCTCGAGAATGGCCAAATGCGACAACACCAGCGCCACCAGCGCATACCACAGCGCATCGATTATGCCGGCGGTGGTTGCCATAATGAGTTTTTCGGTGAGCCCCGCTTCGGCGCGGACGAACTGGCTGAAAAGGGCAAGGAAGAATAGCGCGATCTTCGGATTGGTAATCGCAATGAGAAAACCATCGCGCGCTGAGCTGCCGCTGAGGTGGCTGGTTGCTGTGCTGGCCAGCGCCTCGGTTGCCTGTGAGGCGCTGCGCAGGCTGCGTACACCCAGGTAGACAAGTAACAGCGCGCCGCCAAAGCGCATGCCATCGAATAATGCCGGGTGACGGGTGATGAGCAACGCGATGCCGCCAGCCGTTAGTAGCGCCCAGATAAAAATGCCAGCACCATGGCTTACCGCGGTGAGCAAGCCTTGAGCGCGACCTCCTACCAGTGTGTTTTGGACCACCACGGCCAGGCTCGGGCCCGGCGACATGGCACCGATAATGCAAATAGCCGACATCGACAGCCAGAGTGATAGAGGCATGGGTGATAGAGGGCGAGTAGATCAAAGTACGGCATTCTAAAATACACGCAAGCGCAGTTTTCTGCACTACCCAGTGAGCACAAGCCATGAATCCACCGCGCCTGAAACTGTACGTACGCCAGGACTGCCACCTGTGCGAGGACATGGTGCAGCAGTTGCACGAACTCCAGCTGGAATACGTCTTTGATTGGGTGACCTTGGACGTAGACGCCCGTCCCGACTGGGCTGAGGCAATGGGCGATAAGGTGCCGCTGCTGATAGCCGGGGAGACCGAGATTTGCCGCTATTTTCTGGATTTACAGGCACTGACCCGGTGCCTTGGTCCGGCAGCCCCCGATTGAGCCGCCAGCAGCCGCTCTATCGCGGAATCCAGTTGATCGAGGTGACCGGCACTCACCCGCAACCTGTTCAAGCGGGGCTGCGGCTTAATGCCTCTAGAGGGAGGAGTTCAGGTGGCCACCGTCCACGGTGATCACACTGCCCGTCATGTAGGATGAGGCGCCAGACGCCAGCAGCAGCAGCGGACCGTCGAGTTCGTGGGGCTCAGCAACGCGGCGTTGAGGTACTTGTTGGACCATTCGTGCACCGGCCTCGGTTTTCAGGAAGCTCCGATTCATGTCGGTCATGAACCAGCCGGGGGCGATGGCGTTAACCCGGATCCCGAAGCGGGCCCACTCCAGGGCGAGCACTCGGGTCATCTGGATAACGCCAGCCTTGGAGATGGCGTAGGGCGCCACGCCCTTGGCAACGCGCAACCCCAGAAGCGAGGCAATGTTGATAATGCTTCCGGGCACGCCAGCGTCTACCATGCGTTGGCCGCCCTGCTTTGCCACCAGCCACGCCCCTTTGAGGTTGGTGTCAAGCACTCGATCCCATTCACCGGTATCGATCTCCAGTGCGTTGTATCCAGTAGCTACCCCGGCGTTATTGACCAGTACGTCAACACAACCGAAAGTAGTTTGGGCCGTATCGAAGGCCTCCGCTACGGACGCCTCGTCGGTAACATCCATGTTGATAGCAAGTGCTTCGCCACCACTACTGGCGATGTCTTGGGCTATTGCACCGAGGCGGTCGGTCCGACGAGCGGCCAATACAACCCGCGCACCGGCGCCAACCAGGGCAGTGGCGAAGCGTTGGCCGAGGCCAGCGGAGGCGCCAGTCACCAGGGCTACGCGGCCAGCGAGAGAAAATAGATCTTGCTCCATGATTTGCCTGCACCGCTCCTGGGGACAGTGCGCCCCGTGTGCCACCAAGTGCAAATCGAGTGTAACCCAACAGCAGTGCAGAACAAGCGCCTGGTGAGTACACGCTACACTCGGCTGACAGAGATGCCGGCCGCGCATGACGGCAACTGCTCGCCGCGCAATTGCAGGAACAACCCATGGCAATAATTTGGAGTCATCGTGAAAACGGCCATTTGTACCAGGTGCGTGGTGCCGGTGCCAGCCTGCGGCTCTATACCGACGGAGTGCTGCACAGCCAGTTCAACCCGCGCCGAGTTGTGACTGGCAGCGTCTGGGACTTGTTGTGGTTGCCGCTGTTTTTTCGTTCCAGCCCAGCCCCTGGCCGGGTACTGTTGCTGGGGATGGGTGCCGGCACGGCAGTGCGCCAGTTGAATGCGCTGTTTGATTCGGCACAGATCACGGCAGTGGAGCAAGACCCACTGCACGTTTGGGTGGCGCGTCAGCATTTCGGGGTGACCAAGAAAATGGCCACCGTGCACGTGGGTGACGCGTGCGAGTTTGTCGCCCGCTACCGCGGCCCGGGGTTTGATCTTATTGTCGATGATCTTTTCACCGGCGGTGGCGGAATACCACAAAGAGCTACCCGTTTTAGCCGTAAGTGGCTGGCCCGCCTGCAGCGCTGCTTGTCACCTGCCGGTATCGTCAGCGTTAACTTCGCCGATTGGGTAGAACTGAGGGCCTCCGCAGTGGCGCAGGCGGTCGGTACTGGCCAGCGTTTTGGTAGTGCTTTCAGCCTGCAATGCCCGGCCGTGGACAATGTGGTGGCGGCTTTGCTGCCCGAGCCGGTACAAAGTGCCGACCTGCGCTCGCACCTTGGTGCAACACCCGCGCTTGCCCAGCCGCTGGCAAGCGGCCAGTTGCGCTACCGGGCTCGTCTGCTTCGGCCGACAGCGGCACGGTGAAAGCGCTGGCTGGGCCGGGGGAGTGCCGTTACACTCGCCCCTATGGCAGCGCCAGACACGATGCCCGCCAGGCAATTCCCATCACTCCCCTCACGGCACGAAACCATGAGCACAGACAACAACACACAGAATATGGCGCTTTTTTGCGACTTCGAGAACATCGCCCTAGGTGTTCGTGATTTCACCGACCAGAAGTTCGACATGCGGGCGGTGCTCGAGCGACTGCTGCTCAAGGGCAACATCGTGGTCAAGAAGGCCTATGCCGACTGGGATCGCTACCAGGGTTTCAAGGGCGCCATGCACGAAGCAGCTTTTGAGTTGATCGAGATTCCGCACGTGCGCCAGTCGGGCAAGAACTCGGCCGATATCCGCATGGTCGTGGATGCGCTGGACCTCTGTTACACCAAGGCTCACGTCGATTGCTTCGTGGTTCTGAGCGGCGATTCCGACTTCTCGCCGCTGGTCAGTAAGTTGCGCGAGAACAACAAGTACGTGATCGGGGTTGGCGTCAAGAATTCGACCTCGGACCTGCTGACTGCCAACTGCGACGAGTTCATCTTCTATGATGACCTGGTGCGCCCCAAGCGCGCCACCCGCAAGAAGAAGGCCAGGACCCGTGCCGGCAAGAAAAAAGCGGGTATGAGTGAGGACGATAAACGCTGCCAGGACGCGATCGACATGGTGATGGAGACTCTCGAAGACCTGTTCGAGGAGCGCGGCGATACCGATAAGGTGTGGGGCTCAATGGTCAAACAGACCCTGAAGCGCCGCCACCCCGGCTTCAGCGAGCGTTATCACGGTTTCCAGTCTTTCGGCACGTTGCTTGAAGAGGCTGCGACACGTGGATTGCTACACCTGCAGCACGACGAGAAATCGGGCGGTTACATCATCACCGGCACCCAAGCCGACGGCTGAGTTGCCGGCTTCTTCGCCCCTCGCACCGTGGCTGGGCCGCGCCCCCAGGGTGTCGCCCGCAGCAGTGGTCTGCGGCAGTTGTGCGCTGCGGTAAAATGACTGTATTACCCGGTACCCCCAGTGGCCCGGACCCCTATGGAGATGGTGTAATGAAACGAGCCAGCATGCTGCTGGTTGTCTTGATGCTGTGCGGGGCACCGGCCGCCGCCGAGGAGGTACCGGCGGCCGTGCGCACTGCTGCTGCCGATCTGATTCCAGGTACGCTGCCCGACCGAGTGAACGCAACCCCGATGCCGGGCATGTACCAGGTGACCTTCGGCCCACAGGTGGTGTACCTGTCCGAGGATGGAAAATATCTGCTCCACGGCGACCTGATCGATCTACAGAGCAGCCGCAACCTGACCGAGGATGCACGCAAGCACGGTCGCCGGCAGGTCATCGACGACCTGGCAGAGGAAGACATGGTGGTATTTGCCCCGCCACAGATACAAAGCACCATCACGGTGTTTACCGACACCAGTTGCGGCTACTGCGTGAAACTGCACCAGGAGATCGGCCAACTTCTCGCCGGTGGGGTCAAGGTGCGATACCTGGCTTATCCCCGGGCCGGTGTGCAATCCCCGTCGTACGACACGCTGGTTTCGGTGTGGTGTGCGGATGATCAGCAGCAGGCCATGACCGACGCCAAGTCCGGCCGCGCGGTGGAGCCAAAGACCTGTGAGACTTCGATCGACCGGCACATGGAGGCCGCCGAATTGGTGGGCGTGCGGGGCACGCCGACCATCGTGCTGCAGGATGGCGAGACGATCCCAGGCTATGTTCCCGCCAAAAAGTTGATTGTGCTTGCCAATGCCGCCGCGGCCAACTGAGCAGCGGGCCTACGCTGGGCGGTTGCACTACTTTGCCCGGGGTGGTGGTGATTTCGGGGCGCCGCCGGTACACAATACGCCGAGGTCGCTGATGGTGGAGAAGATTCCGGCCTGCCAGGGCAGTTAGTGTGGCCTGGTCGTTGTTGTTGACGCGGCTCTCGGGGCACGGTGGCGGTCAGCCACGGTGTCGGCGCATCTAATGGAGTACCGGCGTTGAAAACGTTGCGTTACCTGATCCCGCTGGGTGTCTTCGCCGTAATTGCGGTTTTCCTCGCGTTGGGACTCAAACTGAATCCGCGTGAGGTGCCCTCGCCCTTTATCGGCAAATCTGCCCCGGCCTTCGAATTGCCCCGGCTGCTGGCCGCCGGCGAGCACATCGGCACCGGGGCCATGCACGGGCGGGTCTGGCTACTCAATGTTTGGGCCTCGTGGTGCCTGGCCTGCCGCTCCGAACATCCGTTGTTGAACGAACTGGCGGCAGCGGATGCGGTAGCCATCGTTGGACTCAACTACAAGGATGCCCCGGCCGACGCGCGCCAATGGCTGGAGCGGCTGGGCAACCCCTACGGAGCGATCGCAGTGGATGCCGCCGGCGAGGTTGGCATCGACTGGGGGGTATACGGGGTACCCGAAACCTTCGTCATCGACCGTGAGGGCGTCATCCGCTACAAGCACATTGGGCCGATCGACCGGCAGGCGCTCGAGCAGACGATCCTGCCGCTGGTGCGGGACCTGCGCGGCTGACGCCGGCAACAACTGCTGGCACGCAGATACGGCCCGCAGGCCGGACAGATTGGTGTTTGTGCGATAATCCGCCGCCCTTGCCCCTCTGGCGGCCGTTGACCTCAGCAGACACCCGCCCATGAACCAACTCAAACTCGGTGTGCCTAAGGGCAGCCTGGAAGAGGCGACTATTGCACTGTTTCGGCAGGCGGGCTGGGACATCCGCTCGCATTCGCGCAACTACTTCCCCAGCATCGATGATCCCGAGATCTACTGTGCCTTGGTCCGGTCGCAGGAGATGGCCACTTACGTGGCGAATGGCACGCTGGACCTGGGTCTGACTGGCCTCGACTGGATTCTTGAGACCGGGGCCGAGGTCGAGGAGGTCTGCGACCTGGTGTACTCCAAGAGTTCTGACCAACCCTGCCGTTGGGTGCTGGTGGTGCCACGAGACTCGCCGATCCAGTGCATCGAGGACCTCGAAGGCAAGCGTTTGGCGACCGAACTGGTCAATTTCACCCGCTCGTACCTGGCCGAGCGCAACATCAGTTGCGAGGTCGAGTTCTCGTGGGGTACGACCGAGGCCAAGGCGGTGGAGGGACTGGTCGACGCAGTGGTCGAGATCACCGAGACCGGCAGCACCATTCGCGCCCATGGCCTGCGCATCGTCTGCGACCTGTTGCACACCCACACCCGCCTGATCGCGAATCCCGCGGCTATGCACGACCCCTGGAAGCGGCGCAAGATCGAGCACATCGCGCTGCTGCTGCAGGCATCTCTGGCTGCCCACCATAAGGTAGCGCTTAAGATGAATGCGCCAAAGGATAAGCTCGAGGGCATCCTCGAATTGTTGCCCAGCCTGAATTCGCCGACGGTCAGTGCGCTATCGGACGAGGGCTGGGTGGCGCTGGAAACGGTGGCAGACCGCCGTGGCGTGCGCGACCTGATCCCCCGGTTGCGCGAACACGGGGCCGAGGGCATCCTCGAGTACGAACTGCAGAAGATCGTCTGAACCGGCCCTGGGGAATCAAGCGTGGACCCCCAAGGCCGGGTTTTGGCATAAGGAGAGCCGCATGTACATCAATTTCGAAGAGTTGAAGCCCCAGCAGGTCTACTTCACTATGACCCAGACGGTGATCCCACGACCGATCGCCTGGGTGCTGTCCGAAAACGCCAACGCCAGCTATAACCTGGCGCCGTTCTCCTATTTCAATGCGGTAGCCAGCAACCCGCCGCTGGTGCTGATCTCGACCGGCTTGAAACCCGATGGCTCGCCCAAGGATACCCGCGACAATATCCGCGAGCGCAAGGATTTCGTGGCGCATATCGTCAGTTTGGAGCACCTCGACGACATGAACCAGTCCTCGGCGACCCTGCCCCCGGGCGTATCCGAGATCGAGCAACTGGGCCTTGAGACGGTGCCATTCGAAGGCTCACGGCTGCCCCGGCTGGCCGTTGCCCGGGTCGCTTTTGCCTGTTCGCTGTATGACATCCAGGATGTCGGCGATGATCCCCAGTCGTTGATCTTCGGCCGGGTCCACGGCGTGTACCTCGATGATGCAGTGGTGGGCGAGGACGCCAAAGGCCGGCGCAAGATTCACGCTGATCGCATTGACCCTTTGGGGCGTCTGGGCGCCAGCGAATACGTCAGTTTTGGCGAGTTGATCAGCCGCCGCCGGCCCGACTGAGGATCGTCCCTCAGCGGGTCTGCGCCAGCAGTTCCCCCAGCATGCGTTCGGCCTGTGCCTGGTAGCCGCCGCCAAAGAGGTTCAGGTGATTGAGCACATGGTAGAGGTTGTAGAGCGCGCGGCGCGCGGGATAGCCCGTCTCTAGCGGCCACGCTTGCCGGTAGGCGGCGTAAAAGTCGGCAGGGAAACCACCAAAAAGCTCGGTCATGGCGAGGTCGGCCTCACGATCGCCGAAATAAACTGCTGGATCGAACACCACCGGCTGCCCGTCGCTCGTCACTGCCCAGTTACCACCCCACAGGTCGCCGTGCAGCAGCGACACTGCCGGTCGGTAGCCGGCAAAAAAGCCATCCAGGCGCTCCAGCAGTTGCTCACCCAGGTCCAACAGATTGCGACTCGCACCATTACGCTGAGCCAGCGATAACTGGTGGCCAAGACGGTACCTGCGCCAGAACGAGGACCACTCCCGGCAATTGCTGTTGGGCTGCGGCGTCGCGCCGATATGGTTGTCACGGTGCCAGCCGAAACTTGACGCGCTTACCCGATGTTGGCACGCCAACAATTCTCCCAGGTGCGCAGCCGAGCGTACCGTAGCCGATCTCAGGTTCAGTCGTTCAAGTACCAGATAAGATAATTGCGCAGTCGCGCCCACGGTGATTACCCGCGGCACGCGGATAGCATTAGCTGAACGGATTGCCTCCAGCCCCTCGGCCTCGGCCTGGAACAGGTCATCGTCGTTACCAGGATGGATCTTGACAAAAAATGCCCGCTCGCCGTCATCGATAATGTGGCTGTCGTGGATACAACCGCCGCTCGCTCTTGTAACATGGTAGGGCGAAAAAACTTTACCCGTTACCCGACCGATGTCGGAAAAAATACTTTCCCAATAACTCATTTTTTTTCCGGTAATCTATACCTGTTTGCCATCATAAACTGCTTTACTCTGGTGCAATGCATTGGCACGCACACTTAACTCTTTTACCTAAACGCTTGATCGGCAACGATGATAAGTGAGTCCTAAACTACAGCTGATGGGTGCCCGTTATGCACACTGGCTGGCTGCTTGGCGTTCGCGGGTCGCTCACGTACCCTGTGGCGGTCTCTGCTGCGAATCAGGCCTGCAAGGCGTTGAAAATCAGTCGCTTAGTACCTGCGTAAAAAATAGGCAATTTATCCAATCGCTATTGCTCTGGCCCACACGGTTGCTCTGTGCGATCTTTATGCACAGAGTTATCCACAGCTCCTGTGGGCAACAGCGAAACCATAAAGACACTCAATTATTTATCGCCGATTACTGCGAGATGACAGAAACTCTGCATGGTAACTCGACCTGTCGCCGACCGGCATGATCGCGCACACTGCATCACCTGCGAAGGTTGTACAAGTTGCTCTGCCGTTACCGGCACGCCGACTTTTTGACTACCGCTGCGCTGACGATGAACTTATACCGCGAGTAGGTGTACGTGTCATCGTGCCACTGCAGCGCCGCAGTGTTATCGGCATTGTCTGCAGCGTGGGCGATTCCAGTGAGGTTCCAGTGAACCGTTTACGCAAACTCACTGCGGTGCTCGATGAGCAACCGGTTTTTGCCTCACCGCTACTTAAACTACTGTTATGGACCGCGCACTACTACCATCATCCGGTTGGCGAAGTGTTGCAAGCCGCACTGCCAGTGGCACTGCGGCAACGGCAGCCGTTGGCGCCGGTGCTGTCGCGGCATTGGCGGATTTGCGCTGACGGCGAGCGTGTTCGGGCAGAGTTGCCCGCACGCTACGTGCTGCAACACCAGGTACTGGCGGCGCTGGCCACTGCTGGCGACGAGGGACTGGCCGAAGAAGCGATCAAGATACTGTCCGGCCGGCTGACCCCAGTGCTGGCCCGCTTGCATGAGCAAGGGTGGATTGCGCCATTTGTACGGCCGGCAGTTCTGCCGACCGGTGTTCGCGGCCGCACTGTTCATCTGACCGTGGCCCAGCAACGGGCCTGCCAGGGAGTAATCGGTGCGCTGGCGGGGTATGCGCCTTTCTTGTTGCACGGCGTGACCGGCTCGGGCAAGACGGACGTTTACCTGCGCGCGGCGGCTGCTACGCTGGCGGCCGGACGCCAGGCCCTGGTATTGGTGCCGGAGATAGCGCTTACTCCGCAACTGGTCCAGAGGTTTCGCGAGGCGCTGGCTGCGCCACTCGCTGTTATTCACTCCGGGTTGCCGGTGGCACAGCGCCACCGGGCCTGGTGGGCGGCCCGCGAGGGGGATGCGGCCGTAGTGCTGGGTACTCGCTCGGCCGTTTTTACGCCGCTCGCCGACCCCGGGCTTTTCATCGTTGACGAGGAGCACGACCCTTCTTACAAGCAGCAGGAAGGTTTTCGCTACAACGCTCGCGACGTCATGGTCAAAAGAGCCCAACTGGCCGGAATCCCGGTGATCCTCGGCTCGGCGACGCCGTCCCTGGAGACCATGGCCAATGCCCGAGACGGCCGCTATCGGCACCTGGCGTTGCCGACACGGCCGGGGGCGGCCCGTCTGCCGACGGTACGGTTGCTGAATCTTGCTGACCTCGCGGTCAACGATGGACTGACCGCACCGGTGATTGCGGCCATCAAAGTGCGGCTGGATCGCGGCGAGCAGAGTATTGTCTATGTCAATCGCCGCGGTTTCGCCCCACTGGTAGCCTGCAGCGACTGTGGCTGGCAGGGGCAGTGCCGGCGTTGTGATGCCCGGCTGACGTTGCACCGCCGCAGCCACAAGCTGGTTTGCCACCACTGCGGCGCGACCGCAGCCGCTCCTGTGCGTTGCCCACAGTGTTCGGCTGAGCGCCTCTACGGCATTGGTGTGGGCACGCAGCGGATCGAAGAGACACTCGCCCGAGTGTTTCCGGCGGCGCGCATACTGCGCCTGGACAGCGACACCATCAGGCATCCTGCCCGGCTGGAGGCCGCACTCAGCACGATCCGTAGCGGTGCGGCCGACATCCTGGTGGGGACTCAACTGCTGTCCAAAGGCCACGACTTTGCCGCCGTGACCCTGGTTTGCGTCTTAAGTACCGACCAGGGTCTGTACAGCATGGATTTTCGGGGACCTGAGCGCTTGTTTCAACAGTTGACTCAGGTCGCCGGCCGGGCGGGCCGGGCAGATACACCCGGTGAAGTGCTGGTACAGACCAGGCACCCGGGCAATCCAGCCTACACCCGCCTTGCGCGCCATGACTTTAGCGGTTTTGCCAAGGCCGCTCTGGCCGAGCGGCAGGCGGCCGGCTATCCGCCCTTTGCTCGTTTTGCACTGCTGCGGGCCCAGTCGCCCGTAGCCGCTGCCCCCCTGCAATTTTTGCGCACGGCGGCCCGGCTTGGCCAGCGTCTGCTGGTCCGCGAGCAGCTGCCCAGCGTGCAATTGATGGACCCGGTGCCCTCGCTCATGGAGCGTCGCGCCGGTCGTTACCGCGCTCAACTGCTGGCGAGCGCCGCCACCGAGGCGCCGCTGCACCGTTTTCTGGACTGCTGGCTGGCCGCGCTCGAAGGCCTGCCTGCTGGTCGCCGGGTGCGCTGGTCCATCGACGTCGATCCCCAGGAGATGTATTGAGCAGCGCTGCCACCGCCAGCCCGGAGTTACCGGCGTAGCGGTTGGTCGACGGTGGCATTGGCAGGGCCGGGGTGTGTTTACCCCCAATTTGAGCCCAGCATGCACGTTATCCGGCGCTGGTATGCCAAGGGTCCGGCCTCAGGGGCGGTGGGCACTGGCGATGTAGCCGCTCGACTGGAATTCGCGCAGCCGGCTGGCAGTGCGCCGAAAGCCCCGGGCGAGGCGCTCGCCGGAGTAGAGCGCCTCAGGCTGGTCGGCCGCCGAGGCAACCACGTTCACCCGCCGGTCGTAGATCTCGTCCACCAGTTCGACAAAGCGCCGTGCCGCGTCGTCGCGCTCGGCACCGAGGCGCGGAATACCAGAGATCAGCAGCGTGTGGCACAGGCGCGACAGTTCGACATAGTCGGCCTTGGAGCGGGGGCCGGCACAGAGTACGTCGAAATTGAACCACATTACCCCGTCCGCTGCGGCCAGGGTCGCGAGTGGCCGGTCATTAATGGTGCTGGTGCTGGGGTGTGGCTGGGCGCCGGACGCAAGGCGCTGGAAGATCTGGCGTAGGCGCTCTTGTGCTTTATCGTTGTCTGGCACATGGTAGACGTCTGCCTGGTCGAGGGCTTCCAACCGGTAGTCGCGGCTACCACCCATATGCAAGGGGCGGGTATGCCGGTTCAGCAGTTCGATAGCGGGCAAAAAACGATCGCGCTGCAGGCCGTTGCGATAGAGGTCATCGGGCTTGGTATTCGAGGTGATCACCAGTGTCACCTGGTTTTCCAGTAAGGCCTGCAACAGTCCCGAGAGAATCATGGCATCACCGATATCGGCGACGTAGAACTCGTCGAAACATAGCACCCGGGCTTTGGCGGCAAGCTCCCGGCCGATCTGCGCCAGTGGGTCGCGCTGGTCACGGCGCTGCCTGAGCGCACCGTGGATCTCCAGCATGAAGCGGTGGAAGTGCACCCGGCGGTTGCAAGAGGCAGGCAGGCTGTCGGCGAATGCGTCCATGATCAGGGTTTTGCCCCGACCTACACCACCCCACAGGTAGATGCCGCGTGGCCCGTAGCGCCGCTGACGCCCCAGCTTGCGAGTCCAGCCGCTCAAGCGGCGCCCGAGAGTACGCCGGCGCGCCGGGTGTAGGCTGTTGAGTTCCCGACCGAGAGCATCAAAGGCCGCCAACACGGTCTGCTGCTCGCTGTCCGGGGTGCTGCTGTTCGAGAGCCGGGCGCAGAAAATGGTGCTGGCTGGGTCCATTTCGCCTGCTGCTCAGTCAAGCCGGGCTGGTGCCACCGCGATGCCATCGAGGTCGGCGTACAAGTAATGGCCGGGTTGGAAGTCGATGCCGGCAAAACGCACGGCCACCTCCAGTTGGCCCCTGCCGCGCTTGACGCTCTTGGCCGGGCAGGTATTCAGCGCTTTGAGCCCGATCGGCAGGGTTGCTATCTCGGCCGCGTCACGGATGCAGCCGTAGACCACAATACCGGACCAGCCATTGCTGACGGCCAGTGCCGCGAGAATATCGCCGACCAGGGCGCAGCGCAGCGAGCCACCGCCGTCTACAACCAGCACGCGGCCGGCGCCAGTCTGCTCAAGGGTTGCGCGCACCAGGGAGTTGTCCTCGAACACCTTGGCGGTAGCAATGGTGCCGGAAAAATCACTGTGACCGCCAAAATCCCTGAACAAAGGCTCACTGATCTGCAATGACGCGGCGTGCTGGTCGTATAGGTCTGCGGTCTTGGGCATAGTTTTTATCCGGACGCGGGTCGGGCACAGCGCCGTCAAAGTCTAGGAATACCGAGTCGATTTCGTTCCGGCCGATCATTATCGACGCCAGCGGTGAAAAGGGCTGCGCCAATGTCATGCGGGCGCTGTGTGCCGGAAAGATTGTAACCGCGCTGCTGTGGCCACCTAGGAAGGCTGTGTTTTTGTGGCCCGCTGGGTTATTCTCCGGCGCCCGTATCCCGCCTGCCCGGGCCGGTTGCCGTGCCCACCAGCCCATGAACAAGTTGCCGCAAATCCTCAAGACCACGCTGGTGGCCCGGAGTCGCCTGTTTCATATCGAGGCAGTGGACCTGCGTTTTGCCAACGGGCAGCAGGCCAACTTCGAGCGCCTGGTGGGTCGGGGCACGGGCGCTGTGCTGGTGGTGCCGTTGGTGGATGCCGACAACCTGCTGCTGGTGCGTGAGTACGCTGTGGGGTTGGAGCGCTATGAACTGGGTTTCGTCAAGGGCCGGATCGATGCCGGTGAAAGCGCGGCTGCAGCCGCCCACCGCGAACTGCGCGAGGAAACCGGCTTTGACGCGGCTCGTATGAAACTGCTCGCCAACGTGGCGCTGACCCCCGCTTATTCAAATTACTGCAGCAGCATCTTTCTGGCGCAGGACCTTTTTCGGGCACCGCTACCCGGTGACGAGCCGGAACCGCTGCAGGCCGTGCACTGGCCGCTGGCTGAACTCGGGCAGCTGCGGGCGCGGGAGGATTTCTGCGATGCGCGCAGCCTGCTCGCGACCTACCTGGCCCGGGAAGCATTAGAGGCGCACGCATGAGCGACACTCGCCTGGTCGACCAGGTAGCTGCGATTGCGGCGGCAGCCGGGGACCTCATCCTCGAAGTGTACGACAGGGAATACGAGATCATCGAGAAGGCTGACGGCTCGCCGGTGACCACTGCCGATCATCGGGCCCACGATCTCATCGCCGAGCGCTTGCATGCGCTCACCCCCGACATCCCGGTGCTGTCGGAGGAATCCAGGGACGTTAGTGACGAGGACCGGCTGGGCTGGCCGCACCTGTGGGTGGTGGACCCGCTCGATGGCACCAAGGAGTTCATCAAGCGCAACGGTGAGTTCACTGTGAACATCGGCTTGATCGACAACGGTCAGCCAGTGCTCGGCGTGGTGTACACACCGGTCAGGTGTACCACGTATTTCGCGGCGCTCGGCGAAGGTGCCTGGCGCACCGTCGATACCCAGGTGCCGCAGCGAATCAGTGTCCGGCCTTATGCCGGCGGCGCGGCGCGCATGGTCGCCAGCCGTTCCCATTCGGGGCCGCCGGTGCAGGCTTTCCTGCAAGCCCTTGAGGCGGCCAGCGGTGCAGAGGTGGAGACCATCAGTCTGGGTAGTGCGCTCAAGGTTTGTCTGGTCGCTGAGGGGAACGCCGACGTCTATCCACGGTTGGGCCCAACCTCCGAGTGGGATACCTGCGCTTCGCACTGCGTACTCAACGAAGCTGGTGGGATCATTCTCGACTGCAGTGGTAACGAACTGACCTATAACAAGCCCGACATCCTCAACCCGTGGTTCCTGGCGGTCGGAGATGCCGGCTTCGACTGGGTGAGCCTCTGCTCCAAGGTCAGCTCCTGAGCCCAGCCCTGCCGCGGCAGGCCGGGGCCTGCCCGGGCAACTTATAATCGGACCGTCACTTTGCAGCTACGGCCGGGCGGCTGTGACCATCGCGCACATGCTCTCTTTTACCAAGATGCATTCCCTGGGCAATGACTTCGTCATGCTCGATGGTGTGCGCCGTGCCCTGGTGCTGGACAGCCAGTTGATCACGCGTATAGCCGATCGCCACACCGGCATAGGCTGTGACCAGGTAATCGTCGCGCAGCCGGCCAGCGGCGGTGCGGATTTTTTCATGCGCATCTATAACGCCGATGGCAGTGAGTCGGGCCAGTGCGGTAATGGCGGCCGCTGCTTTGGCCGCTTCCTGATCGAACAGGGTCTCACCGACCAGCGGCAGATCACGGTCCAGACTATTACCACCGAGATGGCGCTGCAGGTGGCCGACGACTGGCAGGTGACGGCCAACATGGGTGAGCCGGTCTTTAACCCGGCTGCCATTCCGTTCCGGGCAGCCCAGCAGGCAGCCGAGTACACGCTGGCGGCGGATGGCGAAAGCGTGCGCATCGCGGCCGTTTCCATGGGCAACCCGCACGCGGTGCTGCAGGTGGACGACGTCGATCATGCCCCGGTAGAGCGTCTGGGGCCGCTACTCGAGTGCCACGGCGATTTTCCACAGCGCGCCAATATCGGTTTTGCCCAGGTGCTCGGCCGCGACAGGATTCGGTTGCGGGTGTGGGAGCGGGGTGTGGGCGAGACCCGGGCCTGCGGCAGCGGCGC
>JASLLH010000032.1:0-17031 GCA_030747115.1 Arenicellales bacterium
GTGCCTGCTGCTGACCGGATACTCACCGCAGCAGGCTGACCGTGCCCGACTCGACCACGTCGTCCGGGGAGGCAGTTATGTACTGCTTGCGGGAGGTCATGATGCCGGCGGCAGTGAGCGCGAACCGCTGGACCTGTACCAGGCGGAACAGACAGTGCTGCGCTGTCGCGATCAGGTCGCCGCCTTTGGTATATCTGGGCTGTTCGGGGTGCGTAACCCGGCCCACGAAATTGCCCTGCGAGAATTGGTACATTCGCTGACTGACAAGCCTGTTACCTGTGGCCACGAGTTGTCCTCGTCGCTGGATGCACCGCGCCGGGCGTTGACAGTGGCATTCAATGCGTCGCTGATTCCCTTTGTCGATCAGTTGATTCGGTCGATCCGACGCATCCTGGGTGAGCGGCACATCAGCGCCCCGCTGATGATGGTCAAGGGTGACGGTTCCCTGATAAGCGCCGAACTAGCCCAGCAGCGCCCGGTGGAAACAGTTCTCTCTGGACCGGCAGCCAGTGTGGTGGGTGCGGGCCACCTGCACGGTACCGGCAACGCCATCATCGCCGACATGGGCGGCACCACCACTGATATTGCCATCATCACCGACGGCCAACCGATGATCAGCGCCGAAGCCACCATCATCGGCGAATGGCGACCGATGGTCGAGGCGATCAGGGTGTTCTCAATGGGCCTGGGCGGTGACAGTGAGGCCCGTTTCCAAGGCGGCCAGGGACTGGGCATTGGCCCGCGCCGGGTCATACCCATGAGCCTGCTGGTCCACACCTGGCCCGAGACCCTGGAATCGCTACAGCAACAGGCAGCCGCCGCTGTGACAGCGCGCAGTAACCGTTACGCTGTCCAGTTGTTCGCTGATGACAGTCAGCGTCAGGCTTTTACCCCGGCTGAGAGCGAAGCCTGGACGCGGCTGGAAAAGGGCCCGGTGGAACTCGAAGAACTGGCGTGCCAAGACCGGGAACTGGCCCGGGCAGTAGCGCGACTGGTCCGTAGCGGTACGGCCATCTACAGCGGCTTTACCCCGACCGATGCTGCGCACGTGCTGGGACTTACTGATCATTGGTCAACGGCGGCAGCCCGGCTGGCCGCAACAACCTGGGCCCGGCAGATGCGCCAGGTCTATGGTTGGGGAGATTTTGAA
Source organism: Arenicellales bacterium (assembly GCA_030747115.1). Lineage (GTDB taxonomy): Bacteria > Pseudomonadota > Gammaproteobacteria > Arenicellales > UBA868 > UBA12578. The sequence goes on from JASLLH010000032.1 coordinate 1,151, forward strand.
TCGCACGATCCGGTTGGCCCGAGCCTGGCGGTGCACGAAAAACTCATTGCCATGATCATGCAAACACTGATCCGGGCCTGCCTGGCGACCGACCCAGGACAACGGGACAGCAGGGAACTGGAGCGGGCGGCACGGCTCTTCGCTGACTGGATCAGTGGCACCAGCCGGATCGATAGCGGCATTTTTTCACTTAACCTCGACCGCCAACGCACGCTGGTCGCGGTCGGCGCAGCGGCGCGTTTTTATTATCCGGCGGCAGCCGAGAAGTTCGGCATCCATTTGGCACTGCCCGAGCACGGCGCGGTGGCAAACGCTGTCGGCGCCGTAGCCGGCAGCATCGTACAGCGTACCCACATCACCATCACCCAGCCCCACCAGGGGGTTTACCGGGTCTACGGTAGCGCCGGGCCAGCAGATCACGCGGACCTGGCAAGCGCACTGTCCCAGGCCGAATGCTGGGCCAGCGCAAGCGCCCGAGAAAAAGCGCTGCAAGCTGGTGCGGTTGTAATCGACACCGTGATCAGCCATCAGCAGCAGAGCGCGGCCAGTGAAGAACAGGAAAATCCGGTATTTTTTGAATGTCGGGTCACTGCTACCGCCAGCGGCCGCCCTGGCGGCACCACGACTTGAGCCGTGGCGGCGGCCGACAGGGCTTGCCTGCGGCAACAGGAAGCGTACAATCCGGCCCCGATTTACCAGCACCGGCCAACCGCGCGCAACTGCTCCGCCATGCGGGTGGCCGCGCCACTGGCATAACCGACGATTTTCGTACCCTCTGATGAGCCCCAAAATCAAGAACGGTTCCCGCAAAGACATCAACGGCAGGCCGCATATCTATTATGACGGCTACTGGATCCGCTACTACGCGCCGCCACCAGAAACCTTGTCGGCCAAACGCGACCTGCTGATAATGCTGACCCGCAGGACTTTTCACCACACCGAGCCTGGCATCAACACACCCGGAAACAAGGTGGCCGATGCCCGCAGTGCCTACCAGGCCGAAACCGACCCGGCCTGCAAGCGAGTCAATGCGGCAATGCTCGCCGGAGCCTTGTTCAACCGGGCGACCGATATTTTTACCAGCATCGTCAACCTGGAGAGCAAAGGCATTTCCGTTACTCACGACAACGAACTGATGCGTGAGTGCAGCGCTTGCTTTGAAGAAGCGCTGGAGTTGGGCAAGCAGGTTCGCCACCCCAGCGGACACGAAGGCATCGACGAACTTTGGGGCGAACCGTTCAAAGTATTTACCCGCTCCATCGCCGGTTACTATGAGAGCCGCTACGTAAAGATCGCGCAGACCATGGGCGCGATCGACAATATCAGTGGGCGCATCATTGAGGTATTCAGTTCCATGCCGGCATTCCACGGCATCGGCGCCACGGTGTTGAGTTTTGCGCGAGCCGGCCGAATCGAGTGCGAGATGATGAAGAGCGATCCGGATTTCTTTGTCAACTGGCCCGAATTTGTCACGCTCAAGGAACAGATCAAGGAGTTCGAGCCAGTCCCGCCTACCGGCCTCAGCGCCCTTGCCCACGCCCAGTTACAACGTGGCTGTCGCCTGTTATACGATGGCGCCGACCTTATCTCTTACATGGCGGGCGTACGGGTGCCCATGCCCAAAAGTACCCGCGAGTACCTCCAGGCCCTGGATGACTTCGAGGTCGACTGCCTCGGCGCCGACCTCAAGTCGGTATCCGCATAGTCTCTGCAACCAGCCAATCCAGCACCGCATCCAGGGCTTGGCGCTGGTCAGCGCCACCGGCCAGAGCCTGCTGGTACACAGCCAGCTGCCGCTGCGCGCTGGTACCCCGCTGCAGTATTACGCGGGCATATTCAACCTCGGCCAGGCAGCCAAAGTGCTCAGCATCTGTGCGGACCAGCTCAAGCATCTCCTCGATCAGACTGGAGTATGCAACCAACTCACCGCGCCCGAAATCGATCAGTGACGCCCCACTGCCATAGCGCTGGGCCCGCCATCGATTCTCGGCGACCAGCGTACTGGCATAACGCCGCCAGCGCTGGTTGTCCTGGCGCAACCGGTAAAGCATTCTCAGCCAACAACGATACAGCGCAGCAATACAGATGGCATCGTCAATCGATGTGCAGACGTCCGGCGCTCGCATTTCCAGGGTCGGGAACCGCTCACTGGGGCGCAGATCCCACCAGATCTTGGTAGCATCCTCGATGATGCCGGCGTTTACCAACACGTCTACATAGCGCTGGTACTCAGCATAACTGTCAAACGATTCCGGCAGACCGGTCCGGGGCATTTCATCCCAAATCGAAATCCGGTAGGACTGCAGACCCGTGTTCTCCCCCTCCCAGAACGGCGAGGAAGTACTGAGTGCCAGCAAATGCGGAATTACGTAAGCAGCCTGTCCCAGAAGATCGACGCGTAACTCGTCGTCCTCTATTCCGACGTGCACGTGCATGCCGCAGATCAACAGCCGTCTGACCACCTGCTGCATGTCTTGTGCGAGATCGTCGTAGCGCGTCTTATGAGTATGTTCGAGTTCGCTGGCAATGGCGTAGGGGTGAGTAGATGCTGCCACCAGGCTCAGGCCGAACTCAGCAATCACTTCGATCACCGTTTGCCTCAAACTAAGCAAATCCTCACGCACTTCAGAAACAGGCCCGCACACCCGGGTGCAGACCTCGACCTGGCACTGCAGAAACTCGGGGCTGACCTGGTCACCCAAACGGGCAGTAAGCGCCTCCATCAGGCCGTCCGGTGCCTGGCGGATCAAGGCGTGGCTGGCCTGATCCACCATCAAGTACTCCTCTTCGACGCCAATGGTAAAACTCGGTTCAGCAGTCACGGCAGGCGGTTGACCTCATAGAAATCTTTGTGGCTGAGTATCGGCTGTAAATGCCTGGCAAGCCGCTCTGCCCACAGCAAACCATCTGCCTCCGTTGCAATGAGATCCTGGCGAATCTCCAACAGCGCATGCGGATAGCCACGAGCCTCTGCCTGGGTCTCCATGGTGTATCCCGCCAGGTCATGGGCGTTATACGGCTCATTGTCGCCGACGCATAAATCCGCCTCGGCCGTCAGGCTTTCAAGCAGTGGCCCACTGATGCGGTCATCCTTATTCCAGAGGACGCCGACATGCCACGGTCGGTCCACGCCATTCATCTGCGGAACAAAACTGTGCACTGTTATCAGTACCGGCAATCCGCGGGTAACTCGCACGCGCTCAAGTTGGGCAGACACAGCGTTGTGGTATGGCACGAAAATCTCTTCTGCCCGGCGCATGGCCTGCTCGCGGGATAGGCAGCGATTGCCCGGGATCACTACGCCATCGCTTATCTCAAGGATGGAAGTCGGATCGGTCAAGTGTCTATTCAGATCGATCACCAGCCGCGAGAACCGCGACAGCACCAGCGGCGCATCCAGTAGCCGTGCTAATCGGCGCGCCAATCCCTCACAGCCGATATCATAGGCCACGTGCTGGGCAAGTACGCTCGCATCCACCCCAAGATCTTCCAGCACCCGCGGCACCGTGTTACGGGCATGGTCGCAGACAACCACCGCCCGTGAACTGCCATTCGGGTTGTCGATTTCAAAAGGTGGGTTTTCGTCGTCCGCCAGCACCGGCACCTGGCCGTTCTGGTTAAGCCGCAGTTGCATTTCTATTTCCGCTTACCACCGGTGGCAGACATTTCGCTGTTGATACCATACCACGCCGGCAGAGGAGATTTGCTACTCCAGCAGTTGCCGGATGACAAAAGGCAGGATGCCGCCATTCAGGTAGTAGTCCCACTCCTTGGGCGTATCTATGCGAACAACCGCGGTGAAAACGCTGGCTTCACCGCTGACACAACTGACCTGCACTTGCAGTTCACGGGCCCCACGCTCAAGACCGACCAGAGCAAAGGTCTCGGTACCAGTCAGGCCAAGGCTCTGGCGGCTGTCGCCGGCCTGAAACTGCAGCGGCAGCACACCCATGCCGACAAGATTCGAACGGTGGATACGCTCGAAACTCTCCACCAGCACGACACGGACACCAAGCAGCGCCGGCCCTTTAGCTGCCCAGTCACGCGAGGAGCCGGTGCCGTATTCCTTGCCACCGATTAATATCAGCGGGGTCTGGGTCGTAGCGTAGCGGGTCGCCGCCTCAAATATGGTCATCTGCTCATTACCAGGCTGGAAAGTGGTAAAACCACCCTCGGTGCCCGGAGCCAGTTCGTTACGCAGGCGGATATTGGCGAACGTACCGCGCATCATCACTTCGTGATTGCCTCGGCGCGAGCCGTAAGAGTTGAAATCCGCCCGTGCTACGCCGTGCGCCAACAGATACTCGCCGGCCGGACTATCGGCCTTGATCGCGCCTGCCGGCGAGATGTGATCGGTAGTGATGCTGTCGCCCAGAACAGCCAGAGCCCGAGCGCCAGTGATCTGTCCGATCTCCCGGGGCTTACGCGTCATCCCGGTAAAGTACGGTGGCCGGCGCACGTAGGTAGATTCAGCATCCCAGTCGAACAGACTGCCGCCACCCACCGGAATACCTGACCAGCGCTCGTTGCCCCGGAAGACATCTGAATAACGATTGCGGAACATCTCGCGAGTAACACTGCTCGAAACAAGCTGGTTGACCTCGGCCTGGCTGGGCCAGATATCCCCCAAGGTGACCGGTTTACCGTCATTGTCGTGACCAAGGGGCTCACTGGCCAAGTCAATGTCGGTGGTACCGGCGAGCGCATAGGCCACTACCAGCGGCGGCGAGGCGAGAAAATTCATCCTGACATCCGCATGCACCCGGCCCTCAAAATTACGGTTACCTGACAACACCGAACAGGCGACCAGGTCACCATCGTATATCGCCTGGCTAACCGGCCCGGGCAGTGGTCCGGAATTGCCGATGCAGGTGGTGCAGCCGTAGCCGACCACACCGAAGCCAACGCGCTCGAGATCCTCAAGCAGTCCGGCATTGCCCAGGTAGTCGGTGACGACCTGCGAGCCCGGCGCCAGCGAGGTCTTGACCCAGGGTTTAACGGTAAGACCTTTGGCCACTGCGTTTCGCGCCAGCAGGCCGGCCGCGATGATGACGCCGGGATTGGAGGTGTTGGTGCAACTGGTGATAGCCGCAATCACTACGGCAAGGTCAGTTAACTCGAAGTGCTGGCCGTCAAGCGTCACCGGCTGCACCCTACCCGGTCCGTTTTGGCGCATGCTGGCACAGGCTGCCTGGATGGTGGGACGGGCGTTGCTGAGGCTGATGCGATCCTGGGGGCGCTTGGGGCCGGCGATGCTGGCTGTGACGCGACCAAGGTCCAGTGCCAACCGTTCACTGTAGACGGTGGCTGCGGCCGCGGACGCGGTGGCTTCCCGGTATAGGCCCTGGCGACGGGCGTAGGCCTCAACCAGGGCGACCTCCTCATCCGAACGCCCCGTCAAGTGCAGGTATTTTAGTGTTTCGCCGTCAATCGGGAAAATACCGCAGGTTGCACCGTACTCGGGTGCCATGTTGGCGATAGTTGCCTTGTCGGCGAGCGACAGGTGATCGAGGCCGCCGCCGAAAAACTCGACGAATTTGCCGACCACCCCGTGGTGGCGCAGCATCTCGACCACGCTCAGCACCAGGTCGGTCGCAGTTGTCCCCTCAGGCAGAGTGCCGGTCAGTTCGAATCCCACCACCTCGGGAATAAGCATCGTCACCGGCTGTCCCAGCATGGCGGCTTCAGCCTCTATACCGCCCACACCCCAGCCCAGCACACCCAGGCCGTTGACCATAGTGGTATGGGAATCCGTGCCCACCACCGTATCCGGGTAGGCCCGGGTAACACCCGCCACCTCACGGCTGAACACAACGCTGGCGAGGTATTCGATGTTTACCTGGTGCACGATACCGGTGGCGGGTGGCACCACGCGGAAGTTACTGAAAGCACTCTGACCCCAGCGCAGAAACGCGTAGCGCTCACCGTTGCGGGTATATTCCAGTTCGGCATTACGCTCCAGCGCATCAGCACTGCCGAAGTAATCCACCATCACCGAGTGGTCAATGACGAGATCGGCCGGCGACAATGGATTGATAAGTTCGGGCTCACCGCCGAGACTGCGCATGGCCTCACGCATGGCTGCCAGGTCAACCACCGCCGGCACCCCGGTGAAATCCTGCATCAGCACACGGGCTGGGGTAAAGGCGATCTCGCTGGCAGCAGTGGCAGTGCCGTCCCAACTGGCCAGTGCTTCGATTTCCGGCACACACACGTTAATCCCGTCTTCATTGCGCAACAGGTTCTCTAACAGTATCTTCAGCGAGTACGGTAACCGGGCAAGGTCAAACCGATCGGACAATGCGTCCAGCGCAAAGATTTCATAACGTTTGCCGTGGACATCGAGCGATGTCCGGGCGCCAAAGGTGTCACTCATTGCAATTCCTGTACCTGGTCGTCCGGCGCTGCCGGCGCGCTCTTTCCTGTCTGGGGCGGGGATTGTCGGGCGGGCCGGAATTCTACCGCAGGTATCCCCGGCCCTTCAGTACCGCAGGCGGCCAGCAGGTGGTGCTCACTTGCCGGCAAGCTCATGCATCTGTGCTTCGCTGAGAACGGTCACCCCCAGTTGCTCGGCCTGGTCACGTTTTGAGCCTGGATTTTCACCGACGATGACATAGTCGGTCTTGGCCGACACGCTGCCGGTAACTTTGGCGCCCTGCGCTTTTAGCCAATCACGGGCCTGGTCACGACTCATCCCGGTGAGCGTACCAGTTACAACGACTGTAGTACCGGCAAACGGTCCGTCACCACTAACCGCTGATTGCACCTTGGGCCAATGCACACCGGCCTGGCGCAATCGCTCGATAACCTCGCGGTTGTGATCCTGTGCCAGGAATCGCTGGATACCCGCTGCCACCACCGGACCCACATCCGGTACCGCTTCGAGCGCCGTTGCATCTGCCGTGGCCAGGGCCTCGAGGCTGCGAAAGTGCACGGCCAATATCTGCGCCGTGGCCTCGCCCACCTGGGGAATACCCAAGGCGTAGAGAAAACGACCGAGCGTAGTTGCTCGGCTTTGTTCAAGCGCCACCATCAGGTTGGCGGCAGACTTGTCCCCCATCCGCTCAAGATTCGCCAGCTCCTCCTCGGTGAGATGGTAAAGATCAGCCGCGGTTGTCACCCGACCGGTATCCACCAGTTGCTCGACCAGTTTGGCGCCTAGGCCATCGATATCCATGGCCCGGCGTGAGACGAAGTGTTTGATCGACTCCTTGACTTGGGCGCTGCAATAGAGCCCGCCACTGCAGCGTAGAATGACGCCGTCATCGTCCGCAGCGATATCCGAGCCGCAGACCGGGCACTGGCTCGGAAAACGATAGCGCCGGGCGTTGCGGCGACGGCGGTCGCGCACTACCGATACCACTTCGGGGATAACATCACCAGCACGACGCACGATGACAGTATCACCCGGCCGCACATCGAGGCGCTGTATTTCTTCCTTATTGTGCAAAGTGGCATTGGACACAGTAACCCCGCCGACGAAAACCGGCTCCAGCCTGGCGACGGGGGTGATAGCACCAGTGCGTCCAACCTGCACTTCGATTCGCTGTACCACCGTCATTTCCTCCTGCGCCGGAAACTTATGCGCAAGTGCCCAGCGCGGTGCACGGGAAACAGCACCCAGCGCTTGCTGACTGGCGTAGTCGTTGACCTTGTACACCACACCATCGATCTGGTAAGACAACTTCGCACGCTGCGCGGCCAGATCAGCATAGTAGGCAAGGCACTGCTCCACTCCCCGCACCTCCCGCGCCAGGGGATTGACCCGCAGGCCCCAGTTCCGCAGAGCCGCCAGCGTTGCCAGGTGTGTTACCGGCATTGGCCCCCGCTGCCAGCGGCCCACGCCGTAGCAAAAGAAATCCAATGGCCGGGCCGCCGATAGCCGGGGGTCGAGTTGGCGCAGGCTGCCGGCAGCCGCGTTGCGTGGGTTGACGTAGCGCTTCTCGCCTTTTTCCTGTTGGGCGCGGTTCAGCCGCTCGAAGCCGGCGAGCGGCATATAGACTTCACCCCGAACCTCGAGCACGGCGGGATATCCCTCGCCCAACAGTTTCAGTGGAATCGAGCGGATTGCCCGCACGTTAAGGGTGACATCCTCCCCCCGATGCCCATCCCCCCGGGTAGCAGCCATCCTGAATACACCCTTTTCGTAGAGCAGACTGACAGCAAGCCCGTCCAACTTGGGCTCGGCCGCGTAGGTAACGCCCTCCACGGCCAGACCCTCACGGCAACGCCGGTCAAAATCACCGACTTCCTGTTCGGAAAATGCATTAGCCAGTGAGAGCATCGGTACAGCATGCTCAGCGGTGACAAAACTTTCCAGCGGCTGGCTGCCGACCCGCTGGGTAGGAGAATCAGCAGTGGCAATTTGCGGGAACTGGTGCTCGAGGTCTTCAAGCGTTCGCAGCAGCCGATCGTACTCGGCGTCGGGGATCAGCGGGTCGTCGAGCACATGGTACTGGTAGTTGTGCCGCTCGATCTCGCCCCGCAGCCGCGCAGCCTCCTGCCGCGCCTGTGCCAGTTTTCGGCTCATGCTGTCAGCAGGGCTCGGTATTAGCGCCGGCGCCTGACATTCTATTTTCGACTGTGTTCAGAAAAGCCGGCGCGCCTCATCGCTTCCTGGAACCACGCCATAGCGGGTCATCGCCGACTCGATATTGCGGACCTGGTGCTTGATTCGGGCATACTGGGCGGCAGCGAGCGGCACACCGTCGGGGTCAACCAGGCTGCCGTCAAGTTCGGCAGCCACGTACTCCGCCACCGAGAGCAGTTCCAAGAAAGTGGCCCCGGGACGCTCCACCCGTGGAACATTCATCATCAGGGTGAGGCCGGTGAAACTGCCACGGTCGAGCGCGTCGTAGCCGAAACCCCCGGATTCGTCCAGATTGGCCAGGCTGAACCGACTGACACCGGTGCGCGAATTAAAAAAATGAAAGACGTCTTGCTCGCCAAGGCGCATTCCGGCCCGGCCCATGACCCGTGACAGGTTGGGTCCGGCAAAGGTGTTGCTGCCTGCGGGCACCACGTTGATCACTACCAGCAAGTCGAACTCTTGACAGAACTGCTCCAGGCGCGCGGCCTGCGGCAGCGCCTCCTCTACCGAGCAGTCAAACTGGAACCGGCGTCCCAGCGTCTCGGCCAGTGTATAGACCAGGTTATTGAAACGGGTCAGTTCAGACTCGTCCACCGGCCCGTTGCCGTCGGCCAGTTGAATACTGACGATGAGATCAGTAAAAACTTCGTCAACGCTCGCCTCGCGCAAGTCCAGCCAGGCGTTGCCGGGCTCGGTGCGGCCGTGGATCGCGTGTGAGTGGTCGAGATCTATCTCGTGCTGGCGAAAAATCGCCAGCGCGGCATTGCGGGTAACCAACTGCTCGCCGTGGATACGGGCCCAGTAGTCGATTTTCAGCGGCCCCAGACCGGCTTGTGAATCCAATGACAGTGTCGCCCTGGCGCCGTCGGGCCCCGCTGGCGCTTGCGGCCCCGATGCTCCCGCTCCGGCCGGGGCGTCAGCAGGTTCTGCGTGCGGTGTCGCGGTACGGAACTCACTGGCAGCGACCAGCGAGGGCTCTCGCTGTTGCCCTCGACCCGCGCTCCCCCTGCGCGCGAGCAACTCGAGCAAAGAGGGCCACCAGTCTCTACGCAGGCGTCGTCCCAGCTGCCCGATGAGCGCGGTTAAATCGATCCGCCACTGGGCGTAGGACCATACCACCACCAGCACCAGCACGGCCACGCCCATAAAGATCAATGCCAGTTGCAAGCTCACTTTACTGCGCCGCCAGCCTGACGGCCTGGTCCACGTCGACCGACACTATCGATGAAACGCCAGGCTCTACCATAGTCACACCCAGTAGGATATCTGCCGCCTCCATGGTGATCTTGTTATGGGTGATAACGACCAGTTGGGAGCGCTCCGCCAGGGCCCGCAGGGTCTGGCAGTACCGCTCGACGTTGGCATCATCGAGTGGCGCATCAACCTCGTCGAGAATGCAAAATGGCGCCGGATTGAGTCGAAAAAGTGCAAACAACAGGGCCACTGCGGTCAGGGCCTTTTCCCCGCCGGAGAGAAGATGGATGGTGCTGTTGCGCTTGCCCGGCGGTCGCGCCATGACCGTGACACCGGCGATGAGCATATCGTCCCCGGTCAGCTGCAACACCGCACTACCACCCCCGAACAGACGCGGAAAGAACTCGGTGAACCCTTCGTTCAACTGATCGAAGGTTGACTTAAAGCGGTCGCGGGTCTCACGGTCGATCTTGCGGATTACGCCTTCCAGCGTATCCAGCGCCTCGACCAGATCGGCATGCTGAGTATCCAGATATTCCTTGCGCTTGGACTGCTCGTCGAACTCCTCTATGGCGACCAGGTTGACCGGCCCAATCCGAGATATCTTCTCGGCCAGGACATCGGCACGTTCGACCCAGTTGGGCTCGCTGGCATCTTCCGGTAATTCCGCGAGCAGGCTGGCGAGGGCGTATTTTGCCGCTTGAATCTGCTCCTGCAGCGTCTCAGCACGTACGGTCAGTTCCTGTGCCTTGAGCCGTTGCTGCTCCAACGCATCGCGGGCCGTAGCAACCTCCTGTTCGCGTTCCGACAACTGACCCTGCAGTTCGCGGACCTGCTCCTCCAGGCTGGCAAGCTGGTCGCGGGCCGCTGCCAGTTCTTTTTCGACTTGCTTGCGGCTGCCGAGCAACTGCTCCAGACGATCCTGCAATGCCTGCTCCGGCTCGTCGCCACGATCCAGGTGCTGGTGCAACTGGCCGCGCCGCTCATGCATACGCTCACTCTGCGTAGCCAGCCGCTCCAGGCTGGCGGTCAACGAATCGAGCGACGCCTGCGCCCGCTGCAGCGCCAGTTCGGTACGATGCAACTGCTCACGGGCTTCCTGCACCTGTCGCCGTGACGCAGCGAGCGCACCGGAGAGTTGCTCTTTTTCGGCCAACAGTGCTGCGCGCTTTTCCTCCAGCGCGCCGGTCTCATCTTCAGCAAGGGCAAAATGGCGGCGAGCCTCACCAAGTTCCCCGCCGGTGATGGTGAGCTCGGTCATCAGTTCGTCAATCTCGGTTGCCAGCTGCTGCCGCCGCCCTTCGATTTGGGCAAAACGGGCTTCCCGGTCGGCCAGTACCTGGCGCGCCTCGGAGCGGGCTGTGAACCATTGCTTCAGCGCGCCCTGGCGCTCGTGCTGGCGCTGTTCTGTCGATCGGACCTGCTCGCGGGCATCATCAAGGCTGGCTTCGAGCGCGTCGGTCCGCGATACCAGTGCTGACACAGCCTGGTGCAGGTGCTTTATTTCCTCCTCGCGCTCGAGCAGTCCTTCCTGCTGGTCCTGGCCACGTGGTACCCGCACCCAGTTGGGGCCAACCACCATACCGCAACGGGTCACCACACACTCCTGCGGCGCCAGCGTGCGGCGCCGCGCCAGGGCTTGCTCCAGGTCGTCGGCAACATAGATGCCGGTGAGCAGCGGCGCCAGATCGTAGCGTGGGCAACGCAGGTGTGCGAGCAGGGTCTGCGGATCACTTTTCAGCATTGCCGCCTCGCCTGACTCTATAAAGAAAAGGTTGGTAGCCGGCAGCCCAGCCCTATCGACCAAGGCCTGGTCAAGACTGCCCACTCCCAGCCCGGTCAGGCGGCGGCCGAGGATCGCGTCAGCCGCCCGCTCCCAGCCGTCGGCAACCGTTATCTCGCCAGCCAGGCGCGGGGCGTGGGCCAGGCCCCGCTTTTGCAGCCACTTGCGGTATTCCTCGTCCTGGCCCAGGGCGGCATCCTGCAATTCCTGCAACGATTCAAGGCGGCTGCGGGCGGCGTGCATCTGCTGGCGCCCGTCATCGACCTGGCCACTGAGCGTCTCGACCTGGGTCCGCAACTGCTGAATGGCGGCTGACAATTGCTCCACTTGCTGCTCACACTCACGGGCCGCAGCCGCTCGCTCGTTAGCATCTGTCCGGGCCGCATCTACCTCGAGGGATTCCTCCTCGCTGAGCAGCGCCATCATCTCCTCATCCAGCCGCGCCAGGCGTTCCTGGCCTTTCTGGTCAACCGCCTCGAGCTGCTCGATCCGGGTACGCTGCACCTCCTGGTCCTGGATCGGCTGAGCTGCACTATGGGTGAACTCGTGCCACCGCTCCTGCCACCCCTCAAAAGCCTGTTCCTGTTCGCCCTGCGCCTGGACCGCCGCCTGTTGCACTGTGGCATAACGCTGGCGCTCCTGCTGGTGACGGCTCAGTTCTTCTTTCAGCCGTGCAATTTCGGTAACGTCCTGCTCACGCTCAGTGGTTATGTCCTGCAGTGCACTCTCCAGTCGCTCGAGTTCACTGCGCTGCTGCTGCTCAGTCTCGCGGGCGTACTCTATCGCCTGTTCGGCTGAAGCGACATCGGCACCCACAGCATAAAATCGGCCCTGCACGTCACTGACATTCTGCTGAGCAGTCAGTTCACTGGCGCGAATCTCTTCGATCGATTTCTCGAGCGCCCGTTGGTTCGCCAGCCGGGACTGCGCCTCGGTCTCTGCCTGGCTGGTGCGGCTGGCTTGGTCGTCGACTTGCGCCTGCAGGGCCAAGTGTCGCAAAGCAAACAACTGTCCGTTAACAACACGTTCCTCGTCCTTGAGTTTCTGGTAGCGCCGCGCGGCCTGCGCCTGGCGCTGCAAGCGGCGCAGTTGGGTCTCTAATTCGCGGCGGATATCCCCCACTCGACTCAAATTCTCGCGGGTGTGCCGGATACGGGTTTCGGTTTCGCGGCGTCGATCCTTGTAATGGGAGATGCCGGCGGCTTCTTCGACGAAACTGCGCAGGTCCTCAGGCCGTGCCTCGACAATGCGGCTGACCATGCCCTGCTCGATGATCGAGTAGGACCGCGGACCCAGGCCGGTACCGTGGAACAGGTCTGTGATGTCGCGGCGCCGGCAGCGGGCCTTGTTGATCTGGTAGCCCGAGGTTCCATCGCGCGAAAGAGTGCGTTTTATCGACACCTCGCCGAAGCGGGCATAAGCCGGCGGGGCGGAGCTGTCGCTGTTGTCGAATACCAGTTCGACCGACGCCTTGCCGACCGGCTTGCGCGAATCCGTGCCGTTGAAAATGACATCGGTCATGCTGTCCCCGCGCAACTTGCGGGCGGAACCTTCGCCCATCACCCAGCGCACGGCGTCAATGACGTTGGACTTGCCGCATCCGTTCGGGCCGATAATGCCGGTCAGGTCAGCCGGAATGGTGACCGTGGTTGGGTCGACGAACGACTTAAAACCGGAAACGTGGATCTTTTTCAGGAGCATCGGGTCAATACCCGCAGTGACCCGCAGCCCACGACCTCGAACCGCCTGGGACGGAGAGAGGTGCGCCCGCTGGCCTCACATGCCGGGCCGTGAATGAAAAAATGGTGGTGGTTAAGACGTCTCAAACTGAGACTGAATTATATCTGATATTGGCCAAATTACCGAGCAGAAACCCCTTTTAAGGAACACCTCTAATGCCGTCGCCGGCCGGTGTACCTGTTTGCAAATGGCTGCCGAGGGCCGCTCACCGGCAACCCGTTTGTCGCCGCCAGACACTGTGCCAATCCCGCCCGATTCCGACCCGCCTGTTGTGGCCGCAACGCGTATTGCGCTCATCCGGGGACTCTGGTAGATTGGCGCGCTTTTCAGGAATCCATCCAGCCAGAGCGGCACAGCCAGCCCCAGTATCAACCAATGGCCACAGCAAAAAAGCAAGTCTTTGACGAACCAATTCACGGCATCAAGCCGTACCGGCCCAAACGCGGCGAAGACTACATGAATGAGGCCCAGTACCAGCATTTTCGCGCAATTCTTGACGCCTGGAAGGCTGAATTGATCGATGACACCGAGCGCACGGTGCATACCATGCAGGATGAGACCATCAACCTGCCCGACCCCAACGATCGCGCGACCCAGGAGACCGACCGCTCGCTGGAATTGCGCACCCGTGACCGCGAGCGCAAACTGATCAAAAAGATCAACGAATCCCTGGGGACCATCGATACCGGTGATTATGGCTATTGCGAGGAATGCGGCATCGAGATTGGGATCAGGCGGCTGGAGGCGCGGCCCACTGCCACGCAGTGTATTGACTGTAAGTCCTTAAGCGAGATACGCGAAAAACAAAAGGTTTGACAGCGGCAAAGCCTGAGCAGGAACCGCGGCCGCAGCCGCGGTTTTTTTGTCCTCCGGCCCTGCGCCTGACTTGCTGAGATAGAATGGAGCGCGCCAGGAGCGCACCCTTTCAACACCATGTTTGATCTCCTTATTCGCAATGCGCAGGTGGCGCAAGCCGATGGCCGCACGCCGCCTGCCGACGTGCTCTGCCATGCTGGCCGTATCGAGCGCATCGCCCCCAGCATCGACGCCGAGGCCCGGGAAACCGTGGAGGCAGACGGCCACCTGCTGCTGCCGGGCGTGATTGACCCGCAAGTGCACTTTCGCGAGCCCGGCGCCACCCACAAGGAAGATCTCGCCTCGGGCTCACGGGCCGCAGTGCGCGGTGGCGTCACCAGTTTTCTGGAAATGCCCAACTGCCGGCCTCCAACCACCAACCAGGAGCAACTGGACTGGAAGCTCGCCCAGGCAGCGCAGACCGCGGTGGCCAACTACGGCTTTTTCATCGGCGCAACCAAAGACAACCTCGACGCGCTCAACAGTGTCCAACCAGCCTGCGGAATCAAAATTTTCATGGGTGCGAGTACCGGTGATCTGCTGGTTGACCAGCAAAGTGATCTCGAGCGCATTTTCGCCAACGGTGAGCGCCTGATCGCAGTTCACGCCGAGGACGAAGCCCGAATTAACGAGCGCACCGCGGCCCTATTAAGTGACTTAACGCAACCGCCGCCCTACGAGATTCACTCGCAGATCCGCGATACGCAAACGGCACTGATCGCAACCGGCCGGGCTCTTGAGCTTTCCAAAAAACACGGCCGCCGACTGCACATCCTGCACCTGTCCACTGGCGAGGAGGTCGACTACCTGCGTAACGACAAACCCGCACAAGTGACCTGCGAGGTGATACCCAATCACCTGTTCCTGAACACCCGCAACTACGCACAACTCGGCTCGCGGGTACAGATGAATCCACCGATACGCGAGCCGGGTAACGCCGAGCGGCTCTGGGCCGGCCTGCACGAAGGCACCATCGATATCATCGCCACCGACCATGCGCCGCATACCCTGGAAGAAAAAGACCAGCCTTATCCGCAGTCGCCCGCAGGTATGCCCGGGGTAGAAACTTCCCTGCCACTGATGCTGACCGCGATGCAAAAAGGACAATGCACACTGGCCCAAGTGCTGGCCTGGATGTGCTCAGGCCCGGCCGAGGTCTACGGCATTGCCAACAAGGGCCAGCTGATGGAAGGCTACGATGCCGATCTCACGCTGGTGGACATGACTGCGACCCACCCGGTACGAAACGAGGAAGTATTCAGCCGGGCCGGCTGGAGTCCTTTTGCCGGCCGTCAGCTGACCGGCTGGCCACGCTACACGATTGTCGGTGGCCGGGTCGTGTTCGACAATGGCGCCGTTCGCCCCGGCGTTTTTGGAAAAGCACTGATTTTTGACTTGACAACTTGACAAGGCTTTCCTCAGCACAAATGATGGCTGTCTATCTACTACCCCTTGCTAGCCGCTTTTTCTGGAGGTGACAAGATGAAACAAAAAGCCATATTCTCTACGCTTTTTTGTGATCAACTGCTCAAGCTTTTTGTCCTGGGGGTTATTTTGGCGTTGATCTCCAGCCTAGCAGGTGCTGATCAACCCAAGACCGGATACTAGTTACCGCACTATTCGCACCATTTCGGTTTTGGGCGTCAAAATAGATTCGGAAACCGGCAGCGCTTAATGCCGCACAAACAGGAAATCCCCGCCATCATGGCCGGCCTTTCG
>JASLLH010000033.1:0-16788 GCA_030747115.1 Arenicellales bacterium
CCAGCGCCAGGATCACTGTTCGGGCGAGAATCTCTGCCTGCCATTCGGGGCTGAGAAAAGACTCCTTACCTGCCGCGGGCACACTGGTCTCGGTCAGCCACACCGGCTTACCCCGGGCCACTTCCTGCACCCGGCGCAGGGTCAGTTCCACAGCTCCAGCATCACGCCCGGTGTGGTAGGCATGGACGGACAGGATGTCGATGGCGGCAAGTAACCCGGGCACGGCTAATAGATCACGCAGGTAGCGATAGCCGAACTCTTTAGTCACACGGTAGAGACCGCCGTTGAGAACGCGGGCCTTCGGGTCGGCGCTTTTGATGGCACCTGCGGTCAAGATGACTATTTCGGCGAACTGCTCAGGCGTACAGAAATTGCTCCGTTTGCTGACCCGGGGGCTGCCCGAATTTTTGAGGTCAGGCTCGTTGTCGACCTCCCAGAAACGCACGCCCCGAAGCAACCCGGGCATGTCGTTGATTCCATCACCGTCGTAGCGTTCCACAGCGGCGCGAACGAATTCGACATAGCGCTCCCTGGCGTCACCCTGCAACACATAGCGGCTGGTGAAGTCCCGGGATTTGTTGCCCGGCCACGGGCCAATCATCACCACCGCCTCAAGCCCGACACGCTGTACTGCCTGCAACCACAGGTCGGCCCGGGCAAACGAGTGATCCTCGCGCTCCCAGCGGTCCCAACTCAGCCGTGGAAAGGCCACGGTATGGCCGCGGGTCCAGCGGGCACCTACTTGCGCCGCCGCCTGCCCTTGCTGATCCAGCGAACGGCGTAGTACCTCGAGCTTGACCCCGCGGCGCTCGAACTTTTCCGGGAACGAAATCGCCTCATTGATACCGAATACTTCGATTACGGGGCCACGGGGCCGGTATGCGCCGGTGAGTTGCTGGGCAACAGCGGCCAGGCACTGGCACCACAGCCCCAAGGCCAGGATAGTTACCAACGCTACCCTGGTGACGGGACACCGACGGCTCCGCCGGGTAAGGTGATGATTAATGGCCACAGTCAGGGTCTTAGGTGGCGACGCTCCTACTTGCAGTTGAATCTTACATCTCAATCTCGACCAACGCCCCGGCAGGCAGGTCAAAAGAATCGACGATAGTCATCACGGGGCCTTTTCGCACTGCCTGGTAATCAACTTTGTAAGTACCGGCCTGTAAAGGTATAGGGCCCCAACCCTTTTGCAACTTAACCGAGACCTCGACCTCACCCGCTTCATTAAGACGCGAGAACTCCACCATATAAGGGGGCTCAGCCCCATCCGCATAACTAAAGCCAACGCCGGTATTTACTGGAAACTTTGCCAACTCACCGCCTTTGATGGTGACAGCGCCTAATGGAGAGTCTGTCGCGCCATGCTTCGACTGGCGATAGACCAATTGATACTCCCCTGCTGGAGCGATCTGCGGCTTGAACTCAAAATTGCTGACTTTGAGGGCCACCTGGCCATCGGCATCCAATAACTGCCACCATCTTCGGCGAATCTCCGGCACCCAGTCGGCCCGGACCAACTGCAAACCGGTCGCCACGGTAAATTCGTTCAACCGATCCATCTGGACGTCAATAGCACCGAGGTTTACCGGTGTTGTTCGATGCTCATTTTGATACCAGATCAGATCATATCGACCCTCGGGAACCACCTGTGCCGCCAGATCACGAAACCAGACCCCGGGTCTTTTCCCCGGGTTGTCGTCTGCCGCCTTAAGACCCCACCAATAAGGGGTTTGGACCCATTGCGGCATCGTCAGGCGCACGCCGGTTACAACGGGAACTTCTACTACCTCGCCGGACTTAACCTGCACAATCTGCCCGGCAATAACCTGCGCTGCCCGATGTTCGTTCTGATGCCACACCAACTGGTAAGCTCCTGCTGGTACTTTCTGTGGTGCGACACCCTGGCGCGCAAACTTGTAGAGAATCTCGCCAGATTCAACGTCTGATAGAGCCCAGTATCTGGGTTCCTCTACCCATGCCGCGGGCAACAGTTGAACCGTCCCCGGACCTTTGGCCTTAATTTTTATTGAGGTAGACGATGAAGCGACTTCTTGCACAACCGGCTCTGGCTCAGGCGCTTTTTCTATTTTCACCTGCTCGACTACGCTCTGCTTGACGGTCTTTAGCGCATCAAGCAACTCGCCAGCATTGTCGGCAGTGAAATAGGCGCCACCACCGGCATCGGCGATACAGGACAACTTCTCTACCTGGTGATCCATCAGGCCGAAACCGACCACGTGCATGACGAACTTGATGCCGCTGGCTTTCAATTTCTGGGTCAGGGCACAGGGATCCTTGCCACAGCTCTCCAGGCCGTCGCTTACCAGCACGATGGTGGATTCCCCCTCCTCTTGTCGCAGCCGGTCAATGGTCAGTTGAATGGAATCGGTGATAGGTGTCTTACCGCGGGCCGAGATAAACCGAATCCGTTCCTGGGCATGGGCCTTGCTGGCCGCGTCCATAGGGCCAAGCGCGATTATTTCTTCGATGTCGGCGCAGTCACCCCTTCTGCGGTGGCCGTAGACAGTGACCCCCGAGCGAACATTTGCCGGGGTCTCTTCTAGCAGGCTGGCCAGGGTTTCCTTGGCGATGGTAATCCGCGGCTTGCCCTCGACCCGCTGCCACATTGAGCCCGAAGCATCGAGAATGTAATAGAGAACGTTGTCATTGGCCTGGGCGATGATGGGCGTAAAGGCCCCAATCAGGAAGGCCAAAACAATGGGTAAAGTGATACGGCTGCGCAACATGGCGTTATCCTCCTCTTGTTAACACCCAGCACTAACAGGGCCGGGGCCTGGCCTTTGCCTGTTTGGTTGCCGACTGCCAACATCGCAAGCGTTGACTTAGCTTAACCCTACAATAGGTCCGGTAGATTATCCACCGTCGGCGTGGCCGGTATCCGAACTAACCGCCTGAACTTGCTGGTCAGTTCGTTATGTAGAGCCTGGTCTGCCAAGGTACAAGCTTCCACGGTTTCTGCGGTTGCAAACACTGCGGTGCTGATCCCCTACGCCACACTCTCGACGCCACGGATTTTCCTAAAGGTGAACATACAGCCGGCAAGCAGTGCCGCACACAGGAACTGGGTAAAGGTAAGGTTTGCCAGGATAATGCCGCTGTCGGCGCGCAGGAATTCGAGCACGAACCGGCCCAGTGCGTAGCCGGCAACGGCTGCGACTGCAAGGTATCCGGGCGGCATGTTCCGAGAAGTTATGATCCGCAACAGCCACCAGAGTACGGCTAGGTACGCGAGTTCATACAGTTGTGTTGGATGTACCGGTAGTGACTCAGCAGTGCTGGCGTCGATAAGACCCAGGTACCCATGCTGGGCGTGGGCCGGGCTGCCCGCGGGAAACGCGATTGCCGGCCAAAACCAATCACTCGAGAGCCAGGGCAGAGTCTGAACCTGTGCAACTGAAGTAGATCGCCCAGCCTCAAGCCGTTGTGCGACATCGCCCCAGCAACACCCGGCCAGGAAGCAGCCAACCCGCACGCACGCCAACCACAGAATTGCCGGCAGGGCCAGCAGGTCCAGCATGCATCGGTAGCCCAACCTGGCCACCCGGCAATAAACGAACAGAGCCGGCGCCGCGACGAGCGCCAGCCCGAGCAGGCGCGAACGCCCGGAGAAAACACCCGAACCCGCCGCGAACATCGATTCCCCGGGACTGACCACGGGCAACAGCCGGGCACCGGCAATACTGAGCAGAAAAATCAGCGGCACTGCGAGATCTACGTGCGAGGGCTCAATGCCGACGGCGACTGCCCGTGTTCGCGCGTACCCCCAGGCCAGCAGCAGCCCGACCACCAGCATCACGCCGTAGGGCGTCACCAAGGCATCAACAGTTGTTGGCCACATGGCAATCAGAAAATTTGTTCGATTCCAAACGCTTCCAGCAGATCGCCCACGTCGTTGTAGTTTTCCTGCGGCAAGCGCTGAAACTGCATCCTTTCTCCGGCATATAGTTCCGGATTGTCGGGATTCTGCCGGATCATGCGCTCGAGCTGGCCAGCCGCCGCCTTGAGGGCGTCATCGAATTCAGGGCTACCGTCTTTGGCACTGGGCAAGTCGAGGTCCTCGAGGACACCAGGGTTAATTATGTCGAGAGACACCTCGTTGGGAGCATGTGAGCGCACTCGCAATACGAACCAAAACCCGTCCGACCCTGGAAGAGAATGACCAGCCTTATCCGAACTCGCCCGTTTTTTGATTATGCTTTGCGCCTGGAATTTGGGTTCCCAGGTCATCAAACGCACACCGTCGATATCGGTCAGCCAGGCTTTGTAGGTCTGTAATTTGCCGTCAACTTGCAGCCTGCCGGCGGCAAGCGCCTCGACCGGCGTCATCCGGCGGCAATGCAAGATCCGGCCGTCAGTTTCCTGCGGCGTTTCGGCGGTGACTCCCTGGGCACCATCGACCCCACTGTCCGCCGTCAAGGTGCTCCCGCTCATTGCCGTGCTGGCTGATCCAGATTTTTTTTCCACGGCAGGCTCATCCACACACTTGGTTGAGAATAAACTGGCCAGCCAGGTACGTTTGTCGTAGGGATCGAGTATCAAAAAACCAGCCTCTTCACTGTTTTCCGCTTCCCCGGGCCCGCCGATCCATATTCCGCTTAATTTCGGATCGATTTCGCTCAACTCAGGATCGCCCACCGGAAACGGCAGGCAGGCCATTACCCCAAGCAGCATGGGTAACAGCAGCAAGGCCAGCGCTGCCCCGGCGCCGGAGCGGCGGGCGCCTGCCTTTAACCGGCCATCAGCAAACGCCTTCAACAGGCATCTACCAGGCCTGCTGCAGTTAAACCGCTTATTCATGATGTATTTCGCTGTCAGTTTAATTGGCAAAAGAGTAGGAGGCTGTGTGACCCAAACCTACTATCGCATATTCTAATAGTCTGCGCGGTGGGAAAATCGTGGTAGATAGCGGCCGATTTGCTGTACTCCAGGCTCGGATGCCGCCGCTAACGGGCATCTCGTCGACGGCTCTACCACCGGCAGGCTAAACGGGGGGAGACAAGGACTGGCCCGCGATTACCCCCTAACCACAATCAGGCGCAGGGATAATGGCTGCGGGGTTTATCTGATTTCCCCGGGCGCGGGCAAGCGCTGGAACGGGCCATAAAGACCCGGTTTTAGAGTAGGTCTAGCCCGGCAACTTAAGCCACCGGCCGCAGGGAATCAGCGCTTGGAGTATTGCGGACGCTTACGGGCTTTGTGCAGGCCGACCTTTTTACGCTCGACCTCGCGGGAATCACGAGTAACGAACCCCGCTTTTCGCAGCACCCCGCGCAAGGTCTCGTCGTAGTGCAGCAGAGCACGGGTGATGCCATGCCGGATAGCGCCAGCCTGGCCGGTACTGCCGCCACCTTTTACGCTGACGGTAATATCGACTTTATCCAGCAAGTCGGCAACCCCAAGGGGCTGGCGCACCACCATGCGGGCAGTTTCCCGACCGAAATACTGGTCGAGCGGACGCTGGTTTACGTTGATGCTACCGCTTCCGCGCTCGAGATAAACGCGGGCGACGGAAGACTTCCTGCGCCCGGTGCCGTAATAAATCTGTGCTGTTGCTGCCATCTCTACGTTATTCCTTCAAGCTCGATCAAACCTCGAGCATTTTTGGTTGTTGCGCCACGTGCTTGTGTTCAGTACCAGCGTAGACCCGCAACTTGGCAAACATCGCCCGGCCCAGCGGGTTCTTTGGCAACATGCCCTTCACGGCCGACTCGATGATCCGTTCGGGATGCTCCTCCATCTGCCGGGCAAACGTGATCTCCTTGAGACCACCCGGGTATCCCGAGTGCCGGTAGTAGATCTTGGCCTCCGCCTTGTTGCCAGTCAGCCGAATCTTGCCGGCATTGATAACGATGATGTGATCGCCGGTATCAACGTGCGGCGTGTATTCGGGCTTGTGTTTGCCGCGTAAACGCCGGGCCACCTCAGTCGCTAAGCGGCCCAGCACCTTGTCGGTGGCATCGACTACGTACCAGTCACGGCGAACGGATTCAGGCTTGGCGGAAAATGTTTTCATGAAAAGCTGTTTTGCCCCAACAAGTGAGGCGCGGATGGTACAAGAACACCGCTGCACTGACAAGCCAGTCGAGCGGGCGAGGCCCCGTCACCGCCCCGAAAAAAACGGGCATGATGCGGGCAAAAAACGCAGCTCAAAGCGCCGCGCATAAACCGCTAAAGGCCGATGGCGGAGTCTTGCTTGCCTTGGGGCCGGTATCTACTGCTTCACTGCTGTGCCCGCAGATCCACGAAACTTCAGCAGTTTTTTACTCATTTCGAGTATTAGCTTTATCTAATATTATAAAGACCTCAACACCACAACCTGCCAGGGCCGTCGATTAATTGATTCCGGCTGCCGTCCGTTGCCACCGCTCGCCTCTCTGGCAGTTAAGGTCGTTAATTGAGCAGCGCCGATGCCTGCGGATCGAGCAATTCGACCCAATGGCGTACCGGCACGGACGCCTCCCCAGCGAGGTGGACCAGGCAGCCTATATTGGCGCTGGCGATGACCTGCGGTTCATTTTGCTGCAAGTGCCCCAACTTATTATCGAGTAGTTGCCCCGACAACGTTGGCTGCAGCAGTGAATAAGTTCCAGCCGAGCCGCAACAAAGGTGGCTATCGACCACCGGCACCAATTCCGCACCAGCGGCTGTCAGTATTGCTTCTACCTTGCCACGGATAGCCTGCCCATGCTGCAGCGAACAGGGCGAGTGAAATGCAACCCGGATCCCGGGCGGCGCCTGCAGTGAACCATGCTCGCCGGCATGGATCACTTCGGCTATGTCACGGGTTAATTTCGATATCTGCCGGGCCTTTTCCGCATAATTGTCATCCTCGGCCAGCAATTCAGCGTATTCGCGCACCGTGACTCCGCAACCGCTCGCCGTCATAACGATGGCCTCGATACCCGCCTCAACATGCGGCCACCAGGCATCAATATTCCGGCGCATGGCTTGCCGAGCCTCTTCGCTGGCCCCAAGGTGCAAACTCAAGGCGCCGCAACAACCAGTACCTGGTACGTTCTTTACCGACAGTCCGATCCGGTCGAGCACGCGGCAGGCTGCCGCATTGATAGCCGGATCCATCGCCGGTTGCACGCAGCCTTCCAGCATAAGCACTTGCCGCGGGTGCCGGGGCGCTGGGCGGTCTCCAGTCGGCCGCCTCGGTGGCACCTGCCGCGCCAGGATATGTGGCAGTACTGCCCTGACTGTTCGCGCTACCCCCAGCATCGGCGCGAACAACGGTCCCAGCATCATTCGTCGCAACAACCAGCGAACTGCTCGCTCGAGCAAATGCCGCGGAGCCTGTTCCTCAACTACTTCACGGCCAATTTCCAACAGCCGGCCATAACGCACTCCTGAAGGACAGGTGGTCTCACAGGATCGGCAGGTCAGGCAGCGGTCAAGATGGACCCGCGTCGGCGCCGTACACTCGCCCGACTCCAGCGCGTGCTTGATCAGGTAGATTCGGCCACGTGGGCTATCGAGCTCGTCCCCTAGCAGCTGATAGGTAGGACAAGTCGCGGTACAGAAACCGCAGTGTACACACTTGCCAATAATCTCCCGCGCCTCCTGTCCGGCAGGAGTCTCGCGAATAAAATCAGCCAGCACTGTATGCACGAATCAGGCCTCCGGGTACAGGCGATCGCGATTAAGCACACCTGCCGGATCAAACGCCGCCTTAAGCCCTGCGTGCAAGCGTTGACCAACAGCATCAAGCGGCTGAAAACTATTGGCCCGGTCACCGCCGCGAAAGCGGGTAGCATGCCCGCCGACCGCTGCTGCCGCTGCAAACATCTGCTGCGGCTGAGTCTCGCTGGCCAGCCAGCGCTGGCCCCCGCCCCACTCCAGTAACTGTTGCTCGGCTAACGCAAAGGGCGGCGCCTGCGGCGGCAGTGACAGCCGCCACAACGGCAAATCACTGGCGAAAAACTGCAGCCGATGCTCTCTGAGCTCATGCCAGAAATCGGTGTCCTCTCGGCACGGCTCACCACCGAGAGCTGTGGCCGCGGCAGCAACACCGGCACCGCTGCCGGAAAGGCGCAGCCTCAGCACCCCATCGAAAAAAGCCGTCCCGCTGAACGGCCATGGTTGCAGCGCCCACTCACCGAGCCGCGAAAGTGCTTCACTTTGTGTGCATTCAAAACATAGCGTCTGCTCTACTTCGGGCAATGGCAACACTTTTAGGGATATCTCAGTAATGATCCCGAGCGTACCCAGCGCCCCGGTCATGACGCGCGACAGGTCGTAGCCGGCGACGTTTTTCATCACCTGGCCGCCGAAGCGCAGGTACTGGCCTTTGCCGTTGACGCAGTTGACCCCAAGAACAAAATCGCGCGCCGCACCGCGGTAGGGGCGGGCCGGGCCAGACAAGCCGCAGGCGATAGTGCCGCCGATAGTCGCACTGGCACCGAACGCTGGTGGTTCGAAGGCCAGCATCTGCCCCTCGCCCGCCAGCGTCGCCTGCAGCTCGGCCAACGGTGTACCAGCCCGCACCGTCGCCACGAGTTCGGTCGGCTCATAGGAGACTACGCCCCGGTGGTCAGCGAGAGAGAGCGTATCGCCCACCGCTGTGCCACCATAGAATGCTTTGCTGTCGCCACCGACGATACGCAACATGCCGCCACTTGCACAAGCATGCGTAACTTGCTCTGCAAGGGTGTCCACGAACGCGTTCATGGCTCTGCAATAGATTCAGAAACAGAAGCGTCTGAAAAAGCTGTCTCACGACCCTGTCCGTGCATAGCCTTGAACTCGGCACAGCGGGCAGGCGTCGGCACTGCCTTGCCCGGATTAAGCAAACCAGCGGGATCGAACACCGACTTGAAGGCATGGAATTGCGCTAATTCATCTTCATTGAACTGGACACACATCTGGCCGATCTTCTCGAGGCCAACCCCGTGCTCGCCAGTGATAGTGCCGCCAACTTCTACGCACAGCGCGAGGATCTCCCCGCCGAGCTGCTCGGTGCGCTCAAACTCCCCCGGGTTACCAGCGTCGTAGAGAATCAACGGGTGCAGGTTGCCGTCGCCAGCGTGAAATACATTGGCTACCCGCAGGCCATACTGCTCCGACAGGCTGGCTACGCCCTTAAGAACTTTGCCGATCTGCTTGCGCGGAATAGTGCCATCGATGCAGTAGTAGTCCGGCGAAATCCGGCCCACTGCCGGAAAAGCGTTTTTGCGCCCCGACCAGAAGCGCAACCGTTCGGCCTCGTCCCGAGCCACGCGTATCTCACTGGCGCCCCGCTCGCGCAACACTGCCGAAGCTGCCTCAACCTGTTGCTCAACTTCGGCGACAGTACCGTCCACCTCGCACAGCAGGATAGCCGCCGCCTCGCGAGGATAGCCGGCCTGGGCAAAATCCTCGGCTGCCCTGATCGCGGGGTTGTCCATCATCTCCAGTCCCGCCGGGATGATGCCTGCGGCTATCACTTGGGCCACCGCGTCGGCAGCCGCCTCGATGGTGTCAAAAGCTGCCAGCAGCACCTTGGCCGTCTCCGGCTGAGGCAACAATCGCAGCGTGACCTCGGTGACCACACCAAGCATGCCCTCCGAGCCCGTAATAGCCGCGAGTAGATCGTATCCCGGTGCGTCAAACCCCTCGCTGCCCACGCGGATGCTCTCACCACTCATCAGCAAAACTTCAGCAGCAAGCACGTTATGCACTGTAAGGCCATACTTGAGACAGTGGACGCCGCCAGCATTCTCGGCAACGTTACCGCCGATGGTGCAAGCAATCTCGGAGGAGGGGTCTGGGGCGTAGTAAAGACCATAGGCTGCGACCGCCTCGCTCACTGCGAGATTGCGCACCCCGGGTTGGACCCGGGCCGTGCAACTGACCGGGTCCACTGCCAGTATGCGGTTGAAGCGAGTCATACTGAGCAGCAGGCCTTCATTATGCGGCGTAGCGCCCCCGGAAAGGCCGGTCCCTGCGCCGCGCGCTACCACTGGCACCCGGTGACGCTGGCACAGCGCCAGTATCGCCTGCACTTGCGTGACTTGGTCCGGTAGCACGACCACCCGGGGCAATTCCCGATAGCCGCAGAGGCCATCACATTCGTAAGGCCGCAGTTCTTCCTCAGTCGTCAATACCGCCTTAGCCGGCAGTATCTGCCGCAGTTCATGCAGAAAGCTGTCTGGGTTTTCCCGCTTCATGCCTTGGCTCCGATACCATGACTGCCTTTCGGGCAGGCCAACAATCAGTATGTCACAGCGGCCAGTGCCTAACCGAACACCGTAAATGGTTGGTCAGACCCTCGAAACAGCGGTGGCGAGATGCAAGCTAAGCAGCCCTCAGGCCGCGACCAACCCGAGAAAGTTATGCAACAGTTGCCGCGCGTTGCGGGCAAATAATGGGAAATACGGCTCGGCGTCTGCTTGCAAACGCCCCAACGAACCCGGGCCTTGAAGCTGGTCCAGCGCCTCCCCGTAGGCCGGCACTGCACCCCACTCGGGAATCGTGCTGTTCTGTAATTCCACGTGAAACTGCACACCATAGGCATTGCTGCCCACCCGCATGGCCTGCCAGCGACAAAGGGGGGAACTTGCCAGCAACACGGCACCGGCGGGCGGCTGGCTGACCTCCACCGAATGCCATTGCAGGCAGCGGATATCCGGCTCGATGCCGGCAAACAGCGGGTCACGCTGCCCGGCCTCGGTCAGGTGCACGTCCAAGATCCCGATCTCGGGGCTTGTCTGCATGGCACACTGCCCGTCAAGCGCAGCGGCCAGCAATTGGTGGCCCAGGCAAAAGCCGAGGTAAGGCCGCTGCAGTTCCTTGACCCAGCGCCGAATGGCAGTTTTCTCGGGTATCAGCCAGGGGCAATCAGCCTCGTCCCACACATCCATCGGCCCACCCATCACCCACAGCGCATCAAAACCCTCGAGCTGCGGTATCGGCTCGCCGGCGTCCAGTTCTACCGCCTGCCAGACCACACCGGACTCGGCCAGTAGCTCCCGGAAAATGCCGGGATGCTCACAGGGGATGTGCTGCAGGACTAGAACCTTCATCCATGCACTCCTGTTATCCGCCGCAGTACTGTTAATTACTCAGCAGTTAAGTGTGTGGTCGCGCTCCCACTGGCTGATCGAGGCGCAGAAACTGCGCCACTCCTGGTGCTTCAACTTGGCATAACTGTCGACCAACTCACCCCCTAGGCCAGCGCGCAGGACCTTGTTCTTCTCGAACAGGCGGATCGCATCCAGCAGGTTGGACGGTAACCGGCGAACACCACGGACCTTGTGACCATCGGTGTACATGTTGATGTCCAGGCGTTTGCCCGGGTCACGCTTATTCTCGATGCCGTCGAGTCCCGCCGCCAGCACCCCGGCCTGCAGCAGGTAGGGGTTGACTGCACCATCCATCAGCCGCAACTCAAAGCGACCTGGGTCCGGCACCCGCACCATATGGGTGCGGTTGTTACCGCCATAAGTAATGGCATTAGGCGACCAGGTTGCGCCGGAAAGTGTTACTTGCGCATCAATGCGCTTGTAGCTGTTTACCGTGGGATTGAACACTGCTGCCAGCGCATC
This sequence comes from Arenicellales bacterium, assembly GCA_030747115.1. Lineage (GTDB taxonomy): Bacteria > Pseudomonadota > Gammaproteobacteria > Arenicellales > UBA868 > UBA12578. The sequence goes on from JASLLH010000033.1 coordinate 11,553, forward strand.
GGCACTATGCAGCACACCACCAAGGAAGCGGTAAGCCAGCTGCGACAAGCCCAGCTCGTCACGGCCGTTGTGAAATAGGTTCTTCTTGCCGGCCTTGTCCCACAATGACACGTGGGCATGGCAGCCGTTACCGGTCAGATTGGTGAACGGTTTAGGCATAAAGGTAGCGCGTAAGCCGTGTTTTTCAGCGATGGCCTTAACCATGTATTTGAAGAAAACGTGTCGGTCTGCGGTCACCAGCGCATCGTCGAAATCCCAATTCATCTCGAACTGGCCATTCGCATCCTCATGGTCATTCTGGTACGGCCCCCAGCCCAGTTCGATCATGCAGTCACAGATTTCACTGATAACGTCATAGCGCCGCATCAGAGCCGACTGGTCGTAACACGGTTTCTCCTGGGTGTCATCGGGATCCGAGATTCCCATCCCGTCAGGGCTGATCAGGAAATACTCGCATTCCACGCCGGTTTGCATCCAGTAGCCTTTTTTTTGCGCGCGGGCGAGTTGCCGCTGCAAGGCAACGCGGGGTGAGGCCTCGACCTTCTTGCCATCCATAACCAGATCGCCGGCAAGCCAGGCAACTTCCGGTTTCCACGGTAACTGGATCAGGCTAGCAGGATCGGGAATAGAGAACATATCCGGGTGCGCGGGGGTCATATCCAGCCAGGCGGCAAAACCGGCAAAGCCAGCACCTTCTTTTTGCATGTCGCCGATGGCCCGTGCCGGAACCAACTTTGACCGCAAAACCCCAAACAGGTCGACGAAACTGATCAGGAAATACTTGATGCCCTTGTCTTTGGCGACTCGGGAAAGATTAACTGCCATGACAGATACCTCCGGGTAGTTGTCTTGTAACTGGGTTCTTCAGCTATGGTAACTGCGGCGCGGGTAATACAGGACCCGGCCGTCAGCTACCGGCTTTCACCTCGACGATGAATGAGAGAAAGCGTAGCGGCAAACGTATTAATTCTTCCGGCCCATGCGGCGCATCGGCATCGAAATACAAGGAGTCACCCTCAGTCATGGCGTAGGTTCTAGCGCCATGCCGGTAAGTCATCTCCCCCTTAAGCAAGTAGATGAACTCTACACCGTCATGCTGAAACAGGGGGAAAACCTCCGATGCCTCCGAGATAACGATCAGGTATGGCTCAACCAGACGCTGGCGGTGGCTTACCGAATGCCCCAGCAGCCGGTACTGGTGTCCAGCCCGGGTGCCACGCCGGTCGATCACCAGGCCTTCCCCGGCACGTACAAACGAAGCCTCCCGACCCTGCTCGTACTTTCTGAACAATGCCGTAACGGGAACATTGAGCGCCGCCGCCACTGCCTGCAGCGTGGTCAGAGACGACGAGGTCTGGCCGTTCTCGATTTTAGACAGCATGCCTGGTGACAGGCCCGCCTGGCGTGCCAACACTGCGATGGTCATGCCAAGTTGGGCCCTGAAGACCCGTACCTGCTGACCAATAGCGCTCTCCAATCCTCGGTCACGTTTTTCTTCGGCCACCTTCGGGGTGGCTTTACTGTCCACCTGCCGGCTTAGGAGCGCATCATTCATACAGCCAGACCTTTCCCACTCCTGGCTGACCGGTGCCCCACTAAAGGGATACCGGTCAATGTGCTAGTAGCAATAGTTACAGCCCGCAAGTCTTCGGGTTCGAGATTATGCAGCTGGGTCTTGCCAGTGCAACGCGCCATCATCGAGGCCTCGCCGGCATTAGCTCTTAATAGCGCGCCCAAGCCAGTAGCTCTTTCATCGGCAGTGCGATCCAACGGGAAACTGATGCCCTGAGCTGACAAGGTGCCACCCAAAGCCAGCGCTGCCGCCACCCCGTAAACCACCGCGCTTGCCCCAAGCGCAATCAGGCGCGCCGCGTCAGTGCCCGAGCGCACACCGCCGGCATAAACCAGTGTCACAGCTTCTTCTTTGCGGCGTTGACGAAAAGCGTTGACTGTCATTTTCAACAATTCGAAACGAGGTCGGTTATTGAGCTCGGCTGCAATCGAACCCAAGCCGCCAGCACCGTCAAGCACCAGCAAATCCAGTTCTTCTGCAAGCGCCAGGTCAACGGCCGCATCGATCACCTGCGGCTCACTTATCGAGATGCCGCGCAACTGGCCCGGAGTAATTGCCGGTAATCCTTCTGAACATGCCATCTCCCAGGGAGCAACAATACCTGCTGCTGACGACTCGACAACTGCCTCTGCAGTCAGCAACTGCAGCCAACAGAATGCGTCCCCGGGGGCAGCCATGCTCAGACAGCCAACACCGGCAGCTGTGATTGCAGTATGCGCCGCCGTTCGAACCTCCGCGGGCACCTGGTCAAGGCCGCCAATTAGAAAAGGCAGCTCCAGCTTAACCCCACCACCCAGGCTCACGTCAATGCGACAAGCCTCACGGTATGGGTCGATCACCAGCCGTGACAGATTCGCTGGCAAGAACACCAGGTCGTCCAGCGACGGCCAGCGTTCTTGCGGGTAGGGATTGTCGCGCCTTTGCAACCGGCGCTGCAGCATGGCCTGGTGCTTGGCTAAATCCTGCGGATCGGTGCGGCCCATGGAAAAAAGATCCTCCCGGTGACGCACAGCATAATCGGCAGAACCGGTCTCGGTATCGCAGCGGTAGCAGCGCGCCGCCTCGCGCAGGGCCGTGGCCTCATCATAAGTATCCTCGATCTCGGGGAAAGCTTCGGGCTTTTTACCCAGGCCATGAAAATCCGGTTCCTGCACTGGCAGCTGCTCCCATAATGGATCTTGTGCCACCGGCACACTGCGGCTGCGGTATGGGGTGCGATAGGGAACCGGCTGATCGATGCCATCGAGAAAAGCCCTGATGTAGTAGGCCGCTCGTTGACCGTGGTGCATGGCCATCACGATCGTGGAACCGCCAAAGGCACCATCACCCGCTGCGAAAACCGCCGGGTCGCCTGTGCGCATACCGGCAAAATCAGCCCGCACCCGCCCGGAGTCCATCAAGCCAAGCGTATCGAGCTCGGCACATACGCCCTTCTGGCCGACCGCAGCGATTACCATGCCGCACGCTATGTCGTGCTCGCTGCCCGTTACCGTCATCGGTGAGTGCCTGCCATCAGCGCCCCGTGCACCGGCCTCGGTGCGCACGCATTGCAGCGCAAGGCCATGCCCGGCCGTTCTGACCCCAATTGGGAGCGTGTTGTAAATGAACTCAATGCCCTCCCGGGCGGCCTGATCCAATTCTATTTTTCGCGCTGGAATTTCCTCCGGGCCGCGGCGGTACACTACTTTGACGCTCTGACAACCCGGCAACCGTTTAGCCGCCCGGCAGGCATCCATGGCCACATCGCCGCCGCCGACCACAACCACGGTTTCTGGCAAACGTGGGCGCTCACCGCTGTTGATACGCCGTAAAAAACTGACGCCATCGACCACTTGCCCGTGATCCTCGCCAGAAATTCCCATCGGCTTACCCCACCATGCGCCAATAGTCAGCAACACTGCACTGTGCCTGGCTTTGAGTTCCTGCAGCGTCAACTCACGGCCAAGCGCAGTATTGAGATGCAGCGTCAAGCCCGGACATGTGTGCTGGAGGCGCCTGATGTCCTGTTCAATAATGCCGGCTGGCAGCCGGAATTCGGGGATGCCCCAGGCCATCATTCCACCGGGGCGATCGGTCATCTCGTAAACGTCAACGGCAAAACCCGCCGCACACAGGTCTTTGGCCGCGCTCAAACCGGCCGGTCCCGCACCAACGATAGCCACGGTTTCGCTGCGGCTAACGGGGACTGGCTCAGCAATATGCTCTGCACCCAGTTGCTCCATAACGAAACGCTTGAGGTTGCGAATCTGCAAGGCCCCGTCGCTGCTCTGGCGCCGACAGGCCGGCTCACAAGGCGCGTCGCAGACACGGCCACAAATGGAGCTGAATGGGTTGCTAGCTGTGATCGCCTCCAAGGCCTGCGGGTACTTTTTCTCCCAGATGTAAGCGATATAAGACGGTGCATCAGTGCCGACCGGACAGGCAACCTGACACGGTGCCGGCACATAATGCCGATTGCCGGTGTCGTCTTTGAAGATCGGCGGCACTGCCGGCATCCGGATGCGCTCTAGGTTGTATACGCTCATGGCGCCATCCTGGCAGCAGCAGCCGCACCGGTGGAGGACGTTGCAACCGGCGCCAAGGCTAGCCCAGTGATGGCAGCCGCTTCCGGGGTAAGCGCTACCAGTTCGTCGCGGTTAAGGTCGCCGACATCATCGTAGCCCAGCGCCTGGGTAAGGGCCGCGATCTGCCAGCGCACGCTTTCCAGAAAGCGATGAATGTTGTGGGCTTCAATGTCCACGTGGTAGCGCTGCTCGTGCGCAGGATCCTGGGTAGCGATACCGGTCACACACTGGCCGACGTGACACTGCATACAGGCAATACAACCACCCGCGATAATGATCGAGGTTCCGAAAGCAACAGCATCAGCACCCAAGCACAGTGCCTTGACAGCATCAATGCCGTCACGCAATCCACCCATCAGCACCAGTTGGGTACGGCTGCGGGCATCGATTTCGGCCAGCGCCTCCAGCGCCTCAACGATCGCTGCCAGCGTCGGGATACCAACGTTGTCAATCACTTCAGCACTGCCGGCACCGGTAGAACCTTGCATACCATCCAGTTCGATGAAATCGAATCCGTCCTTGACGGCAATTTTGATGTCGTCGCGGATACGGCCAGCACCGAGTTTGACGCTAACCGGCACCCGGTAGCCGGTCGCCTCTCTGAACTCCTCAACCTTGATGACGAGATCGTCGGCACCGAGTATGTCGGGGTGGCGCGAAGGTGAGCGCAGATCAATGCCTGCCGGAATGCCGCGAATTGCGGCAAGCTCAGGTGTTACTTTCTTGGCCATCAACTGACCGCCCAGCCCCGGCTTGGCGCCCTGCGAGATATAGATCTCGAGTGCATCGGCCCGGCGCATGTCGTGGATGTTCCAGCCCAGGCGCCCACCCAGGCACTGGAAAATCAACTGCCCGGCGGCATCGCGCTGCGCATCGCTCATGCCGCCCTCACCAGTATTCTCTGCAATCCCCGCTAAGGCCGAGGCCATGGCAATGGCCTGCTTGGTTGAGCGACTGATCGCACCGTAACTCATTGGCGCAATCATTACCGGCATGCTGAGCTGTAGGGGCTCGGCGCCATTTATGCCGCCAATCTCAGTGCGCATGTGGACTTTGTCGATCACCTCAAGGTCTTGCCCGGCACGCGACAGGTCTTTGC
>JASLLH010000034.1:0-16417 GCA_030747115.1 Arenicellales bacterium
GGCGACAACGCGCTGGTGCTGCAAACCATGGACTTCTTTCATCACCTGTTCGGCACAGACCAGGCTGTTATTGCCGACCTGCGCGGGTTGGGGCTCAACCTGACTGACCGGGCACCCCTGCTCAAGAACTTTTTCCTGCACCGGGCAACCGGTCTTGCCGGCGACCTGCCACGCTTGGCCCGCAGCGCCATACCTTGATGTTGTGCCGGGCGTAGCAACTTACATTTCGCCCGCCCGTTCGATCTCACCATGAGCTAATGCCTTCACTCTGCTATTGATCGTTGACCGTATAATATCGACTGCCAACCGAGATACTTACTTTTCATCATGGAAATTGACGGCCTCAAGCGTGCTGGCCTTAAGACCACTCAACCACGACTCAAAATCCTGCGGATCCTTGAGAGTAGCCGAGTGCGCCATATGACGGCAGAGGACGTCTACAAGCGACTGCTGGAACTGGAAGAGAAAATCGGCCTCGCCACCGTCTACCGGGTGTTGACACAGTTCGAGTCTTCAGGCCTTCTTATCCGGCACAACTTCGAAGGTGGCCGTGCCGCTTTCGAGTTGAATGACGAGACCCACCACGACCACATGGTCTGCGTGGAATGTGGTGAGATATTCGAGTTCAGCGATCGCGCCATTGAACAACGTCAGCAGAAAACCGCCGAGAAGGCCGGCTTCGTATTGCAGGACCACTCACTGTATCTCTATGGTGTCTGCCGTGGCATGCAGGAGCGTGGCAAATGCTCGATGCACAAGGACAACTGAGCAGAAAGGACACCTTTGACCCGTGGCCTGCTACCGGCTTATTGTGCTTGTTTGACCGTTTCCCCTCAGTATCACTGGGAGGCTGATCCAAGTGTCTACGCTGATCTGTGGTTCACTGGCCTTCGACACCATCATGGTGTTTCCAGACCGCTTTAAGAACTACATCCTCGCCGACCAGATCCATATTTTAAACGTTTGTTTCGTGAACCCTGAGTTACGCCGTGAATACGGCGGCTGTGCCGGCAACATCGCCTACAGTCTCAAGTTGCTGGGTGGTGATCCCGTGCCCATGGGTGCCGTCGGCAAGGACTTCAGCGACTATCGGTCGCGCCTGGTCGCACTGGACATTAGCGATATGCACATCCTGGAGATTCCTGAGCTCTACACCGCCCAGTGCACCATCACCACCGATCAGGACAACAACCAGATCACGGCTTTCCACCCCGGTGCCATGGGCGAGGCCCATCGCAACCGGGTCGCGGAAGCTAACGGGATCACGCTCGGGATCGTTGCTCCTGATGGGCGCGAGGCGATGCTGCAGCACGCGCGGGACTTTGCCAGTGAAGACATTCTCTTCATGTTCGACCCGGGGCAGAATTTGCCGCTTTTCTCAAAAGACGAACTGCTGACCTTTCTCGATCAGGCCACCTGGTGCGTGATGAACGACTACGAGTCGCAGTTATTGATGAATACCACCGGTGAGACGATCGACACACTGGCGGCGCGGGTCGAAGCGCTGGTAGTCACCCGCGGCGCCGAGGGCTCGGTGGTTTATATCGACGGCGACCAACTGGAAATTCCCGCTGTCGCTGTCGCCGTTGCCGACGCGGTCGATCCGACGGGATGCGGTGATGCCTACCGGGCCGGCCTGCTGTACGGCTTAAGCCATAGTTGGGAGTGGGGAACCTCGGCACGGGTTGCGGCGCTGCTCGGCGCCATTAAGGTCGAACACCAGGGCACACAGAACCATCACTTCACCCGCGATGAGTTCCAGGCCCGCTTCGAGAGCGCGTTCGGCTACGCCCTGCCCTGAACCCAGCTGGCTGCAATACCGGCGAGCATCACGGCGAACAAGGTATTGAGAATTTACAGTTAAGCCCAGCGTGGCGACCCCTGGCGCATCGGGCTAACGCCTGCCTGCGCTATTACCGCGCGACTCTTTCCAGCAGACGCGTTCGAGTCGCCGTATCCACGAAGGCGGCCGCCAGAGCATCGCGCGAGATCTGCATCAAGTCATCCACGCTCAAGTCAAAAGCACTGGCGGCAGCCGTGTACTCGCGGCCAATACTGCTGGCGAAATGCGGTGGGTCGTCCGAGTTGAGCGACAGACTGATTCCCGCCTTCATCAGCCGTGGCAGCGGGTGCGAGGCAAAATCTGGGTACAGGCCAGTCGCGATATTGCTTCCCGGGCAGACCTCAAGATGGATGCCTCGCTCGACCACCATGTCTAAAACGGTCGGGTCTTCGATCGCACGCACGCCATGGCCAATACGGGTTACTGGCAAAGCTTCGAGCGCCGCCCGCACGCTCGCGGGGCCCGCCCACTCACCCGCATGCACCGTACAACACAAGCCTGCTTCATGTACCAGGTTAAAAGCCGGAGCAAAATCGACCGGCGCGTGCACGCGCTCGTCGCCCCCCATACCAAAGCCAACCACAAAGGGATGCGGATTTGCTTTGACCTGCCGGGCTACAGCCAGCGCTCGCGCCGGGCCGAAATGCCGCACACAAGTGACGATCAGCCGACCGACGATACCGTGATCACTTTGCGCATCCTCTATGCCCTGCACGATTCCCTCAAGATGCGCCAGATAGTCCATGCCCGCTGCGGCCGCGTGATCCGGTGAGGACATGACCTCGACATAGACGGCATCCTCGCTGGCACAGGCGGCAAGGTATTCGTAGGTTACATCCCGGTAATCGCGCGGCGTGCAGATCACGCTGCTGGCAAGATCATAGGCGTCGAGAAAGCCCGCGAAGTCATCCCAGGAAAAACCGCCGTCGACAGTGAACCGCGCCTCTGGCAGGTTTATGCCATTGCGGTCGGCGAGCCGGCCGATGAGTTCAGGCGCCGCCGCCCCCTCGAGATGACAGTGCAGCTCTACCTTGGGAACACCGTTCATACAAAGCCTCCGTTCTGTAGGGCCGTCTTGGGCCCGCGGCCTGCGGCATTGACGCGGTAATAGGGCGACTCAAGCATGGCCAACATACTTTTTCACTGTTGGATCGCTTCCAGGAAAGAGTTGCCGTGTGCAAGCGGCGCGAGTGCAAGGTGCGTGGCTAAGGTCTGGCCCATGTCGGCGAAGGTCTCGCGCCGGCCCAGGGCCACCGGCTTGACCCCCGGTCCAAAAGCCAGCACCGGCACATGTTCGCGGGTATGGTCGTGCCCCGGCGCGGTCGGGTCGCAGCCATGGTCGGCTGTTGCAATGACCAGATCCCCAGGCTGCAACCTTGCGTGCAGTTCCGGCAACCGCCGATCCAGGTACTCGAGCGCCCCGGCGTAGCCGGCAACGTCCCGGCGATGGCCATAGAGCATGTCAAAATCGACGAAGTTAACGAGGACCAGCGTATTTTCTCCGGCCGCATCTAGCGCCGCCAGGGTCGCATCGAAAAGCGCTGCATTGCCGTTGGCTTTGATACTGCGACTGACGCCAGCACCGGCAAATATATCCGCTATCTTGCCCACCGCCACCACCTCGCCACCGGCTTCCTTGAGCGCGTCGAGCAGCGTTGGTGCCGGTGGCGGCGAGGTGAAGTCACGCCGGTTGCCGGTGCGCTGGAATGCGGCCGGTGCCTCACCCACGAAAGGCCGGGCGATGACCCGCCCGATATTCCAACGGTCTACCAGTTTCCGCGCCACCTCACAAACCGCGTACAGGCGCTTGAGGCCAAAGTGTGTCTCGTGGGCCGCGATCTGGAACACGCTGTCGGCCGAGGTATAACAGATCGGCTTACCCGTACTGATATGCTGCTCGCCGAGTTGCTCGATGATGGCAGTGCCGGACGCATGGCAGTTGCCCAGAATTCCGGGCAGGTTCGCCCTGTCGATCAACTCAGCGGTCAACGCTTCTGGAAAACAGGGCGTGGTGTCGGGGAAATAGCCCCAGTCGACTGTTACCGGCAGCCCGGCCATCTCCCAGTGACCGCTGGGCGTGTCTTTGCCGGCGCTTGCCGCTACCGCGTAACCCCAGGCGCCTTGTGGTATGACTTGTGGCAAACCGGCAGGCCAGTGGCCACGGCTGGCAGCGGCCGCTTGCGCCAGGCCCAGTGCGCAGAGGTTGGGGATATACAGCGGCCCCCGGCGGTTATCGCCAAGGTCGGCCGCGCCGCGGGCGCAATGCTCGGCAATATGCCCAAACGTATCGGCGTCTGCGTCGCCAAAGTGCGCCGCATCAGCGCTTGCGCCCACGCCCAGAGAATCCAGCACCAGGATAACGGCGCGCGTCATGTCAACGACCGCCCGCGTTCGAGAAAAGACGCCGGGGTATCGATCACTGCAGCAGGCAATGGCCCGGGATAGTGGTCGTCTGGCACGGCGCTCTCCTCGTTTTCAATGACCGTCGCTAGCCACGGCCACCGGCCTGCAAACCTTCTCTTGGCCGGCAAGTGCCGGGTTATGCCCGGCAGTCAGGTTGTGGCTGCCGGTAAACGCCCGCCTGCCATCCAGTGCCCCAATTGCTCACGATCAGCGCCTTTACCTTCCACCATACCGACGATAGCGTTTTCGAAGATAACACCGATACGGTCGGACAAGCTCATGATCTCATCCAGATCCTCCGAAATAAGGAGAATACCGGAGCCATTCTCGCGCAATTCCAGGAACAACTCCCAGGTATGGCGGATGGCCTTGGCATCGAGTCCCTCAGTCGGATGGGAGGCGATGATGACGGGCGGCTTGCGCCAGGTTTCGCGGCCCAGGATCAACCGCTGGATATTACCCCCGGAAAGAATACGGCACTCTGTCTTCCACAGGTCCGGCACCAGCGCGTTGAAACGGGTGACGATACCCTCGGTGTGCCGGGTTATTTCCTTGTGGTTTAAAACAGTGTGGTTGGAAAACGGCGGCGTTCGATAATCTTTCAAAACTACGTTCTCGGCAACGAACATCTGCTCGACCATACCCACCTCACGGCGTCGCTCCGGGATATGGGCGACCCCCAATTCAATGAACGCCCGGGGCAAACAGTCAGTCATGTTGCGGTCCAGGATCAGAATCTCGCCTTGGGCCGCCGGACGCAAACCAGTAATGCACTCGATAAGCTCACTTTGGCCATTACCGGCCACACCGGCAAGACCCAGGATTTCGCCCTTGTGCAGCGCAAACGACAGACCCGCTGTGTTGGCCTTGTCTTCGAGCCCTTTGGGCACAAGGTGTTGCACCTCCAGCGCATTCTCTTTGAACTTTACCGGCGGGCGCTCCATGTAGTCGGGCACAGTTTCACCGAAGGTACGCCGGGTCAATTCATCCTCGGTGGTTTCACTGATGTAACAGGTACCCTGCATCTTACCCAGTTTAAGCACCGTCACCCGGTCAGACACAGCAAAGACTTCGCGCATCTTATGGGTGATGAAAACGATGCCTTTACCTTCATCAGCCATGCCCCGCAGCACCACGAAAAGTTGATCAGCCTCCTGCGGGGTGAGCAGCGAGGTGGGCTCATCCAGCAGCAGCACTTCAGGCTCGTGGAAAAGAACCTTGAGAATTTCCACCCGCTGCTGTTCGCCGGCCGAGAGATCTTCGACCCGCGCCCTAGGGTCAACCTGTATGCCATAGTGGGCCGTCAGCTCAGCCAGTTTCTTTTCCACCTGCTGCAGGTGGAAAGAAAGATTCGGCGCTTTAAGTCCCACCATCACGTTCTGCGCCACCGTGAACGCGGGCACCAGCATGAGTTCCTGGTGCACCATGGCAATACCGTGCGCCAGTCCTTCGCGCGGCGAGGAAAAATTGACCGCCTTGCCCTTGACCCGGATCTCACCGGCCGTCCTGCCATAGTAGCCCGAAAGGATATTGGCGATGACGGTTTTGCCGGCGCCATTCTCACCCAACAGGCTGTGTACCTCGCCGGCACGTACGTCGAAGTCGATGTGGTCCAGGATCAGGTGCTCCCAAACCCCGGGAAAGCCCTTGGAGATACCCCGGGCCTCGAGCAGCACCTGGTTCTGGACAGCGCGCCGAGGTGAGATCGCAGTTTGTTCCACCATGTGATTATCCGTAGCGCAGAGTTCGATCGGCCGGAATCATTCCCGCAGGTAAGGCACCCCAAGCCCCTTGGGGAAACGGACCCGGCCAATCGCTCCGGCCACCACCAGCAAGGTCACAACATAAGGGGCCATGGCAACGAACTGCCAGGGGATTATTTTCTTGATGCCGGGATAGGTTGCGATCCAGGTCGCAAACCCATCGAAAAAACCGAAGATGAAGCCACCGAGCAACGCGAGTAGTGGATTCAGGCCGCTGAAAACTACGGTTGCAAGTGCAATGAAGCCCCGGCCCGCGGTAATCTCCTTGGTCACCGCCCCAAACCAGTCTACACTGAGATAAGCCCCAGCGAGGCCCGCCAGCACTCCGGCAGCAATGGCCGTACCCACGCGCAGCGCATTGACCCGGATGCCCGCCACATCCGCCGCCGCGGGATTCTCACCCACGGCCTTGATTTTTAACCCGAGCTGGCTACGGTTCAGCAGCCACCAGACTGCAATCGCCAGAATTACCGTTACAAAAACAAGCGGGCTTAAACTGCCCACACCGAGTGGGATCAACTGTATCTGCGCATCCCGGGGTACGCTGTGAAACCCGGGCGCCCCGAGAAGAATCAGCAGCAACGCCACGAAACCGAACGCGAAAAGGTTGATGCCAACCCCGGTAATGAGCTGACTGCCCTTGAGATAGGTATTGATGACACCAAACAAAAGGCCGATCAATGCGCCGGTGCCCATACCGGCCAGTAACCCTATAGTAGCGCTGCCCGACGCCTCGGCACCTAAGGCGCCAGTAAGCGCGCTCAAAAGCAATATACCCTCCAGGCCGATATTGAAAAGCCCGGCCGACTCCTCGATGGTCTCGCCAATGGCAGCGAGGGTGATTGGTACCATGGCATGCAACGAGATGAAAAGAATGCCCCAAACGTGCGCGAGTTCCATAGGTTACCCTCGGCCCTTTATTTTGGTTCGCAAAAAGGAAAACATACGCTTAAGCTCCGGTACGGCCAGCGCCAGGATGATGACGCCTTCTACCACCCGTACCAATTCCAGTGGTACTCCGGGCGAGAACTGCATGATCCGCCCCCCAACCATCAACCCACCAAAGAATATGGCGGCAAAGACGATGCCAACAGGGTGGTTGCGCCCGATCATGGCCACCCCGATGCCATCAAAGCCCAGGTTGAGCAGTTGCGGCATGCCGCTAAGGACCGCATAGGTCGGCGGCCGCCCCATCACCTGCACGGCCCCGGCAAGGCCCGCGACGGCGCCGCCGATCAGAAAAGCCCGCAAAACCTGCTTGCGCCAACTGATGCCGGCATAATTTGCCGATTCCGGGTTGTAGCCCGTCGCCCGCAACTCGAACCCAGCCGTGGTGCGCCAGAGTAGAAACAACACAACCACAACCGCAACCAGGGCCACCACCAGGCCGTAATTCAAACTGGCGTCCGGCATAATCCGACCCAGGCGTGAAGTCTCGGCAATGCTAATGGTCTTCTCGCCACGCTTAGGGTCAGTCAGCACATTCGCGATCAGGTAAAAGGCGAAAAAGTGTGCGATCCAGTTGAACATGATAGTAGAGATCACCTCGTGTACACCCCGGGTTGTTTTCAGCAGGGCGACCGGGAGACTCCACAGCATGCCGGCGATCATGGCAGCGGCTAACGCCACAATGATGTGCAGCGGTGGGGGAAGGTGAATAAGGCTGACGGTTACGGCCGCAAGTGCACCTATATAAAGCTGCCCTTCCGCGCCGATGTTGAAAAGCCCTCCGCGCATCGCAATCGCAAAAGTGAGCGCAGTCAATATCAGTGGCGTGGCATTGGCGAGGGATTCTGCCCAACTGTAAACACTGCCAAAACTGCCACTAAAGAGCGAAGCATAGGCAACCACCGGGTTATAACCAAAGCCCAGCATGATGGCGGCCCCAATCGCAAGCCCAATAACCCCTGCCAGCAACGACTCGGCGAGTGGATTCAACCGCTGCAGAAATTGCCTGAAACTACTCACACAACCCCACTGCCAAATTCATAAGCGCTGAGCTTGTGCCATTTGAAAACTTCATTCAAATCCGCGAGAAAAAGGGGAGAGAGGCAGCCTCTCTCCCCTTGCAAGTAACAGTTAACTGCAGGCCGGCTCAGTCCGGGTACTGCTCACGAATCTGGCCGATCGTATCCGGACACCAACCACAGGGAATCTCGGCTTTGCCCGAGCTGATATTGCCGGCAAGCTCACCGACCGCGTCCCATATCCAGCCAGGAATATCAGCGCGCATGGCTGTCCAATTGTCGGTGATAGCGCCACGATCGCTCGCGGAGATGGCGCCTCCTTTGATACCAAACTCGATGAAGTCCGCAAGATCCTGCTTACCGGACATAGCGATGCCGCCGTTACCGGGGCCGAGCACCACTACACCACCCTTGAAAGTGCCGTTGAGGGCCGCTTCAATCGCGCTGTAAACGCCAAAGTCGACTCGCTTCATCATACTGGCCAGCACCCGGTGGCCGTCACCCAGGTAATCCTGGTTTGCATCCACGCCGATCATGAACGGTGGTCCGGCGGATTTGCCCTTGGCCTCGAGATGTTCGGTAATGGCTTCGAGATCGCCGATTCCTAAGGGGCCAGCTACGTTGTAAACGAGGCCCGCACCCTGTGCCAGCATGGCCTCGGTCGCCGCCTTGCCCTTGGCGATGTCACTGAAGGTGCCGGTGTAGGTCCATAAAAGGCCCACGTCGGCTTTCTTGCCGGTTACCTCAGCATACTTGGCATTGCCCCAGTGCATGCCATAGCGGTAACCGGCCTCAAACTTGTACAGCACCGGAATCTCTATGCCAAGCACTACGCCAATTTTGTCGTATCCGTAGTGGGCCGCCACCATCGCGCCCAGTGCACCGACCAGGGCAGAGCCTTTATTCTCTTCATACCCGATTTCCAGTAGATTGGGTTTGCCCAGCCAGGTGACATCAATGATCGCAAATTTCTGGTCCGGGAACTGACCGGCTACTTCGGCCATGGCATCAGCCAGCAAAAAACCTACCGCGACAATGATATCGAAGTCCCCGGCACGCGCTGCATTCTGCAGATTTGGCAGGTAGTCGGTAGCCGAGTTGCTCTGAATCTCGACCAACTCCACCCCGAGTTTCGCCACGGCCTCATCCGCCCCCTTGAAACCCATGTCGTTAAACGACAGGTCACCGCGACCCCCAACGTCCAGCACCAGGGCCACCTTGCCGCCGGCTGCTGCCGTACTCATAAACGGCCCGCCGGCAAACACAAAAAGCGCCGCCGTAAGTGCCACTACCTTGATAAAGAAGCTTCTCATCACGAACATCCTCCTTATAATTGGCCAGGAATACCCAGCATCAACCTGACGGGCGCTAGAGAACACCGCCCGCCCCAAATACCGATCCAAACGAGATTACAGCCCTCTCTTGATGCGGTCAACCAAAACCGACCCCAGGGGAAAGATGCCAGGGCGCCAATTTATCCGGGGGGCCTCTACCCCAGGTTTTGGGGCTGTAACTGCCCTAATCTGCCGAGATCCCGTCCGCTTCACCCGGCTGACAACCCGCGTTATTGGCTCTCAAGATCATCCACATAGGGTATCGCTGCCTGGGCACCAATCCGGGTGCAAGCTGTTGCGGCAGCGGCCACGGCAACAGCCGAAGATGCCTTAAGGGTCAAATCTTTAGCGAGGCCGGCCGCCAGGTACCCGGTGAAGGTATCTCCGGCACCGGTGGTATCGACCACCTTGACCGCAGGCGACGCCAGTTGTTGGACGCCGCTCTTTGCCTTTACAAAAACTACCCCGTTAGCACCGAGAGTGAGCACCACCGCCAGGTCGTAGTGATCGGCAAACCATTGCGCTTTTTCTTCAGGCGCTGGACCCGGAGACGAATCAGCGCAAAGAAACGCCGCTTCCCCTTCATTAACCACTAGGTAATCAACATCGGCAAGAAAACCAACTGGCACCTTCCGGGCCGGTGCCAGGTTACATAACACCGGCACGCCTGCATCGTGTGCGCGTTGCGCGAGCGAGATGTTTTCCTCCAGGGGAACTTCCTGTTGCAGAACCAAGATTTTCGCACTGTGAAGGTGCGCGTCACTTACCTGGCTGGCTCTAAGGTGCCCATTGGCACCACTCGCTACGCAAATGGCATTTTCTCCCACATCGTCTACCAGAACCGCGGCACAACCGGTTGGAATCTCGGTGCGGGCCACTGAATCAGTGTTGACTTGATCTTGCGCAAGATTTGCAAGCGCAATGGCGGAGAAAGCGTCATCCCCCACTGCGCCGACAAAAATAACATCGGCCCCGGCGCGCCGTGCGGCGAGCGCCTGGTTGGCACCCTTGCCACCCGGCAGCGCATCGTAGCTTTGGCTCAGCACCGTTTCGCCGCCAAGCGGAAGATGGGCTGGCCGCATCACCAGGTCTACATTGATGGATCCAAAGACCAGCACACTCATGGCAATCGCGCCAAACGCTCAGTCAGCAATGCAAAGAAGCGCTCGTGGTCAGCGTGGTGGGCGACCCGGCAGTTAGCCGGGCGGTCTGTCACACCCCACCAGTCCGTCACCGTCTGACCCAGGGTTAATGGTGAACCTGTCTCGATGACCACGTTGACGTGCTTGAGGTCAAAGAGCGTACCGTCTATCAAATGGGCTATCACGCAGGGATCATGCAGCGGGCCGCCTTCCATGGTGTATTTTTCAAGATCATGGCTACAGTAGAAAGTCAGCAGGTCTGCCACCGTGGCGCCGGCACGGTTACCTAGGCTCTGGATCGCTTCTTTTCGTTCCTGCGTGACCAGCACCTGATGAGTCACGTCAAGGCCCATCATGACCAGGGGCACCCCGGAGGAGAAAACCACATCCGCCGCGTGCGGATCCACGTAGATGTTGAACTCGGCCGCGGGCGTGACATTGCCCGGAGTGATGGCGGCGCCTCCCATCAGTATGATCTCCTGAATTCGTGGGACGATGGCGGGTTCGCGCACCATGGCCAGGGCAATGTTGGTCAGCGGCCCGGTTGGGCACAGTGTGACGCTTTCTGCCGGGTGGGCCATCAACGTCTCAATGATGAAATCAACAGCGTGCCCGGTGGCAAGCGCAATCATTGGTTCCGGCAGAGTACTGCCATCGGGCAGGTCAAGGCCGGTCTGCCCGTGTACCTGCTCGGCGGTAACCAGGGTGCGGACCAGGGGTCGTTCGCAGCCCGAATAAACCGAAATATCGGTTCTTTCAGCCAGCTCACATACCCGCAATGCATTGATCCGGGTGCGATCCAGCGGGACGTTACCGGCAACACACGTGATCCCCAGCAACTCGATTTCCTTTGGGGAGACAAGCGCCAGCAGGATCGCGACTGCATCGTCGTGGCCCGGATCACAGTCGAGGATGATTTTTTTCGCGCTCATGAGAGTCTCACCAAGGAATTCGATCAAATCAATATACCTCATGTACATAGAGATACCGAGCACTGCAACTCGGTTGTGTGAACAGTACCCAAATGAGCCATTGCCGTTACACTGCGATACTCGTAATTCAAGCTCCTACTCTGCCTTGGCTGATCCTCTGCCCCGCACCCTGTGCCTGGGCGGCCTGACTATGCACACGGGCTTGGCGAGCCGGGTAGGCAATGATGCAGCCAGTGTGGCGCCCATGCTGGGAGAAGGCGATGAGTGAACTTTTCGCAGTAGCGGCCGAGGTGGTCGATGCGCTGGCGACAGACCGGCCCGTGGTGGCACTTGAGAGCACGCTCATCAGCCATGGGCTGCCGGCCCCGGCAAATCTGGAGTGCGCCCGCAATGCTGAAGCACAAATCCGGGCCGAAGGCGCCATACCGGCAACTATCGCGGTGATTCAAGGACAGGTGCGAGTTGGATTGGGCGAGACCGATCTCAATCAGCTTGCTCATGGCGACAACATTGCCAAACTCAGCCGGAACGACCTTGCCAGCGCTTGTGCAAATGGTATCAGCGGTGCCACTACCGTAGCGGCGACCATGATCTGCGCCCACCGTGCCGGTATCGAGGTATTTGCGACCGGTGGCCTGGGCGGCGTGCATCGGGGCTGGCAGCAAACTCTGGACATCTCGGCCGATCTGTATGAACTTGCCCGCACTCCGGTCACCGTGGTCTGCTCAGGCGCTAAGTCTCTGCTCGACCTGCCGGCAACAACAGAAGTGCTCGAATCACTCGGGGTACCCCTGATCGGCCTGGGTGCTACCGAACTGCCAGCGTTTTATTCACAAGACTCCGGGCTGGCACTGCAGCAAAGTGTCGATCATGTAGAGGAGGCTGCGCAGATTATCCGGATCCGCCGAGGACTTGAGATGGGTGGCGGCGAAGTGCTTGCCGTACCACCACCGGAAGGTGCGGCTCTCGCTACCGAGAAAATCGAGCGCTGGACCGCCAGAGCGCTCCAGGATGCTGCCAAAGCCAACATCACAGGCAAGGCGCTTACGCCTTTTCTGCTCAGGCGTATTGCCGAACTTTCCGAGGGGCTGACTTTGAAAGCCAATATCGCCTTGATCCAGCACAATGCACGGGTTGCCGCCCGTCTTGCCAGCGCTCTTTGCGCCTGATCCGTATTTGCCGAGGCAGAACAATAATATGGGTGGAGCAAAACGGGCCGTAAACCGAGTAATATCATTGCAGCACCAGCACTGCTTAGATTTCGCTACAATCAGCGCCTCACAGATTGTTACTCCTCCAGAGCCCTTCGCCGTACTGTAGCCATTCCATGTTCTCATCTGACATAGACCTTGTGATTCTCGATTTCGACGGTGTCCTTACCGATAACCGAGTGTATGTCATGGAAGACGGCCGAGAAGCAGTGGCCTGTCACCGGGGCGATGGGTGGGGAATCAGCATCCTTGGTCAGGCTGGCATTGAGGTGATGATCCTCTCTACCGAGAGTAACCCAGTGGTCTCAGCACGGGCTACCAAACTCGGGATTGAGTGCCTTCAGAACTGCAACGATAAAGCGTCTGCCACTTCTGGGATTATTAAAAGAAAGAAAGTAGACCCGTCCCGGGTTATGTATGTCGGCAATGACACCAACGATGCTGAGGCCATGGCACTGGTGGGTCATCCAGCCGCCCCGGCCGATGCGCATCCTAGCATTCTGAAGATCGCCAAGATCGTCACCCAGGCGGGTGGTGGATACGGCGTGGTCCGGGAACTGGCCGACCTTCTTGTTCCTCAAAGAGAAACCTGAAGAGGCTGCGGATACCAGCGCACCAGCAGCCGGAACGGGTACAGCAGCAGGCCAATCATAACGAGCTTGGCGCAAAAATCCCCTGCCGCCCAACTTGCCCAGGGCAGCCCGGTACCTGCAAAGGCCAGGAAGAAGAAGATCAGGGTATCGACAAAGGAACCGATCAGCGATGACGCTGCTGGGGCCTTCCACCAGGTCTGCTGGCGCAGAACATCAAACACTTTGATATCCAGCAACTGGGCAGCCAGAAAAGCCGTGCCAGAGGCCAGTGCAGTACGTAACATGGCAAAGGCGTCCGGGTCACGAAAAAGCGCCTGCCACAGTGACAGTGTGCCTGACTGGCTCACACCGGCCGCGATGCCCAGTGCCGCCATCACGGTGAACCCCACACCGACGACGAAACCAGCGTAGACCACTTTGCGTGCTGGCCCAACCCCGAACAGGCGGTTGGTGGCATCGGTGATCAGAAAAGCCACCGGATAGGAAAACGCGCCCCAGGTGAGGATGCCGGCAAGATCGATGCCTCCCACCGTAGTTTCGAGCGGATGCTGCACCAGTTCGTTGGAAGCGAGGATGACGATCCCCATGGCAAAGATCGGAATGATGGTTTTCCGGTTCAGGGTCAGCATGGCCGTAGTCTGGAGTCACTGAGCCTCCGATGAGCAACCAGGATGCAACGTAGAATAAAAAGGGGTGGCTTGTGTCGCCCCTTACTCGTGTCAAAACCCGATACCAAAGCGATGTTAGTTGACCTGCGGATCCAACTCCCCGCTGTCGTAGCGTTTGACCATATCCTCAAGGCCAATGGCCTTGATTCTCGAGCCATTACCGGCAGTATCGAAAGCTTCGTAGCGGGCAACACAGATCTCCTTCATCGCCTTGGTGGTCTCCTTGAGGTACTTGCGCGGATCAAAAACTGCCGGGTTCTCATGCATATAGCGACGGATCGCCCCGGTCGAGGCCATGCGCAGGTCGGTATCGATATTGACCTTGCGTACACCGTTTTTGATGCCCTCCTGGATTTCTTCGACCGGCACACCGTAGGTCTCACCCATATCCCCGCCGAACTGGTTGATGATGGCGAGCCAGTCCTGTGGCACAGACGAGGAGCCGTGCATCACCAGATGCGTATCGGGGATACGCGCATTGATCTCCTTGACCCGCTCGATGGCGAGGATATCGCCTGTCGGCGGGCGGGTGAACTTGTATGCACCATGGCTGGTGCCGATCGCGATTGCCAAAGCATCAACCCCGGTTGCCTTGACGAACTGGGCGGCCTCCTCAGGGTCGGTCAGCAATTGGTCGTGGCTGAGTTTGCCCTCGGCGCCTGAGCCATCTTCCTCACCGGCCATGCCGCTTTCCAATGAACCAAGGCACCCGAGTTCACCTTCCACCGAAACACCGCAGGAGTGTGACATCTCAACCACGCGGCGGGTGACATCAGCGTTGTACTCAAAGGACATCGGGGTTTTCATGTCCTCGCCCAGCGAGCCGTCCATCATTACCGAGGTAAAACCGAGTTGGATGGAGCGCTGGCAAACCGCCGGCGAGGCGCCATGGTCCTGGTGCATGCAGACCGGAATATCCGGCCACTGCTCCACTGCGGCGACAATCAGGTGGCGCAGGAAGGGGGCACCCGCATAGGAGCGTGCTCCCGCCGATGCCTGCACAATCACCGGGCTGTCGGTCTGCTCGGCTGCTTCCATGATCGCATGCATCTGCTCCATGTTGTTGACATTGAACGCCGGCACGCCGTAACCGTGCTCAGCGGCGTGGTCGAGCAACTGGCGCATAGAGATCATTGGCATTTTCGTTTTCTCCTGAAGTTTCTAAGAAGTCAGTGTCTGAGCAGCGGCGGCCACCACTGCGCGGTATCTTGTCTCTACCAGAGCGGAATTACCGTCCCAGTTTTATGGCTTGCGCCGAATCTTGCTGCTGTTGGCCGGTACCTCGTCCCTTATTCTTGTCTATAGTGTTATTCACGCTCACCGGCAATTTCACCCACCTTGACAATCTTCATCGAGTTGGTGCCTCCCTCGATACCTGAAAAATCACCCTTGGTAATGATCAGCCAGTCGCCCTCGGCCACCAGACCACGCGATTGCAGTTCGGCCACCACGGCCCGGTTGACCTCGCCGCTGGGCAACTCGGTGGCATCGAAAGGTACCGGGTAAACGCCGCGGTAGAGAGTCATGCGCCGTTCGGTATCGACTTTGCGGGTAACCCCGAATATCGCGATGCCTGAACTGATGCGCGACATCCATTTTGCCGTATTGCCCGACTCGGTCAGCGTCAGGATGCCTACCACGTTGTAATGATTGGCCGTATACATAGTCGCCATGGCGATGGTCTCTTCGACTGAATCAAAACGCGATTCCATGCGGTGGCTTGAGACCAGCACACTACGGTGGCGCTCCGCTGCCAAGCAGACCCGGTCCACCGCAGCCACCACCTTGACCGGGTGGCGACCCACAGCGGTCTCGGCCGAAAGCATCACCGCATCGGTGCCATCGAGCACCGCGTTGGAGACATCCGATACTTCGGCGCGGGTCGGCTGAGGATTGGTGACCATCGACTGCATCATCTGTGTTGCGGTGATCACCACCGTATTCTCGGTGCGTGACTGGGTAATCAAACTCTTCTGCACGCCGGGCACCTCGGCATCGCCGATCTCGACACCCAGATCGCCACGCGCCACCATGATCACATCAGAGGTCGTGATGATCTCCTCGATGTTGTCAATAGCTTCACGCCGTTCCACTTTGGATACCACGTGGGCATCGCTGCCCGCAGCTCGCAGCAGCATACGGGCTGTTTCCACATCGGCGCCGTGGCGCACAAAGGACACGCCCAGGTAATCCGCCTCAATCTCCGCCGCAAAACGGATATCCTCATGGTCTTTTTCTGTCAGTGCCGAGGCCGACAAACCCCCGCCCTGCTTGTTGATACCTTTGGAGTCCGACAGTTCACCACCCACGATGACGCGGGTACCGATAACACTTCCCTCAATCTTCTCGACCTGCAGAATGATATTGCCATCATCGAGTAAAAGGCGGTCGCCGGTCTCGACATCATCAGCCAGTGCGGCATAACTGGTGCCGACACCTTCCTCGGTACCCTCGTGTTCGCCCAGCGCAGAGTCAATCACAAAGCGCTTGCCGTTACGTAACTGCACTGGGCCCTTGGCAAATCCGCCGATACGGATCTTGGGCCCCTGCAGGTCCACCAG
>JASLLH010000035.1:0-9069 GCA_030747115.1 Arenicellales bacterium
CTACCCCGGATATCTTTTCAGAAAAATCGCTACAATCACAAAGGACTATATCGAAAAATTTGAAAATCGATGGAAACCGATGATCTGCTGCTTTTTGTACGGGTGGCGGAACTTCGCAGCCTGACAGCGGCCGGGCGCGACCTTCGTCTGACCCCCGCGGTGGTGAGTTCGCGGCTGATCCGCCTGGAAAAGAAACTCGGGATGCGGCTTTTGAACCGCACCACCCGGCAGGTGGACCTCACCCCCGATGGGCACCACTTTCTTAAGCACAGCCTGAATATCCTCGAGGCCGTGGACCAGGCGCAAAGCGCCATTGCCCTGAGCCGCAACAGCCCGGCCGGTGCGCTCAAGGTATCGGCGCCGGTCAGTTTTGCGAGGCTGCATCTCGCGCCCATGGCGGCTGAGTTCACCGAACGTTATCCGCAGGTGCAATTGCAGCTGGTCGCAAGCGACCGTTTTGATGATTTCTTTCATGAGCAGATTGATCTTCTAATTCGGGTCGCTGAGCTTAAGGATTCAAATATGGTGGCAAGGCGCCTTGCCACCGGCCGGCGGGTTTTCTGTGCCTCACCCGATTACCTCGCCCGGGCCGGTACGCCCGAAACCCCGGAAGATCTTGCAAGGCATAACTGCCTGCTGCTGCGCTTTCCGGGCTCGCAGCAGTGGCGCTGGACCCTGGTGCATCCCTCGGGGCGTCACGAGACCTTGAGCCTTGCGGGAACGATGGATTCCGACAACTCGGACATCCTTACCGGCTGGTGTCTTTCGGGTCAGGGGATCGCGATGAAAGATGTCTGGGAGGTCGCGCCGCATTTAAAAGAAAGCAGACTCATCGAGGTGTTGCCGGACTACCCGCCGGTTTCCTACCCGATTACCGCCCTGTACCCGCACAGCCAGTATCTGCCGCCCCGGGTGCGCCAGTTTGTGGATTTTCTGGTGGAGCAGCTGGGTGACCCGCCGCCCTGGGAAAAGGCGCTTAAGGCGTAAGCCCTGACCCGAGACTTGCCGGGAAATGTGATCCCTGTCACATTTGCAGCGACTTTGGTGGTGCATATTGATCCCGTTTCTCTGAGCGAATCAGTTTTGTCCTCTGGAATTTTGAAGTGGCTATGAAAACGCATCCTCTGTCTTTAGGGCAGCGCCTGCTGGCCGCCCTCGCCCTTGTGTTAACCGTGATGACGGCCCACTCCGGCGCGGCAGATGAAATGGCGCCGGCCGCAAAGCGCACCCCGATCGTTGTCTACACGCGGATGGCGCCAGGCCCCGATGAAGACGGGCCCGGGCGGATGCTGCTGGAACTCGTTGAAGAGGGTAAAACCATCCGGGTCCTGGTTGGCATTGATTTCGATATGGTGGCGCCGCATGAACTGTCGGCAAGCGATGCCAGGGTGCAGGCGCAGGATATGGCCAAGGTGCAGCGTGCCGTCACCCGGCGTGTTTATGAGGCTGCAGAGAACAGCGGCGTGCTCTGGCAGTTTCGCGATATCCCCTTTATGACCCTTGAGGTGGACCGGGGCCAGTTGCGCCGGGTACTCCTCGACCCGGCCGTTGTGAGTGTCCAGGAGGATACGGTGGCACAGCCGATGCTCAAGGACAGCACCGATGTGATCCGGGCAGACCAGGTCTGGAATATGACTCCCACCCTGCGCGGCAAGGGGCAGGTGATTGCGGTTCTGGATACCGGCAGCAATCACGAGAGGATGCTCAAGGGGCGTATCGTGGCAGGCGGGTGCTTCTCTTCGAATTACTGGTATTACCCGTCGGAGTCGCTTTGTGCAGGAAGGGCTTCTTCACGCACGGGCCTTTCAGCCGGCAGCAACTGCCCAACCACTGTCGGCGGCTGTAACCACGGCACCCATGTGGCCACCATCGCCGCAGGCGATGATGGCTCCCTGCGGGGAGTTGCCCGGGATGCCGACATCATCCGGGTGCAGGTCTTTTCAAAGTTCACCAGCAGTTACTGGTGCGGCGGCTATGCACCGTGCGTCATGTCCTACGGGTCTGATCAGGTGCGCGGCCTTGAGTATGTCTACAGTCTGCGCAATACCTTTGATATCGCAGCCGTCAACATGAGTCTCGGCGGCGGCTATTACAGTTCTGCCTGTGACAGCCGTGCGCCGGCGATTGCCTCGATCATCAACCGCCTGACCAATGCCGGCATTGCGGTCGTGATTGCGGCGGGCAACAGCGGCATGAACGGCTACATCAGTTATCCCGCCTGCATCAGTAACGCGGTTGCCGTGGGCAGTTCAACCAAAGCCGATGGTCTTTCTTCTTTTTCCAACCATTCTCCGCTGATCGATCTGCTGGCACCGGGCGAGGCGATTACGGCCGGTGTGCCGGCCCGGTCGTACCGGCGGATGAGCGGCACCTCGATGGCGGCACCCCATGTCGCCGGCGCGTTTGCCCTGTTGCGGAGTTACGACCCCAACGCATCGGTATCCCAGCTGCAGACGGCGTTGGCGTGCTCAGGTGAGCCGATTGAGCGCAGCGGGGTGAGCCGCAACCGCATCGATATGCGAAGCGCCTACCAGTTTCTGAAAAACGACATGAAAGGCTGCACCAAGGCAGAAGATGCCTCCTCACCCGACTGGTTACCCCGACACGGCTGGTTCTAGCATGCGCTCGGGCATCGCCTCGCGGGTGCGAACGGGGGTCACCCGCTGCCTCAGGCCGCTTATGCTGATTTTGCTTTTTGCGGTTCTGGCACTGCCGCTTCAGGGGCAAGCGGATCAAAGCGAAAGCGAATCGCTGCTGCGCGTCATCCAGGGCCTTGAAAGCCTTCGGTACGAGATTCTGCAGGAGCAAAAACGCTTCCAGGCCACGCCGATACCGACCGAGGCCGAAGAACTGGAACTATGGCAGGCCATCTCTGAAGACATCACCTTGACGCTCGCGCAAATCGATGCGGCGATTACAGAGCACCGACAGCGTTTTCTCGAGATATCGGGCCCTGTCGAAGCACCGCCCCCGGCGGCGATGCCGCCGCTGCTCCCTGAGTAAGCGATGTTGGGCGGGAGGATATATCTCAGGGCGTGGGCGGGAGCGGTGTGCCTGCTTTTTTCTGGGGCGATTACGGCGCTGGCTGATCCGGGGCCGCTGGCGCAGTCCCCGATTCTGACCTCGGCGGCCAGTGCCCCCAATATTCTGATTGTTGTTGATGATTCGGGGTCGATGGGCTGGCGCCGCTCGGGTCAGCCGAAAAAGCCGATGCAGCAAGCCCAGGATGCGGCTATTGCGCTGCTCGATTCGCTGAGCAAGGTGCGGGTGGGCGTGGGGTCATTCAGCCGCTACAACTTCGGCGGCGAACTCGATCAGCCGGTGGTTGACCTGGATGCTAACCGCGCACTGATCTACAAGGCGATCCGCAGTCTGACTCCCCGGGGCGGCACACCACTGGTCGGCACACTGCAGCACATGGGCCGGTATTTTGTCGGTCTTGGTGGAACCGTGAATCCCGGGAACAGCGCGTCGGCGAGTTGTACCGCCAATGGCCAGTACCGGGGAGACCTGACGCTGCATCCCGATGACGCACCGCGGGCGTATCCCTTGAATGAAGTTTTTCCGAGCGGACCCAACAAAAGCCGGAGGCGTTCGACTGCGCCGTCCCCGATATGCCACTGGTGCCAGAAGAATTTCCTGATACTGCTGACCGATGGCTGGGGCTGGGGCAATGCCTCAGCGCCTTTGCGCAACTACTGCCCGACCTGTTACCACCCGCTGATCAGCGTGGCGGCTGCGCTCAATGATATTGACCTTCGGCCCGATGTCGATGAGTTTGACGGCAGTGAATCCAAAAACAATCTTGTCACCTACACGATCGGATTCCACACCAGCCAGGCGCTGCTCAAGGAGACGGCAAAAAAGGGCGGCGGACTGTATTTCGAGGCCGACAACGAGGCTGAACTCAAAGCGGCTTTTGCCAAGATCGGTGAGGACATCCTGGCGCATACCAGCGGCTCGGCATCGGCCGCGACCTTCAGTACCAGCCTGCTGCAGACCGGAACTGATCTCTATCTGACCACATTCAATACCGAGCACTGGACGGGAGACGTTATTGCCGGCAAGCTGGACGCCAAAGGCCGTCCCGGGGGCAAGCGCTGGTCCGCCGCCCACCACCTCGATACCGCGAGCGACCCGGATACCCGGGTCATGCTGACCTGGAACAGCGAGAACAAGCCGCCGGCATCGATCTGTCCGGGCTCTTCAAAGAAATCTGTTGCATCCAAGGCGCGCCCGGGCGGCATTCCGTTTCGCTGGGATTATCTTTCGACACTGCAGCAACGCGACCTGCTGGATCAGGCGAGCACGTCCGGCAACCTGGTCTATGAGCGCAAGTGGGGGCGCGCCGGCTCCGGCAGCGGGCAGTTTGGGCTGCCTTTTGATGTTGCCACCGACAGCAAAGGCCATGTTTATGTCGCGGACTACAACAATCATCTGGTCCAGAAGTTCGACCGGGATGGCAACTTCCTGACGCAGTGGGGCGGGCCGGGTTCGGGCAGCAAGAATCTGAACCATCCGGTGGGCATCGGAACCGACAAAGACGACAACATTTATGTCGCGCAGCATGGATCGCACACAGTAAAGAAATTCAGCGCGACCGGGGACTATCTGGCGAGTTATGGGGGTTATGGTCTTGAACCAGACCAGCTCTATTACCCGTTTGATGTTGCGGTGGATGCCGACGGCAATCTGTATGTTGCGGAGTTACAGAACCACCGCATCAAGGTGTTGGACGCCGGTGGAAAGTACCTGCGCGAGTGGGGCGGCAGGGGCTCCAGCGCCGGGCGTTTCTGGAACCCTAACCGTATTGCAATTGATCTTGGCGGCAACGTGTATGTCTCGGATTACGTCAATCACCGCATCCAGAAGTTTGATACCGAGGGCAATTTTCTGGCCCAGTGGGGCAGTTATGGCACAGGCGACGGGCAGTTTCGCTACCCCTATGGGGTTGCGACGGACGGCAGCGGGAACGTCTTTGTGGCGGGGTACTTCAACCGCGTGCAGCAGTTTGATGCCGCAGGGAACTTCATCGAAAAGTGGGGCTCGGCGGGCTCGGGAGACGGGCAGTTCAGATATCCCCGCGGCATTGCGGTCTTCGATGGGGGCGTGTGCGAAGGCAGCAGTTTTTTTGTTGTGGATGCCTACAACTACCGGATCCAGAAGTTCTCAAGCCCGGGTAGTTCGCATATCAGTACCGAGATCGGCAAGGCACGGCTTCGCTATCTGCGCGGAGAGCGCAGCAACGAGAAGCGCGGCTGGGGTTTTCGGGAAAGAAAAAGCCTATTGGGTGACATCATTCATTCATCCGCCGTTTACGTCGGCAAGCCGTCGCTGAAATGGCCCTCGGGCGGTGCCTTCCCTTCGGCAAGCCAGGCCTATAGCCATTTCGCCCGGGACCATCGCGACCGCCAGGACGTGGTTGCGGTCGGGGCCAACGATGGCATGCTGCATGTCTTCGCGGCAGACACCGGCAAGGAACTGCTTGCTTACCTGCCGGGCAATCTTTTCTCGACGGCAAAGAGCCAGGGCTATCATTATCTTACCGATCCGGATTACAGCCACCGCTACTACGTTGACGGCACGCCGGCTGTTTCGGATGTGTTTATTTCCTCAAGGTTCTCCAGCGCGCCGCAGTGGCGCAGCGTGCTGGTCGGGATCGAGGGTTCTGGCGGGCGCGGCCTCTTTGCGCTGGACATCACCGATCCGGATCAGTTCCAGGAGGCGAAGGCCACGCACCTTGCGCTTTGGGAATTCTCAAATGACGACGATCCACACCTGGGGCACACCCTGGCCCGCCCGACAATCGCATTGTTGCCGAACGGAAGATGGGCGGCCATTGTCGGCAACGGCTATGAGCACAGTGCCAGCGGTACGCCGAGTTCCGGCCAGGCCGAACTCTTTGTGATCTTTCTCGATGGCGGCCTCGACCGGAAGTGGACCGAGGGGCGTGATTACCTGCGAATTCCGACGGGCGTGGGAACCGTCAGCCGTCGCAACGGGTTGTCAACGCCGGCGGTGATTGATACCGATGGTGACCGCGTTGCCGATCGCGTATACGCGGGCGATATCCAGGGCAACCTGTGGGCATTTGATCTCTCGAGTAAGCTGACCGGCGACTGGAAAGTTGCCCATGGCGGAGCGCTATTCAGTGGGGCGAAGCGCCAGCCGATCATGGCGAGGCCCGAGATTATCCGGCATCCCAAAATGCCCTGGCAGGGCAATCAGCCCAACCTGATGATCTTTTTCGGTACGGGCCAGTACCTCGTGGCGGGCGATAACACGACAACCGATACGCAGAGTTTTTACGCGGTCTGGGACCGGGGTCGGGGTCAGCTCAAGCGGGCAGATCTTGTGGAGCAGGTATTTTTGCGTACCAACCAGAACGGCGGGCGCATTACCGATCCCGATCGCTGGCAGGAACTCAAAGTCGACTACAAAAAGGCCAGCGCGGGAGACCGTTATGGCTGGTATCTGGATCTTCCCGACAAGGGCGAGCGCGTAGTGACGGACGCGCGTTACCGGGATGGCCTGGTGTTTTTCAATACCCTGGTGCCGACAGATCCACGCCCGTGTGCCGCGGGCGGCACCGGCTGGATGATGTCGGTGGATGCGCTCACCGGCGGCAGCCCGATTGCGCCGGCTTTTGATTTTGATGGAAACGGGGCGGTCGATCCGGAAGGGGATACTGAAGTGATCGGCGGCGACGGCCGCAGAAAGAAAAAGCGGGTGGGTTACGCCGGCAAAAAATACAGCTCCAAAAACGGCATCCCGACCGGTGTCTCGATCATCGGCGATAACCGCTACACTGCGGGCAGCGGAACCGATGAGTCCTCAGAAATCGCCGTCGAGGCCCTGCAGCCCGGGGACGAGGTATTGAAAGGGCGTATGTCCTGGGACCAGTTGTTGCCAGACTAGCAACTTTCGTGTTCTGATTTCGCAGGGCCCGAGCGGCCGTGTGCGATTCGACCAATCAGGAGGGGAGTGATGTCGGGCAAGGTGATTGCATTTTTTCCGGAGGCGGCTTTCGGGCCGGCACTCAATTCAGTGGGCATTGCGCAGGCCTGTGAAAAACTGGGCCACAAAGCGGTATTCCTCACCGACCCCGGCATGCAGGGCGTCTACTCGGGATACGGTTTCGATGAATACACCGTAAACATGTCCGAGCCGATGCCGCCTGAAGAGATGGCCAAGTACTGGACAGACTTTATCAACGGCCATATTCCGAATTTCGATCTGACAGCCTACGAACAGATCGACAACTATGTAAAAGAGTGCTGGGACGCCATCGTCGAAACAGCCGTCTGGGCAGAGAAGGAACTGCCCGGCGTTCTGGAAACGGTGTCACCGGATATTGTGTGTGTGGATAACGTCATCCTGTTTCCCGCGATCAAGCGTTACGCCCGTGAGCACAACAAGCCCTGGGTGCGGGTGATCTCGTGCTCGGAAAACGAGATCCCTGATCCGCAGATACCGCCGCATCTTTCGGGCTGCGGTGAGCATGACAGCGCATGCTTCAGCGCCTATCAGAATCACTTCAACGAAATGATTCAGCCTATCCACGACCGGTTCAACGAATTTCTGGCCAAGTGCGGCGAAGCCGCCTACCCGGTCGGAGAGTTTTTCGAAGCCTCGCCGCACATGAACCTGCTGCTCTATCCCGAACCCGTCAAGTTCAACCGTTCGCAACCGCTTGATCCCGGGCAGTTCCAGTATCTGGAGGGTTGTGTGCGCGACGAAGAGTCGTTTGAGGTGCCTGAATTCAAGGCCCACAACGACGCACCGCTGCTGTATGTCAGTTTCGGCAGTCTCGGTTCCGGGGATACCGGGCTTTTGAAACGCCTGATGGATGTTATCTCCACCATGGCGGTGCGTGCGCTCTTTAATGTGGGGGACTATGAAAGTGAATACGATACCGTGCCCGACAATGTTCACATCGCGTCGTGGTATCCCCAGCCTTCGGTCATCTCGCAGTCCGATGCGGTGATCCATCATGGCGGCAACAACTCGTTCAATGAGTGCCTGTATTTTGGCAAGCCCGCGCTCATCATGCCGTATGTATGGGATGGCCATGACAACGCCAAGCGGGTGGCGGAAACCGGGCACGGATGCCACCTGCACCGCAATCACTGGAAACCCAAGGAACTTGGGGCCACTATCGAAAGCATGCTCACCAACGGGGCAATGCATGAGCGCCTCGCCGCGACATCCGCCCACATGCGCTCCGAGCACGGCCCCACCAAAGCCGCTGCCATTCTGGATCAGTTGCTCTGCTGATACGCCGGGGAAGTCCTGCCAAGCGGGTACCTCAAACTGGCGCAGCTTGGAAGCAATCTCTTCGGGCTTATGTCGCTTGCTACTCATTATCGGCCCTCCCGGAACCATCATAACGGGTAGACCCATTTAGTGGGGGAGGGTCAGGCTTACCGATTCACAGTTTTTCGTCCTACCTGAATAGCAGACAGAGTCTGGGGTTACTCAAAAGCGATCCGAATGCTTAAGTCAGACACTGTCCCGGGGGACTGAATCAGCAAACTCGTGGCACAATTGATGCATTAAGACCAGCCATTATAGGCTCAATTTGCTTTAGTTCATGGGAGACCAAAGACCGCAAGAGCAACGTTGGCGAGCCGTTTCATGGCGAGCCCTGCTTCCCTTCGCGCTGCTGGTGCTGGCCATCTCTTTGAGACTGGCGGAGCCATCGCTACTGACCGATATCCGGTTAACGGTGTTTGATCAGTATCAGTCACTCAAGCCGCGCAAGCAGACGCCGATGCCGGTGCAGCTGGTGGATATCGATGAGCAGAGCCTTGAGCGCCTGGGGCAGTGGCCGTGGCCGCGCAACCAGTTGGCGCAACTGGTGGACGCTATTAACAACGCCGGTGCTGCGGCGATTGTGATCGACATACTTCTTTCCGAGCCGGATCGGCTCTCGCCGGCCGCTGTCGCAAAAATGATTCCCGACTGGCCTGAGTATCAAATCGCCCGTGAGGCGATCCTCGGTCGCACGGGTCACGATGAGCAACTCGCACAGGCCCTGTTGCGAGCCAACAGTGTGCTTGGGTTTGC
>JASLLH010000035.1:9168-16272 GCA_030747115.1 Arenicellales bacterium
GTCCACCAACGCCAGTGGCGAGCAGTCTTTTGGCGGCTCCGGAGGTGTCGTCGGCGTCAAGATCGGCGGATTGTCCGTGCCGACCGATCATCAGGGCCGTATCTGGATTCGGTACTCTGATCAGATTTCGCAATCAATAGGCGCGTGGCAACTTCTCTCAGGAGAGTTTGATCCACAAGCGATTGCCGGCAAGATTGTGCTGTTGGGCTCCAGTGCTGCAGGGCTGTCGCGGCCTCAGCCGGTTCCTGTTCTGGGTGTGGTGCCCGCGCTGCAGATCCGGGCGCAGATTCTTGAAACGCTGATCAGCGGAGAATTTCTGCATCAGCCCGATTGGGCCAAAGGGGCTGAAGTTCTGTCACTGCTGCTGTTTGGCCTGCTTCTGATCTGGTTGCTGCCCCATTGGGGCGCGCTGTGGTGCGCAATCATAGGCGTCGCCGCTATCGTGGCGGCGCTCGGAACTTCCTGGACGCTGTTTGCCCAGTACAACATTCTGGTCACGCCGTTTTACTTTGCGGTAGTGATCATTCTGCTCTACCTTACACAGTCGCTGCAGGTTTATCTCGCCAGCGAGAAAGAGAAAAAAGAGGTGCGGGGCGCATTTGGGCGCTACCTGTCACCCGTCCTGGTGGAGCAACTGGCCAATGATCCCGACAAATTAAAACTGGGGGGTGAAACCCGGCATATCAGTGCGCTGTTCTGCGATGTCCGCGGCTTCACCAGCATATCCGAGCAGCTCCCGCCCGAGGCGCTGACCGACCTTTTGAACCGGTTTCTCACACCCCTGACCGACGTCATTCTCAACGAGCAGGGCACAATCGATAAGTACATGGGCGACTGCATCATGGCGTTCTGGAACGCGCCGGTTGATGTTGCTGAGCACGAAAGCCGGGCCTGCTGTGCCGCGCTCAAAATGCTGGATGCCCTTGCAGACCTCAACCGCACTTTGCAGCGCGAAGCCAAGGCATCCGGAGCGAGCATGCAAGAACTCAGGATCGGTATCGGCATCAATTCCGGCCCGGCTCTCGCCGGCAACCTGGGTTCAGAGCAGCGCTTTGATTACTCCGTGCTTGGGGACAGCGTCAATCTGGCGTCACGCCTTGAGGGCCAGTCCAAGGCCTACGGGGTTGAGATTCTGCTCAGTGAGGCCACCCGCGGCGCCGTTCCTGATCTTGCCTTTCTCGAGCTCGACCTGGTGCAGGTCGTCGGCAAGAGTGAACCGGTACGAATTTTCAGTCTGTTCGGCGACGCATCATTTGTCCGAAGCAATATCTTTATCGAGGCCGAAGCGCTTCAGTCCCGGATGCTGGAGCATTATCGGGCGCGCGAGTGGCAGGAGGCCCTCGAACTCATTGGACAACTTGAGCAGTTGGGATTGGCCCGTCTCAAAGGCTATTTATCGATGATGCACGGGCGCATCGAGGAATTCAAAGCCCATCCCCCGGGAGCCGACTGGGACGGGGTGGAGCGCCGCCTGGTGAAATAAATGGCGGTTTGCCGGAAGTCCTAGTGCTGAGATCCGGCGAAGACACCCGCCGCGTGATAATCATCGCCCGTGACCTCAAAATGTCCACCCATCTCAGGCGGCGCCTTGCCGCGGGTGGGGCTGCCAAAGAAGTACCCACCAGCACGCATGACCTGTGCGCCGGAATGGCCGGTGACACTGAACAAGGTGTCGTTCGATGTTGGCCCCGAAGTTCCTGTATAGCGGCTTCCATCAAAGGCCGCGTTGAAGTTCTGTACCTGATATTGGCTTACGCCGAAGCGCACCCGGGCATCAAAGCTGCCGGTTTTTTCCTGAATAAATCCACTGGTTGCCACCGCGCCAACCAGTCCACCGGAATACGAAGCGGTCTTGCCTGCTGCTGCAGAAAGTTCTGAGGCCGTCGAGGCAGCACCTAAAATCCAATGCTGGATCTCGGCGGCAAAAATGCTGGTACCTGTTATAGAGGTTGTGCTGCGGTACCACTTTAGGAAACGACACTCTTTGCAAAGCGGTATCTGGTCGCCAACGAGATGCATGGCGGCATTTTCCTGACCGACGCTAGACGTCAGCGCGAACTCGTCACCCGACGTGAAGATACCGGTGGCCACCGTCGGCACCGCTGATCCGGTCCGGGATACCCGGGTCTTCGTCTTCGGCGGGGATTTGGTGTCAGACTTAATGACCTTCCTGCAGCCCTTGGCAGGATCGCAGCTGGTCGAAGTGGTCCCATCTTCGTCTGTCGCACCGGAATCAATCGCCGAGGTAGATTTGATGTCATACTTTGGAGGATCAGCGACAGCGATCCTCTTGCAACCCTCAGCATCGCAGCTGGTCGAAGTGGTCCCATCTTCGTCTGTCGCACCGGAATCAATCGCCGAGGTAGATTTGATGTCATACTTTGGAGGATCAGCGACTTTCTTGCAGCCCTTGGCAGGATCGCAACTGGTTGTGGTTGTCTCGACCTTGACGGTTTCAGCCGGTTTAGGCTTCGTTGTGCCAGCTGCTTTTTCCGATTCCGAGGGACAATACTCAGTATCGGGATCACAACGGTCTGCAGCCGCTGAAGCTGTTGTAGCCGTCGTTCCGGTGTCTGCTGTTTTCGGCTCGAAGTAAGCGGGCTTTTCCTCAGCGGTTGCGCCCGTGAAAGAATAGGCCGCTGAAGTTTCCCAGCCGCCGGTTGGCGCGGTAACAGACTTGCCGTCCTCGGTTCTGACACCCGGTGCTTTGACCGTGTCGTCAACGGCTTTGGTCATATCGACCATTGCCATGGCGGGTTCAGCGGGAGTCCTGCTCGGGGCGCGCCCTATGGGCGACCCAACCGGGGGAACATAAGCCGCCACATCATTGCTGAAGTCGACCGCAAGCGAATTGATCTCCAACTTAAGGCCGGCTGGAGCGACGGGCATGTTGGGAATACCTCCAGCGGGAGGTGCAGCAGCCACCGGGATGTTGGCCGCCATACCCGCTTTGGGTATTGGCGGAGCCCCGATCTCGACAGGCTGGGTCAGCCCCTCAGGCGAAGCCGCCAGGTCTTCCGGATTGCCAGGCATAGGTGGCGGCATCATGCTGCCGTCAGCCACAGCTTCACCGGGTTCTCCCGGAGTCATTGGTGCAAGGCGCTGTGGTTCAGTTCCTGGTTCAGGCGAAGATTCATTGGTACCAGGCAACAACCCGTCGGGGCTTCCTTCCCTCACGACAAGGCCCGCCTCTTCCGGCGGAGGTTGGTTCGGGTCAGGCTCTGTCCGTGCAAGACCGGATTCGGATGCGACGCCTTCGTCTGCTGGTTTTTCGCTGGGCTCGGGCTGCGACGCCGCGTTCGCCTGATCTCCCTCGACCGGGGCAGGCTCCTGTCCAGAATCCTCCGGCTGTGCGCTACCCGCTTGCTGATCCGAAGCACCGGACGGCTCATCAGCGGCTGCTGGCGCGGGCTGATCTACCGGTTTTTCAAGTGCCGCGAGGTCCTTGGCCAGTGTCTCGGGGCTGATCTTCTGTGCAGTAGGTGCCGTCGTCTGTCCCGAGCTCACGCTGAAGGCCCGCCCGGTCTGTGATGTGCTTGCGGTCAATCCGGAGGCGGCTGATGTGACACTCAGCTGGGTGCCATAAAGCAGTCCCGCTTCAAGTCCTGCAGTCGTCTCCTTTACATACGCGATGCCTCCCCGAACGCTGACTGTTGCCGAAGGCGAATTGAAGACAACCGGTGTATTTTTGGAGATCTTGCCCCCGACGAGGCGGAACACACCCTTGCTGATACTGACGACCATTTCCCCGGTACCGGTGTCAGGATCAAACACGTATTCATCGATGGTCATCTCGGAGCCGGCACCCACGGTCAAGGAAGTGCCATCACGAAAGAGCAGTTGCGCCCTTCCGGTATCGTCAGTGGAGATCTTCTCGTTGAAAAAGACCTCAAGACCCGTCTCAAGATCGCGCGCCGGGGATACCGGCGGCTTTCCCTTGGCATCGATAACCGATGCGGCAGTCACACCGACTTCAACTTCGTCGGTGGCCGCGTCCGCTCCATGAGGCAGGCAGAGGAGGCCAAAGACAATGAGTGAGGTTTGGGCGCGGCCTTTGATGTTCATCATCTTATATCGCTATGCGATTGCTAAAACTGTCCCAGTAGGCTGACACTGGAAAACCAGTTCTCATTAGTATAGTTCGGTAGATTGGATCGCACATCCGTGTAGCCTGCGGTGGTCAGCAGGTTCAGCCGGGTAGTCAAGGGGATTACAAGAGACGCACTGCTACGCAGCGTGTCATCCTGGCGCACGACACCGGCGTCGACGCCCGGATTGGCCTCATCGTAGGATTTGTCATAGAAACCGATATTAAATGACAGTGTCCAGGGCGCCGGGGAAAAAGTCAGTGGCCTTCCAAAGAGGCGAGGCTGGGGGCTTAGGTCGGCGAGGTTATGCTGGATCAATACCTGCAGACCGTACTCCCAGTAGGCCGAGGATTTTTCATCGGTGTCCTCGTTAAAGGCGCTGAGGTTGATGGTGCCGATGGTGAGGTTCGAAAGGCCAAAGGTCCTGCCGGCAAAGAGCCGGGTTCGTGGCCCCTTGAGCCCGACCTCCTCAGCCTGGCTGTAATCGCGATCAACATAGCGGGTGCCCGCGGTCCAGGCGCTTGCCATGGAAGTCCTGAAGGCAAGGTCAAGGCCGGCGCCGACCCCCTCGAAGCTGTCTTTACCTCCCAGGGCCATGTCATTCACCAGCGCATAAGGGCGAAGGTCCAATGCTGTTCCCGGTTTGGGGGTGAAAACCAACCGCGGCCCAAACTGTAATTCGAACAGCGTGGTGTCGACCTGTGACTGCGTGTCCTGCCAACTGCTGTAGGCGGAGACGCCGGTTTCGAGCGTCACGCTGGGCTCCGTTTCAAAGTCATAGACATAATTGAACTGGCCCGCGAGAGACACGTCCCAGTCAGACTGTCGGGTGTACTCTTCGTCAAGCACCGCACTGCCGCCGAAGAGGCGGATGTTCTGCGTCATCGGCCCACCGTTGGCATTGGACTGATAACGCACACCCGCCACAACCGTGCCATTAAAGCGGTGCGGCGAGATCAGCGTATCAATTTGAGTGATGAGGTCTTGTGCGCTCTGTTTGACGTCATCCGGAACTTCATCATGGGCAACCACCGCGTTGAGGTAGGTGAGCGCCATGGCATAGGAGGCGAGCTGGAAATACAGGGTTCCCAACTGCATCCGGACCTGGGGCAGGTCAGGCTCAATGATGAGCATGCGCTCAAGGGCGGCGACAGCGCCTTCGAGGTCCCCCACCGCGATCGCGAGCTCCGCAAAGCGGAAAGTCTTGTCAAGATTACCGACGTCTTCATACATCTCAAGAAAGGCGGCCTCGTACTGCTCGTTGACCGTCAGTTCTTGAGCGTGGGTCCCAGAAACCGGGCCCAGGGTGTACAGAAGTAAGGTAAAAACCGCTCCCAGATAGCGCTTTCTGGAGCCAACGCAAGCAGAACGAGGGCCGCAAGAAACTTTCATGTACGACATTTTATGCAACTTCGCCTCTCAGGATACAAGTGGCATCAAGTCGGCGCTGTAAGTCAGCATCATATCGTGGTTTTTCAGGAATTGCGGTGGCGCGCTTTGAAGGCATCTACCCCGCGATGCCGGCCTGTTTT
Source organism: Arenicellales bacterium (assembly GCA_030747115.1). Lineage (GTDB taxonomy): Bacteria > Pseudomonadota > Gammaproteobacteria > Arenicellales > UBA868 > UBA12578. The sequence goes on from JASLLH010000035.1 coordinate 14,789, forward strand.
CTGAGTTTTTCTGCAGCATTGCTGTGGCGGCGGATGAGGTCGGCCTCGTCAATATGCGGTGCATGCCCATCGATAACCTTCCATTCACCGCCGATCATGACGCGGTCAGCGCGGGAAGCCCCGCACAGGATTAAAGCCGCGAGCGGGTCGTGATAGCCGCTGTGGCGAAGTTCATCGAGCCTGAAAAGTGCAAGATCCGCCTGTTTGCCTGGCGCCAATGCACCAATATCGTTGCGGCCGAGGCACTGCGCACTGCCCTCGGTCGCGAGATGAATCGCATCAAGATGACTGAATCCACCGGCGCCTTCACGCAGGCGCTGTAGCATCATTGCTGCGCGGACTTCCTCAATAGCATTGGAGGCGTCATTGGAGGCGGACCCGTCGACTCCGAGACCCACTGCACTGCCGGCAGTTTGTAGAGCACAGGCGGGGCAAAGACCCGAAGCCAGCGTCATGTTGGAGTGGGGGCAGTGGGTGACCGCGGTACCCGCCTTTCCAAGACGATGAATTTCGTCATCGTCGAAGTGGATGCCGTGCGCCAGCCAGGTACTGTTGCCAAGCCAGCCGCAATCCTCCAGGTAGTCGAGCGGCCGCATTCCGAGCGTTGCGACGCAGTAATCGTTTTCGTCCTGCGTCTCCCCAAGATGCGTGTGCAGGCGAACGTTCAAACGGGATGCAAGCACGGCGGTGTCGCGCATCAGGTCCTGCGTGGCTGAAAAAGGCGAGCAGGGCGCAAGGGCAATCTGGACCATGGCACCCGGTCCCGCCTGATGAAAGCGGTTCACCACGCGCTCACTATCGGTCAGGATTTCATCTGTCTTTTGAACCACTGAATCGGGCGGCAGGCCGCCGTCTTTTTGAGAAAGGTCCATGGACCCGCGGGTGAGGGTGACCCGCATGCCGATCTTCGCCGCAACGCCAACCTGGATATCCACCGCGTCTTCAAGCCCCGCGGGATAAAGATAATGATGATCCGAGGTGGTGGTGCAGCCCGAGAGCAGCAGCTCTGTCAGCGCGAGTTCTGTTGCGACAGCGAGCCCTTCGGGATCGAGCCCGGACCAGATTGGGTAAAGCGCTTTCAGCCAGTCGAAGAGTTCCTTGCCGAGTGCTGGTGCTAGCGCCCGGGTCAGCGTCTGGTAGAAGTGATGATGCGTGTTAATGAGGCCCGGCAGGATGACATGGGAAGGGGCATCGAAGACGGTGCACGGCGCTGAAGGTGTCTTGCCAGACGGCACGAGTTCGCAGATCTTGCCGCCCTCGATGACGATGCCGCCGGCCGCATCCTGCGCGAGGATCGCAAGGGGGTCTTTAAGCCAGAGCCGGCCCATGGCGTTGATTGTACGGTCGAAAAAAAACCCGCCCCGTCAACGGGGCGGGTTCCGGTTCAGTCGGTCAGTCCCTTATTCAGGCAGTTTGTCGTCGACACCTTCGATATAGAAGTTCATGCCGGCCAGCATACCGTCGTCGGCCACCTGTCCTTCCGG
>JASLLH010000036.1:0-16190 GCA_030747115.1 Arenicellales bacterium
ACCCGCAGCACCCGCAGAGGATCCTCGATGAAGGCCGGCGACACATGTCGCAAAACCCGCTGCTTCAGGTCAGCGGCACCGCCATGCGGATCAATCAGTTCGCCATTGGTGTTTTTCGCCATGGCGTTGATGGTGAGGTCGCGCCGTAGGAGGTCTTCCTCCAAGGTGACATCCACCGGTGTTTCGGTGACGAAGCCGGTGTATCCCGGCCCGGTCTTACGCTCGCGTCGGGCGAGTGCATATTCCTCTTTGCTGTGCGGATGCAGAAAAACGGGGAAATCGCGACCCACCGGTTTGAACCCAAGTTTGGTCATTTGCGCGGTGCTCGCACCCACCACTACCCAGTCACGGTCGCCCACCGGGGCGCCGAGCAATGCGTCGCGCACTGCCCCGCCCACCAAGTAGCAATCTAGGTGTTTTGCAGGGTCGCTCATGGCTTAAGGGGTGAATTCATCGTTTTGATAAAAAATCAAAGGCAATTCTATGCTGGGCGTTGTACCGACGACAGCGCGCCCCTGAAAAAGACTCACAGGCCGGCCTGGGGGCGCCGCTCAAATGTCAGATCGGCCGCACAAAGTGCCTATGCCTGGCCCGCCGGTGCCCCTACGATCTACCGTCAAGCAGTCGGTCTACAGGCAATTGTCGGGACTCCGCCTAGCCGTTTGCAAAAAAAGGGCCGTGACCGGGGGTTCGAATTTGCCGTGACCGGTGATGCTGGCGCCTATACGGCTCTGTGTCCCTCGGATCGAGAGGCCGGCTGGTCCTCCTGTGCCTTCTTTTGGCTTAGGATGACAGCTGGCTTGATTAATGTTTGCACAGCAGCCCGTGTCGTGCTCTGATCCGTACCCAGGAATTTTGAACCGTTTTCCTCAGTCGAGCAGTCCGGCAATGACATCACCGGACTGCCTTTAAACTTTCTTGCCGCATCTCGATCTAACGCATACTGAAACCAGGCATGAACCAGGATCCGCTATTACAACCTTACCGGATAAAGCACCTGCAGTTGCGTAACCGGATCATGTCGACCGCCCACGAGCCGGCGTATTCCGAGGGGGGTCTGCCCAAAGCCCGTTACCGGCTCTATCACGCAGAAAAAGCCAAAGGCGGACTGGCGCTCACGATGACGGCCGGTTCTGCAGTCGTTTCGCCAGACAGTCCGCAAGCCTTCGGCAACCTTCACGCTTACCGCGACGAAATCGTGCCCTGGCTCAAGGAGCTGGTGGACGCCTGTCATGCACACGGTGCAGCAGTGATGATGCAGATCACCCACCTCGGGCGCCGAACCAACTGGAACAAGGGCGACTGGTTACCGGTGCTGGCCCCGTCGCCGGTACGGGAGCCCGCCCACCGGGCGTTTCCCAAGGAGGCCGAGGACTGGGACCTGGAGCGCATCATCGGCGACTACGGCACCGCGGCGGAAAGGATGCAGGCCGGCGGACTTGACGGTATCGAGATCGAGGCTTACGGCCACCTGCTCGACGGCTTCTGGTCTCCGGCGACGAACCAGCGCAAGGATGCCTGGGGCGGTTCCCTGGATGATCGGCTGCGCTTCACCTGGCGGGTATTGGAGGCTATCCGGGAACGGGTCGGGGAGGAATTCATTGTTGGTTTGCGCATGGTGGCGGATGAGGACTGGGCACTGGGGTTGTCCAGGGAGGAGGGCGTCGAAATCGCACGCCGCCTGGTCCAAAGCGGCAAGGTCGATTTTCTCAATCTGATCCGTGGCCACATCGAATCCGACGCTGCGCTTTCCCGGGTAATTCCAATCCAGGGCATGGCCTCTTCACCCCACCTCGATTTCTGCGGCCAGGTGCGTAGCGAGTTGAGCATTCCGATCCTCCATGCGGCACGAATCCAGGATGTTGCCACGGCGCGTCATGCGGTTGCCGAAGGCAAGCTCGACATGGTGGGCATGACGCGCGCCCATATTGCCGACCCGCACATCGTCAACAAAATTCGCGAGAACCGTGAAGACGAAATCCGCCCCTGCGTAGGTGCTACCTACTGCCTCGACCGGATCTACGAGGGCCATGAAACACTCTGTGTCCACAATCCGGCGACCGGGCGGGAAGAGACTATGCCGCACCAGATTGAGAAAAGCCCTGACCCGGGGCTGACAGCCGTGGTCGTCGGCGCCGGACCTGCCGGGCTGGAGGCAGCCCGGGTGCTGGCAGAGCGCGGCCACCAGGTGACTGTTTTCGAGGCGTCGGAACAGCCCGGGGGTCAGGTCCGTCTGGCAGCGCGGGTGCCTCGGCGCCGGGAACTGTTAGGAATCATCGACTGGCGCGTCGCCATGTGTGAAAAGGCGGGAGTCAACATCATCTGTAGCCGCCTGGCCGAAAAAACCGATGTGCTGGCAGAGAATCCAGACCTCGTCATTATTGCCACCGGCGGATTGCCGAACACCGGCAACGTAGAGGGGGCCGAACTGGTTCACAGCGGTTGGGACGTGCTCGATGGCAGCGTCAAGCCCCTGGGGACAGCACTGCTCTACGACGACAACGCGGCCCATCCGGGGCTTGCCGCCGCGGAACGGATCGCTGATTCGGGGTGCGAGCTTGAAATCGTTACCCCGGAACGCTTCTTCGCGGCAGACATCGGTGGGCTCAATCACGTGGCCTACGCGGAAGTTTTCGACCGGGCTGCAGTGCGTATCAGCATCAACAAGCGGTTGCGGTCGGTGCGGCGCGCCGGCAACCGGCTGATCGGCCTGGTTGGTTCCGACTACTCGGACCGGATCGAAGAACGGACCGTTGACCAGGTATTTGTGGAACACGGTACCTTACCCCTGGATGACCTCTACTTCGAGCTCAAGCCGACCAGCCGCAACCTTGGGGAAATGGACTACCCGGCATTGCTGCAGGGCCGCCGTCAGGAAATCTGCAGCAACCCGCAGGGTGCATTCGCGCTTTTCCGTATTGGCGATGCGGTCTCTTCCCGCAACATCCATGCTGCTATCTATGATGCCCTGCGACTCTGCATTACGGTATGAACGCTAATCAGCATTTTCCCCGCCTTTTTGCCCCGCTCGATCTGCGGGGCCACACGCTGCGCAACCGCATCGTCTTCGGCGCACACACTGCCAACATGGCGGAGCAGGGACTGCCCGGCGACCAGCACCTGGGCTACTACCGGGAACGGGCCATGGGCGGGTCGGCGATGCTGATCATCGAACCGGTGCCGGTACATCCGGCGGCGGTATTGACGCGCGGGAACTTCCGGCACAGCAGCGACGAAGTCATTCCTCACTTCCGGAAGATTACCGATGCCGTCCATGCTGAGAGCGCGCTGGTACTGCAGCAGCTTTACCACGTTGGCCAGCATGGTGACTCGGACAATTCCTACCATGCCAATTGGTCGCCCTCTGGGCTGCCGAGCTACCACGATTCCGACGGTAGTCATGCCATGAGCGAGGTTCAGATCGAGGAAACCATCGAGGGTTTCGTGCAGGCAGCACGCCGCTGCTACGAAGCCGGGTTCGACGGGGTCGAAGTCTGGGCTGCTTACCACGGGATTGTCGACCAGTTCTGGACGCCGTGGTCCAATCGTCGTGACGACCGCTGGGGAGGCTCGCTGGAAAACCGCACGCGCTTTTCGCGAGAGATCATCACGCGTATTCGCCGTCTCTGCGGAGAGGATTTCATCGTTGGGGTTTCGGTCAGTGACGAACCGGATGTCGAAGTTGCCCTGCAACGTGAAGCCCTGGCCGAAATCATCGCTCTGCATGACCGTGACCAGTTTATCGACTACGTCAGTTGCGGTACCGGCAGCTATTTTGATTTCTACAAGTTGATGCCGACTTTTCTCTATCCGGAACGGCTCGGTGGAGAACTTGCCGAGAGTCTCAAGGGCGTGGTCAGCCATGCCCTGGTGATCATGGAAAGCCATGTGCGTACCCCGGAAAACGCCGAGGCGGTGCTGGCGGCGGAACAGACCGACCTGGTGTCGATCGTCCGCGGGCAGATTGCCGATCCGCACCTGGCAAACAAGGCTCGCCAGGGCCGCGCCGGCGACATCCGCCCCTGCCTTTCCTGCAACCAGATGTGTTGGGGCCGCCGCTACCGTGATTACTGGATCTCTTGCCTGGTCAATCCTTCAGCCGGCCGGGAATTTGAATGGGGTGGCGATCGTTTTGTTAAGACCGATTCGCCGAAACGAGTGCTGGTGGTCGGCGCTGGGCCGGCCGGCCTGGAAGCGGCGCGGGTTGCGGCGGAACGGGGCCACCAGGTGACCCTGACGGAAGCTTCAGGCCATCTGGGTGGACAGTTCCGCCTGGCCGGCTTGCAGCCCCGCCGGGCACAGATTCTCGACCTGCTCGATTGGTATGCACGGCAATTGGATGCGGCCGGGGTCGAGGTGCGGCGCAATACGTTCATGGCGGTAGATGAGATCCGGGCCCACGCTGCCGAGGTTACCGTGTTGGCCACCGGCTCCAGCCCCCCTGATACTGGCTTCCAGAAAGCATTGCCCCACGTCGAGAGACTGCCAGGCATAGAACTTGGCGGTTTCTTTTCTGCAGAAGACGTGATGGCGCGTCGTGGCCGGCCTGGAAAACGTGTGCTGGTAGTTGATGAGGGAGGCAACTGGAAAGGCTGCGGCACTGCCTGGAAACTCGCCGAGGACGGCCACCAGGTGACGCTGGTCACCCCGGACCCCCTGGTTGGCAAGGAACTGCAGCGTACCGCAGCGGATTATCCGCTACGCCAACGGCTCAGGAAACTCGGCGTGCGTTTCGTACTCGAATCCGCGGTCACATGCTGGGCTCGTGAAGGCGCAGAAGTGCTGTCCTTCCTCGATGGCAGTACGCAGTTGATCGGGGCGGACTCATTGGTTTTGGCAACGACAAACCGGGCTGAGGATACCCTTGCCCGGGAACTGACAGGCTCCGACCTGCAAATTCTCAATATCGGTGACAGTGCAGGGCCACGCCAGGCCCCCTTCGTTATTTACGAGGGCCGTCGCGCCGGCCTGGCAATCTGAACGCAGGTGATCCAATCTCCGGTCCTTGAATGAGTGACCCGGCGTGTTTCCCCTTCAACTGTGCTGCCCTGAGTCGAGCGTGGGAAAGCGTACTGGTCTGATAGGTTCATTAAACTCAATACCATGACACCGGTACTCGAGCGGCATTTGCAAATCTGGCCGGTATCACGGGTGGGATGGCGCTGGCTGTTAGGTGGGGCAGCGCTGTTGGCCATGTTGATGCTGGCGGGCTGCGAGAGCGTGCGCTACTACGGGCAAGCGGCGCTGGGTCAGTCGTCGCTGCTATGGCACAGTCGACCACTGGCCGCGCTGATGGACGACCCCGATGTTCCGGCGCTTACCCGCGAGCGGCTCGCGCTGGTGGATAACATCCGGCGTTTTGCCGGCGAATCTCTGTTGTTGCCGGCCGATCACAGTTACCGGCGCTATACGAAGATCGACCGCGATTTCGTCCTATGGAACGTATTTGCGGCGCCCGAGTTCTCGATAGAGCCAAAAGCATTTTGTTTTCCCGTGATCGGGTGCCTTGGCTACCGTGGATATTTTGCCCGCAAGAATGCCCTGATGTTTGCCGAGCAGCTGCGGGCAAAGGGTTTTGAGACCTACGTCGGGCCGGTGGCTGCGTACTCGACATTGGGATGGTTTGCTGATCCGGTTCTGAGCTCTGTGCTGGAGTTTGCGGATACGGATCTTGCCGGGCTGATTTTCCACGAACTGGCTCACGAGCACTTGTACATTGAGGACGACACTACCTTTAATGAATCTTTCGCGACCTTTGTCGAGCGTGAGGGAGCGCGCCGCTGGTTGTTGGCGAGCGGCCGTGAAGCTGATATTCCTGCTTATCTTGAGGCGCGGGGCCGTCTTGATACGGTGATCGGCCTGATACTCGATTTTCGCCGCCGCCTGGATGCACTCTATGGCAAAAAAATGCCCCAAGAGCAGATGCGTGCGCACAAGGCTGTCTTATTGGAAGAGTTGCAGGCCGCTTATCAGGAGCTGGTGCGCCAGGACCTTGCCGGCGGTTGGGATGCCTGGTTCGATCAGCCGCTCAACAACGCGCAACTGGCAACGATCGGCACTTACTTCAAGTGGGTGCCGGCCTTCGCACAGTTATTCGAACAGACTGGCAGAGACTTCAAAAACTTCTACCAGGCGGCCAGGCGCATCGGCACGTTGCCGACCGTCGAGCGGCATGCACTGATGAGGAAAAAAACATCATCCTCGGAGTAGCTGGTTTTCGGCGCCAGGGCCAGGGCCATCAAACTTAAAGCCAAAACAAATCACAAAAGTCGCCGTTCCAGTTTGTTTTTCGCACAGAAAAAGATTCGCCATACCGGCTTTGCTTTTTATTTCAGCTCTGAACTGTAGCGGCGCTGGTAGTTCTCGAGTGCGGGCAGGTGGTGGCTGAGGTCTGGGCGGGTTGCGAGGTATTCGAGCAAGCTGCTGAGGCGGGCCAGCGTATGTACCCGCAAATTCCATTGCTCGCGCACTACCGTGATGGCCGAGTGATCATCTTCAGTCATTTTCTCCTCGCGGTCGAGCGCTATCATTACTGCAACCGGTGTAGCACCTGCATTACGGATGATCTCGACTGACTCGCGCACTGAAGTGCCCGCGGTGATGACATCATCGATGATGACTACGCTGCCGGTAAGCTCCGCACCGACCAGTTGCCCACCTTCGCCATGGTCTTTGGGCTCCTTGCGGTTAAAGGCAAAGCCCGTGTTGCGGCCATGCTGTTCGGCGAGTGCAGTGGCTGTGGCGGCGGCCAGCGGGATGCCCTTGTAGGCCGGACCGAACAGCATAAAGGGCTCTGGCTCGGCATTGTTCAGGGCGCTCGCGTAGAAGCGGGCAAGGCGCGAAAGTGTCTGGCCGGTATTGAACAGCCCCACATTGAAGAAGTACGGACTGACCCTACCGGATTTGAGGGTAAACTCTCCGAAGCGCAATACGCCACTGTTGATAGCGAACTCAAGGAACGCGTGTTCGGGGTCTTGCATCACAGCGGGTTACAGGATGTCCTGGGAGGAGCTCACGGGTGAGAATCATAACCCTTAACGTCAATGGTATACGAGCGGCGGCGCGCAAGGGTTTTTTCGAATGGCTGAGCACACAGGACGCTGATTTTGTCTGCCTGCAGGAAACCCGCGCCCAGCCGGAAAAGCGCAAGGACCCTCGGTTCTACCCAGAAGGTTATGCCACGGTCTACGTCGATGCCGAGCGCAAGGGCTACAGTGGCGTTGCGATTTATTGCCGACGCCAACCGGACCGGGTACAGCAAGGCCTGGGCTGGAAGGATTTTGACAGCGAGGGGCGCTGGGTGCAGGTCGACTACGGCCGTCTCAGTGTCGTGTCGCTGTATATGCCCTCCGGCACCAGCAGTGACCAGCGCTTGAACTTCAAGTACGACATTATGGTGCGCATGAAGCCCCTGATCCGGGATCTTGCCAGCAATGGCCGCGAGTACATCATCTGTGGCGACATCAACATCGCCCACCGCAAGATCGACCTCAAGAACTGGCGCGGCAACCAGAAGAGCTCGGGATTTCTACCGGATGAGCGGGCCTGGATGGACTGGCTGTTCAATGATGGTGGGCTGGTCGACGTGTTCCGCCGACTGGAGCCCGGGGAGGATCAGTACACATGGTGGTCCAACCGGGGCCAGGCCTGGGCCAAGAACGTGGGCTGGCGCATCGACTACCAGGTGGCTACTCCGACCATTGCCGCACGGGCCCGCGAAACATCCATCTACAAGGCCGAGCGTTTTTCCGACCATGCACCGCTTATTATTGACTACCGGGTTAGTGACCGCTGGCTCAAGGGCTGAGCGTGCGGGAACGCCTGGCCAGGTGGGCGGGATAATGTATCCCGCCTTGGTGGGCAGGAGGGGGCGATGACCAACAGCGCAGAGCAGGGCAGCAGCCAGACATTAGCGCAGACCTTTTCGGTTTACCTCGAACGACGCATGGTTCGCATTCTGCTGCTCGGGATCATCAGCGGCTTTCCCTGGGTTCTGATCGGCAGCAGTCTCAGCCTGTGGCTGAAGGAGGATGGCCTAAGCCGCAGCACCATCGGCTGGGCTGGTCTCATCTTCGGCGTGTACGCAATCAATTTTCTCTGGGCCCCCCTGATTGATCGCATCCGGGTGCCGTGGCTGACGCCGCGGCTGGGCCATCGCCGATCCTGGATTATCACCCTGCAGCTGTTGATCCTACTGTGCCTGGCCGGATGGAGTCTGATCGATCCAGTGGCCAACCTCGCCGGCGTGATTGCCATTGGCTTGGTGATTGCCATCGCCTCGGCCACCCAGGACATCACCATCGATGCGCTGCGGATCGAGCAGATCGGCGAGGCCGAGGGGCGGGCCATGGCGGCCGGGGCAGCGACCGCGGTGGTCGGTTGGTGGACCGGCTATAAACTGGGTGGAGTGGTTGCACTTAAGACCGCCCAGGCCTTCCAGGATGCCGGTGTGGCCGACTACTGGCAGGCCACCTTCCTGGTATTGGGCATCGTCATCATCGCCTGCAATATCGGCCTGATGTTCGTGCCGGAACCGCAGCCTGCCGGACGGGTCGCGGCCCAGACCCGCACCGACGAGCTGATCGCCTCGAAGCTTGGTATCTCCAGTGTCTTCGCGCAGGCCGGCGCTTGGCTAGTCGGAACCGTGGTTGGCCCACTGATGAGTTTCTTTCGACGCAACGGCCTGGCCATCGCGCTCGCGGTGCTCGGCTTCATTTTCCTGTTCAAGATCGGTGAAGCCTTTCTCGGGCGGATGTCCATCATCTTCTACAAAGAGATTGGTTTCTCCAAGTCCGACATCGCGCTGTACTCTAAAGGCATTGGCTGGATCACCACGGTTGTGTTCACGCTGCTGGGAGGTCTATTCGCTATCCGCATGGGGTTGGTACGGGCCATGTTTGCCTCCGGGATACTGATGGCACTCACTAACCTGCTGTTTGCGTTGCTCGCCTGGGTAGGCAAGTCCGAGCCTCTTTTTGCCGTGGCGGTGCTGCTGGATGATCTCGCCGGAGCGTTTGCTACCGTAACCTTCGTCGCCTTTATATCGATGTTGGTAGACCGGACCTATACGGCCACCCAGTATGCGCTACTCGCCTCGATCGGCACTGCCGGTAGAACCCTGTTTGCCTCATCCTCTGGTGCGTTGGTTGACTGGCTGGGGGGAGACTGGGGCACGTTTTTCGTCATCACAGCGGTGATGGTCATCCCGTCGCTGGTGTGCCTGTGGTTGATTCGGCACCAACTTGCCGCCATGCTCTCGGGCGCGCGAGTTCGACTCTTTAGTAAACGGGCCGAGCGGGAGTCCCAGGGGCCCGGCTAAATCGGCCTGGTTTGCCGCTCACCGTGCCTCGCGTAGCCCGGTACGGGCGCATACACAGGGGCCTCGCTACCGATTTGCCCGCTTCGCTGGTGAAGTAAGACGGCGTCAGCAGGTATAATTAAAGGTTGTGCGCCTACGTCGTCGCGCTCGGCGCTAATCCTGACTCTGTTCGATGCCCTAGCTATGCCCATATACGAGTACCAATGCGATCAGTGCGGCCATCACCTGGAGGTACTGCAAAAAATTGCCGATGAACCCCTGGTGTACTGTCCCGAATGCGGCGATGCATCGCTGCATAAGCAGGTGTCGGCAGCAGCTTTCCGGCTCAAGGGCACCGGTTGGTACGAGACCGACTTCAAGCATTCCGGTAAGGATAAAGACAAGGGCAAGGCGGACACCAAGGACAAGGCGGACACCAAGGGCAAGGCAGATGGTAAGGATGGCAGCAAGGATGCTGCGTCTACCGACAAATCAACTCCGGCAAAGTCCGAAAGTGGCAGCGACAAACAGTCCGGTGGCGCGAACAAGGGTGGTGCGTCCACTGGCTCGAGTACCTCGGATTCGGCCTGACTGGAATTTCGGCCGCGACTGACGCAGGTCGCCGCCAGGAACACCCATCGTGACATCAAGCCTGCGAACCTGCCTGTGTGGAGATGTTGTTGAGTCGCTCATCGAGCAGGAAGTGCGTCTGTGCGGATGGGTGCAGCGCCGCCGCGACCATGGTGGGGTGATCTTTATTGATCTGCGCGACCGCAGCGGGCTGGTGCAGGTCGTGTACGATCCAGATCGCCCTGTGCAATTCGCGCTTGCCGAAACAGTCCGCAACGAATACGTGCTGCAGGCCACTGGCAGGGTGCGACGCCGGCCCGCCGGTACTGATAACCCGGACCTTGGAACTGGCACAGTCGAGGTTCTGGGACTCGAACTCACAGTCCTCAACAGCAGCGACTCGCTACCTTTCCAGATGGAAGATGATGACACGGGCGAAGCCGTGCGCCTACGTTACCGCTACCTGGATCTACGCAGCGAGCGCATGCAGTACAACCTGCGCCTGCGTCATGCGGTAGTGCGTGCGATGCGTCGGTTCCTCGAAGAGCGGGATTTCGTGGAGTTGGAGACCCCGGTACTGACGCGCTCTACGCCGGAAGGCGCACGTGATTACCTGGTGCCGAGCCGGCTCCACCCGGGACAGTTCTTTGCCTTGCCACAGTCGCCGCAGCTGTTCAAACAGCTGCTGATGGTGGCCGGGTTCGAGCGCTATTACCAGATCGCCCGTTGTTTCCGCGACGAGGATCTGCGGGCTGATCGCCAGCCCGAGTTCACCCAACTCGATATCGAGATGTCCTTCATCGATGAGGACGAGATCATCCTGGCAATGGAAGAGATGGTGCGCGCGATTTTCTCCTCGGTACTGGATATTGAACTGCCCGACCCCTTCCCCCGGCTGACCTACCTTGAGAGTGTCAGCCGGTTTGGCACTGACCGACCGGACCTGCGCATCCCGCTGGAACTGGTGGACGTGGATGACCTGATGGCCGGGGTCGAGTTCAAGGTATTCGCCGGACCCGCTGCCGCCACCGGCAGCCGCGTAGCCGTGCTGCGGCTGCCGGGTGGCTGTGCGCTTAGTCGCCAACAGATCGACAACTACACCGATTACGTGCGGCAGTTCGGTGCAGGTGGCCTGGCCTATATTAAGGTCAACGACCTGGCTGCAGGCGGCGCGGGGCTGCAATCGCCGATCCTCAAGTTTCTGCCCGAGGAGGTGGTCGCGCAACTGTTGAATCGGCTCGACGCGATGAATGGGGATCTGCTCTTTTTTGGCGCTGATACCGAGCGAGTAGTGAACGATGCGCTCGGTGCACTGCGAGTGCGTCTGGGGTACGACCTCGATCTGGTCGAGTCCGGCTGGCGGCCTGCCTGGATAGTGGATTTCCCGCTGTTCGAAAAGGCCCCCGATAGTGGCCGCTGGCAGTCACTGCACCATCCTTTTACCGCGCCCAGGGAAGACGACATTGCGCTACTTGAGACCGACCCCGGTGCAGTGTTGTCGCGAGCCTATGACATGGTGTTGAATGGTGCCGAGATCGGTGGCGGCTCTATACGTATACACCGCGCTCATGTACAGCAGCAGGTATTCAAGGTGCTTGGCATCGATGGGGAGGAAGCCGCGACAAAGTTCGGGTTCTTGCTCGAGGCGTTACGTTATGGGGCACCGCCGCACGGTGGTATTGCTTTTGGCCTGGATCGCATCATCGCAATAATGGCCGGTGCGGAGTCGATCCGGGACGTGATCACTTTTCCCAAGACCCAGAAAGCATCATGTCTACTGACTGAATCGCCAAGCGGGGTGGATGCCGAACAGTTGCGTGATCTGGGTATCCGTATCCGCGCTGCCCAAGCCACTGCTGGCTCTGATCCGGGGTGAGCGCTGCAGCACTGGCGCCGCCACAGGAGTTCAAGCGGCCGGAATCGGTTTTGGTCGTGGTCTACACTCGCGACTGCCAAACGTTGCTGCTCGAGCGGGCGTGGCCGGTATTCTGGCAGTCGGTCACCGGCAGTCTGGAATGGCCAGACGAGATGCCGGCACAGGCCGCGCGGCGCGAACTTTTTGAGGAAACCGGCATCAGCTCAGAGGGGGGCTGGCGCGACTGGCACCTGGCCCGCAGTTTTCACATTCTGCCCGAGTACCGTTACCTGTACGGACCTGGCATCGTTGACAATGTCGAGCACCTGTTCTCGCTGGAGTTGCCGGCACCCTGCGAGGTGCGTCTGGATCCCGCTGAGCACAACCGGAGCCGCTGGCTGGACCTGGCGCAGGCAGTTGACAGCGTCTGGTCATGGACCAACCGTGCTGGGCTGGAACAGGTAGCCACAGAACTGGTGTAATGGACAGTGGGCCGTGGGGTCCACGGCACAACCAGGAGAGACGCGCAAGGTATGGCTGGACACAGTAAATGGGCCAACATCAAATTTCGCAAGGCGGCGCAGGACGCCAGGCGAGGCAAACTTTTTACCAAGTTGATCCGTGAGATCACGGTGGCAGCCCGAGCCGGGGGTGGCGATGTGACGGCCAATGCGAGACTGCGTGCGGCGGCAGACAAGGCGCTCGCCGCCAATATGACCCGCGATACCATCGATCGCGCAGTCAAGCGTGGCACCGGCGAACTGGACGGGGTTTCTTACGAGGAGATCCGTTACGAGGGCTATGCACCGGGTGGGGTGGCAGTACTGGTCGAGTGCACTACCGACAACCGCAACCGCACGGTCAGCGAGATTCGCCACACTTTCAACAAGTATGGCGGTAATCTGGGCACCGACGGGTCGGTGGCGTATCTGTTCGATAAGATCGGGTTGCTGATTTTCCCGTCTGGAGTTGACGAGGAGATGGTGATGGAAGTGGCCGTAGGCGCTGGGGCCGATGATGTAGACACCGATGATGATGGCACTATAGAGGTCACAACCCCGGCTGAGGAATTTTCTGCCGTACGCGAAGCGCTGGCGAGCGGTGGCTTGACGCCGGAGATTGCCGAAATCGTCCAGCGGCCTGCCAATGAGACGCCGCTGGAAGGCGAGGACGCGGAAAAGGCCATGCGGCTGATCGATGCATTGGAGGAACTCGATGATGTGCACGATGTCTACACCAATGCCAGCTTCCCCGAGGATATGCAACCGGCTGGCTGAGGCACAGCCGGCCGCGCAAGCCAGTGAATACCTTCAGGATACTCGGCATCGATCCGGGTTCCCGCGTCACCGGGGTGGGCGTGGTCGAGTCCCGTGGTCAGAGTCTGTATCACGTGCATAGTGAGTGTGTCCGCGCGGGTGATGGTGATCTCGGATCGCGGCTTGCAGTAATTCACCAGCGCATCCAAGCGGTAATCGACGAGTGCCGGCCGCACGGCGCGGCTATCGAGAAGGTTTTCATGGCAGCAAATCCCCAGGCTGCATTGATACTGGGTCACGCCCGGGGCGTTGCGCTGCTGGCGGCGGTGCAGCAGGGACTGGCGGTGGCAGAGTACAGTGCGCTCGAGATCAAGCGCGCAGTAGTTGGTGCCGGCAGCGCTGGCAAGGGGCAAGTTCAGCACATGGTCCGGGTGTTGCTGGGCATGGATCACGAACCGCCCCAGGATGCCGCCGACGCACTGGCCTGTGCCATCTGTCACATCCACACGGCTCAAGGTGCCCAGCACCTGACAACAGCGGCTATGGCTGATGCGCATAGCGCAGGAAACACCAGAGAATGATTGGCTGGATCAGTGGCAAACTCTTGCGCAAGCAGCCGCCGCAGTTGTTGCTAGAGGTGGGCGGTGTCGGCTACGAGTTGGAGGCACCGATGACCGCTTTTTATAACTTGCCTGATCCTGGTGGTATGGTCTCCCTGCATACCCACCTGGTGATACGCGATGATGCTCACCTGCTATTCGGTTTTACCGATTTGCGCCAGCGTGACCTCTTTCGCACTCTGCTAAAGATTACCGGGGTGGGGCCGCGGGTGGCGCTGGCGATTCTCTCGGGGCTGACGGCCGACGACTTAGTAGCTTGTATCAGCGTTGGCGACGTGGCCCAGTTGACGCGGGTGCCAGGCATCGGCCGAAAGACTGCTGAGCGCCTGGTCGTCGAGTTACGTGACCGGCTTGATGCAACGGCAGAGAGCGCCGCGACACTTACCGGGAGCTCAGCACTGACACCGGAACAGGATGCGGTGAGTGCGCTAGTGGCGTTGGGGTACAAGTCGACGGCGGCAACCGCGGCGGTGCGCACTGCTGCCAGCGCTGGGGCATCAGTCGAGGAACTGATCCGCGGCGCACTGAAGGAACTGTCGGGAGAGCGAACATGACGAACAGAGATCCCGTGGTAACGGCGACGGATCAGACCGACAACTCACAGGAACGGGTGATCGACCGCAGCCTGCGGCCAGTGACGTTAACGGAATTCATCGGCCAGCCGCTCGCCAGGGAGCAACTGGAGATCTTCATCAGTGCGGCCCGTGGGCGCAATGAGGCGCTGGACCACGTGCTGGTGTTCGGCCCGCCGGGGCTTGGCAAGACGACCTTGGCGCATATCCTGGCCCATGAGATGGGCTCAGGTTTGCGCCAGACATCGGGGCCGGTGCTGGAAAAAGCCGGTGACCTGGCAGCCATCCTGACTAACCTCGAGCCCCATGATGTGCTGTTTGTCGACGAGATTCATCGCCTGAGTCCGGCCGTAGAGGAGATCCTCTATCCAGCACTTGAGGACTACCAACTAGATATCATCATCGGCGAAGGGCCGGCAGCGCGTTCGATCAAGCTCAATCTGCCGCCGTTTACGCTGGTGGGGGCTACTACTCGGGCAGGCCTTCTGACTTCACCGTTGCGCGACCGCTTCGGTATCGTTCAACGGCTGGAGTTCTACAGCACTGCCGAACTGTCGCAGATCGTCGAGCGCTCGGCCGGACTCCTCGGGGTGATGAGCGACGTTGCCGGTGTCGCCGCGATTGCGCAGCGCAGTCGCGGTACGCCGCGCATCGCTAACCGTTTATTACGACGGGTGCGGGACTACGCCGAAGTTAAGGCCGACGGGCGCGTTACCAACGATACCGCTAACCGGGCGCTGGACCTGTTGGAGGTCGATGAGTTTGGTTTGGATACACTGGACCGACGGCTGCTGCTCGCTATCATGGAGAAGTTCGACGGTGGTCCAGTCGGTATCGACAGCCTGGCCGCAGCTATCGGTGAGGAACGCGGTACGTTGGAAGAAGTAGTCGAGCCTTTTCTGATCCAGTCAGGATTCATGGTCCGCACGCCACGCGGACGGACAGTGACCCGTAACGTTTGGCAGCATTTCGGGCTGCAGCCACCGGCGGCAGCTGCTGTCCCGCAAGCGGGCCTGTTCGAGGGCTCTGAGTGAGCGCTGACATGAAATGGTCAGGAAATCCTCATGGAGTTGACAGAGCACGGACCGATTTCAAGGTTAACGTTCGCCCTTTCGGCTGCTGCCATAGGATTCCAGGTTGATTTGCGAGGGTGACCTGTTTGAGTGGCCAGTGCGGGTGTACTACGAGGACACCGATGCCGGTGGTGTTGTTTATTACGCTAACTATCTGAAATTTATGGAAAGAGCCCGCACCGAGTGGCTGCGCAGCCACGGCTTGGATTTAGCGCAGCTTGTGCGTGATGAAAACGCCATGTTTGTCGTGCGCCAGGTGCAGTTGGATTTCCATCGCCCGGCTTATCTTAGCGACAATCTGGCGGTGTCTGTGCAGGTGCAGCGTCGGCGCCGTGTCAGCGTGGACTTGGCGCAGGCAGTGTCCAGGAAAGGAACAGAGCTGTGTGCAGCGCAGGTGCGCCTTGCCTGCGTCGACTCACGCACTTTACGGCCCCGGCTGCTGCCGGCATCCCTTATCGAGGAGAACAATAACTGATGAGTGAAGCGGTCAAACTTGCGGTCACCAGTGACACGATGTCCATCCTGGATCTGATCCTGCAGGCGAGCCTGCTGGTCCAGATCGTGATGGCAATACTGGTCATCGCGTCGGTAGTTTCGTGGACGGTGATTTTCACCAAGTCCGCTACGCTGAAGAAACTGCGGGTAGAGGCGGATGATTTCGAGGCCGATTTCTGGTCGGGTGGTGAGTTGAACGGTCTATATCGCCGCTGTACCGAGGCTGGTACCGAGCCGCTTGGCACGGCCAGCGTCTTTGTCTCCGGTTACCGTGAATACAACCGCCTGGCTGGCAACCCGTCGATAGATCGGACGGAACTGGTAGACGGGGTACAGCGGGCGATGCGGGTGGCGCTAAGCCGTGAGATTGAAACTCTGGAGTCCCGGCTGTCTTTCCTCGCCACGGTGGGTTCGACCAGTCCCTATGTGGGTTTATTTGGCACAGTCTGGG
>JASLLH010000037.1:0-16013 GCA_030747115.1 Arenicellales bacterium
GTGGAAAAAAAAGAAAACCCCGCCGCAGCGGGGTTTGCTGGCATAGGCCTGGTTGCTGTGCTTAAGCGCTGCAGGTCATGTCGGTACCACAGCACATCGGTGATTTAATCATGCCGCAACCACTGGGGCACTTGGTGACTGCTACCGTGTGGCCGTCATCGGTGGTGATGTGATCGTGGTCCAGATCTTTGCCGCACTTGGCGCACTTCATGCCCGTAACACCCATGCCGCACTTCTCGCATGCATATTCCGCCATCATAGTTCTCCGTTTGTTGTTGGTATTACTGGAACAACCCGCCGTATCTTAATTCAGCAACCACTGGTTTCGTCAACGTTGTTGGGGGTGTGGTTATTCGTGGCGCAGCGCGATAATCGGGTCGAGCCGGGAGGCTTTAAGCGCTGGATAGTAGCCGAAGAAAATGCCGATCCCGGCGGCAAAACCCATGGCGATAAAGGCCGACGTGGGTGATGCAATCAATGGCCAGTCGGCCAGGCGGGCGGCGGCCAGCAGGCCGCCGAAACCCAGCGCCACACCCATGACACCCCCGATCAACGACACGGCGACAGCCTCGGTCACGAACTGCAGCAGGATATCCCGGCTCCTGGCGCCAACCGCCATGCGCAGCCCCACTTCGCGGGTGCGTTCGGTAACTGATACCAGCATGATGTTCATGATGCCGATCCCACCGACCAACAGAGAGATACCGGCTACAGCTGCAAGCAACATCGACATGGTGCGTTCGGATTTGGCCCGGGCCTCCAGGAACTGAGCCACGTTGCGCACATAGAAATCATCGGGAGTGCCAGGCCGGATACGGTGGCGCTCGCGCAGCAGGTCGGTAACTTCCTGCTCAGCTGCTTCAAGCAGGTCGGCCGAGCGGGCCTTCAAAGTAATGTCGCGGACGAAGCGGCCACGAAAGCGCTCGCCCACGTTGAGACGTGACTTGGCCGTTGTCAGGGGCGCGAAGACTACATCGTCGTGGTCGCGGCCCCAGGATGTCTCGCCCTTGGAGCGGACGGTGCCGATGATCCGGAACGGGATTCTCTCAATGCGGATGATCTCGCCCACCGGGTCGGCCCCTCCAAACAGTTGCGTGACAATGGTTTCTCCGACGATAGCCACCTTGGCTGCCGAGCGTGTCTCCCGGGCATTGAAGGTGCGGCCATTGCCGATCTCCCATTCCCGGGCCTGCAGGTAAGCTTCGCCGACGCCGTAGACGGTAGTGAACCAGTTGTTGTTGCCGAATATAACCTGGCCGGTCGCTCGCACCGTGGGTGCGGCGATCAGAATCGACGGAGCCTGGGTCTGGATAGCGGCCGCGTCTTCCTCGCTCAGAGATACTTTGGTACTTGAACCGCCACGCACGCCGCCCGCCGTGCTGGTGCCATTGCGTACGAACAGTACGTTTTCGCCCAGGCCCTGAATGGCCTTCTCGATATTCTGTTCGGCGCCCTTGCCTACGCCAACCATGGCGATGACCGCAGCTACGCCGATGATGATGCCCAGTGTGGTCAGTGCGGTGCGCAGTTTATTTGAGCGGAGCGAGGCGGCTGCGCTCAACAGGCTGTCAGATAACCTCATATGGCCTCCGCTGCCGCAGCGTCGTGCTCTGGTATGCCGCTTCTGTCGGCGCTTTCATCCCCGACCAGGCGGCCGTCGCGAAAGCGCAACACTCGCCGGGCAAACTGCGCAATTTCCCGCTCGTGGGTAACCACTACAACGGTCATGCCCGCGTGATTGAGTTGCTGCAGCAAGCGCATGATTTCCTTGCCGGTGCCGGTGTCGAGCGCGCCGGTGGGCTCGTCGGCCAGTACCAGGGCTGGCTGGTTGACGATCGCCCGGGCAATGGCAACGCGCTGCATCTGGCCACCGGAGAGCTGTGCCGGCAGGTGATGGGCGCGATCGGTCAGGCCCACAGATGCTAGTGCCGCTGCGGCCTTGTCAGCCCGAGCCGTGCGCGATTCGCCGCCGTAAACCAGCGGCAGTTCCACGTTGGCCTGGGCTGTGGCGCCGCCTAACAGGTTGAAGGACTGGAACACGAAACCGACCTTGCGCTGGCGGATGGCAGCCAGGGCATCGCGGCCCAGGCCGGACACGTCCTCGCCATCCAGCAGGTAATCACCGGTGCTCGGCGTGTCCAGGCAGCCGAGCAGGTGCATGCAGGTGGACTTACCCGAGCCCGATGGTCCCATGATGGCGGTGAATTCACCACGGTGGATCTCCACACTGAGATCGCGCAGGGCGTTGACGGTTTGGGCGCCGACGGTAAAGTTCCGGCACAGCCCATGGGTGCGGATAATGGCGGCTGTCACGGGTGGGGAATTGTCTCAGCGCGAAGCAGGCGCAAGACCAGCGATCACCTGGTCACCCTGGGTAATCTCACCGCTGACGACCTGCGTATGGGTGCCGTCGGAAAGACCAACGACCACAGGGACGGCTGTAGGCCCACCCGGTTTCCACAGTGTGGCCTGGCGGTTTTTCGCGACCGTGGCTTCTGCGCGCAACTGCTGGTAGCGGGTCTTCTGGGCGTCGTCCAGCAAAACTTCAACCCGTTGCATTGCCTGGGCGCGCAATTGGCGGATTGCGTCTGCCAGTGCTTGCTCTTCCATACCACCCGCTCGCAGGCCGCCGATAGATTGACCCATCTCTCTGAAAATATCGCCAACCGCTTTGCGCTGATCGTCGCGCAGGCCAAGATCCTTGGCCAGTTTTTCCAGCCGGGCCCGTCCGCGTTGTGCACCACTGCCAGGTGTTGCCCCGGCAGGCTTGTCCACTCCCTTGGGCGTAAAACGCAGTGCAGCATCAGCAACGCGCAGGACATCTTCCCGTCGGCCAACGATGATCTCGACCGTAGCCGTCATCCCGGGCAGCAGCACCTCATCGTCATTGCGCGTGGCAACAATGACCTGGTAGGTCACCACCCCCGATACTTTGACCGGTTGCTTGCGAATTTGGGTAACCTTGCCGTTAAAGATGCGCTCGGGAAAGGCGTCCACATTGAAGCGTACAGCCTGGCCCTGGAACACACGACCAATATCTGCTTCGTCCACGCTGATCTCAAGTTGCACGACCTTGAGATCCTGGGCCACGGTGAAGAGCACTGGCGCCTGCAGGCTCGCGGCCACCGTCTGGCCCACGTCGACGTCACGGTTAATCACCATGCCGGCGACCGGTGAACGGATCACCGTGTAGCCAAGATCCAGTTCACTCTCGCGCAGCCGGCCTCGCCGCGAGTCGACCTGGGCGAGGGCCGTGCCAACCTGGGCTTGTTGCTTACGCAGCCGGGCCTGTAGCGCGTCGACCCGGGCCCGGGCCTGGTCGCGCTGAGCTACGGCACGATCGACAATGCTCTGGGAGACTACCTTGCGCTGGAGCAGCGCGCGCTGACGCTTGAGGTCCTCTGCCAGTTCCGCCAGCGCGGCGCGGGCGCCGGCGAGTTCCGCCTGGAGTTCATCCAGCACGGCTTCCTGCATCACCACGTTGGCCTCGGCAAAGGCGAGGTCGGCCTGTGCGACTTGTACCCGGGCCTCGAAAGGCGCGGGGTCGATCTGGGCAATAACTTGCCCGGCTGCCACCTTCGAGTTGAAGTCTGCCAGCACCTGTGCCACCTGGCCGGATACTTGGGAGCCGATGTCCACGATCATGACCGGGTGCACGTGGCCGGTTGCAGACACCACCAGTTCGATGGCGCCGCGGTCAACCTGCGCCAGGCGGTAATTCACAGCATTGGCGCTATCGCCGCGTTGCAAATACCAGAAAGCGGCCGCTGCACCAAGGCCGATGATGATCAGGAGTACTGCTGTTCGCCGCATGGATAGTTCCTGCCCAAGAATGAGTTTGTCAATAACGGGTCACTATAGCCTGACATAAGGAAGCTGCGGATTACATGATAGTAACAACTATGGTCATGTCAGTGACTGCCACTATGATCATAAAGTTGTATCGTTGCCGCCCAGCCCGCAGTGCGGCAGGTAAACGGTTATTCTGGGCGTGATTCTATCCGAGCACTGGCTCCGGGCTGTGACCCAGGTTAACTTGACGGCGCTTTTGTGTTCGCCCCGCAGCATGGGGATAATGTGCCCGGGTAGGTATTCTAGACAGGCAGCCACACAATCGTTATGGGTACGCACCGGGGCGAACAGGCACTAGGCACTGCCACTGAAGGCATAGATATATTGCCGCTTGAGGTAAGGGGCCTCACTTTTGTTGTTGGCGGACAGGTGTTGCTCGATGGGATCAGTTTCGACCTCGAGGCTGGTTCCCTGGCCTGCATCATCGGCCCAAACGGCGCCGGTAAGAGTCTGTTGCTGCGACTGTGCCACGGGTTGCTCCGGCCCTCGGCGGGGACGGTGCGCTGGGCCGGGGGCACGCTGGCCCAGCAACAGCGAGCCCAGGCCATGGTCTTCCAGCGGCCGGTCCTGTTGCGCCGGTCGGTTCGGGCCAACGTGGAACACGCGTTGGCAGTACGCGGCTGCGAGCGTGTTGAGCGGCGTGAGCGGGCGCTGGCGGTGCTGGAGAAAACCGGTCTTGCCGATAAGACTGGACGCGACGCTCGGGTGCTCTCGGGTGGCGAACAGCAGCGCCTGGCACTTGCCCGGGCGTGGGTGCTGCAGCCGCAAGTACTGTTTCTGGACGAGCCGACGGCACACCTCGATCCGGCAGCGACCCGCGCAGTGGAGGACATCATCGGCCGGATCGACGCCAGTGGCACCCGCATCGTGATGGTCTCCCACGATTTGGGCCAGGTCCGGCGTCTCGCCAGCGAGGTGTTGTTTATGCACAGCGGTCAACTGGTCGAGCGCGCGCGGACAGAGCGTTTTCTGGACAATCCCGCGAGCGAAGCAGGCAAAGCTTTTCTTGAGGGTCGGCTGCTGTGGTGAAAAACATCCGGCTTGGTTTCAGAAGGGGTCGGTGTCGACAGCGTCGCCTCCGGCGCTGTTGTCTTTCGTGCCCCGGCTGCGGTTGCTGTAGCAGCCGTAGTAGCGCACTCGGTGTTCGTCCCGGTCCGGGACGTGCGGCAGAAGAAGTTTTAGCCAGGCGGCTCCCGGCATGAACTGTCGCGACGCAGAAATATTAAACCTAACCTTTGTGCGCGTTGATAAACTTGGCGCTTGTTCGGGCGGCGTCCTTGCCCGGTATGAACGTGAAATCGAACAGCTTTTCTGTCGCGTCGTTGTTGATCAGCACCTCGCGGCCCACTTGCGGCAATACTGACTTTAAGTCGCGATCAAAGAGCGACAAAACTGACAGCAGCATTTTCGGGGCGACTTTGGTGGCGATTTTGCGCTGTGGGTACAGCTCTTTGAGGGCTTCGGCTATTTGCGGGAAGGTCATTGTGTCGTCAGTCGCTACGACACGTTCACCGATGGAAGCGTCATTTTCCATCGCTGCAATGTGCAGCGCGGATACATCTGCAATATCGACAACAGGCAGCCAGATCATTGGCGACATGGGATCTTTGCCGGACCACAGGCGTTCGATGACTTCCAGTGACGAGCCGTAGTGTATGTCCATCGGAGTTCCGCAGACCAAACCAGGGTGAATGGTGGTCATCTTCATTTCTGGATGGGCTTTCACGAAATCCCAGGCGGCCTTTTCTGCAAGCGTCTTCGATTTAATGTAGGCATTTGCGGTGAGGTGGTTCACTTCCGTCCAGTCTTCTGGGCCAAACCGATGACCCTTGGGACGGTCGACATACATCATCGCCACCATGGAAGACGTGAGAACCACGCGGTTGACCCTCGCAGCTTGTGCAGCGCGAAGGGCGCGCATGGTACCGCCCACGGCCGGGCCGATGACTTCCTGTTCATCTTTCGGGTTCGCAATGGGGAAGGGTGACGCCGTGTGCATCAAGACATCCACGCCGTCCATCGCTTCGGTCCAGCCGGCATCGTTGGTTAGATCCAGTTCGACAAAACTGAGATTGCTGGCGTCACCAACAACGGCACGCACTTCATCGGCGCGTTTGGTTGAGCGCAGCGAACCGCGCACATGATATCTTTTTTCCAACAGGTCATGAGCAATGCGTTTGGCGATAAACCCGGTGATCCCGGTCAGTAAGATAGTTTTCACTGCGGCATCCTAAAATGTGTGTGTCGCTTGTTAGACGTAAGATTGCTAGGGATAGGAATTTGCTTTTGGCGGATGCGGGGTCTTGGGCCATCAGCATCGCCCGAAACCCTACCGTTGTCTGTTTCACATAGCCTAGCATCTATAATCAGGCTAATAACAGGCAATTCAAGGCAGGGGTATTTTTGGCTTTGACTCATAAGGTTAATAAAGTTCTCTACGTTCGTCTTCCGGTATGGAAGATCTATCCCGGCGGCGTTATCTATATTGCTGACTTCATCCATAAGTTACGGCCCGGGGTCGAGCAGAGGATTCTTGATTTTGCCCTGATTCCCGCCAGCAGACGTCGCCGTGTGCTGCGTGCTCTGCTGGAGGAATTCAAACCTGATGTGGTCGCCTTCTCATGGCGCAATATGCAGACTTTTGGCCCTCACCCAGAGAATGAAGCTCTCGATGTGGTGATGAACTTCGACTATTCACCCAATCCACTAAAACGACTTAAATCAGCGTTTAGTGCTCTTGGGATAATCTATGATTATGCTGCTTCAAGGATCAATAACTTTGCCTTCATGAAACTGGTCAGGAAGCAATTGCCAGCAGCCACTGTTGTTGTCGGTGGGACAGCAGCATCCATTTTTGGTCAGCATGTAATTAAAAAGTGTCCCTCAAACAGTATCGTTGTAATTGGTGAGGGGGAGCCCACTATGCTCTCTGTAGTGGATGGAGACGAGAGCCTTGAAGGCCACTATTACACCAAGGATGAACAGGGACGAGTAGTCCACCACTCCGGGCAGGAGAATTTTGAACTGGAGAACCTGACAGCACCCAATTTTGAATATATTGAATCCATCTTTCCCGGTTTCAGAGAGTATCTCGATCAGGAGATTGGAGTTCATACCAAAAGAGGGTGCCCTTTCCAGTGTCACTTCTGCCTCTACAACAAGATCGAAGGCTCCAGACAGCGTTATCGTGATCCTGTAGAGATAGTGAAGGAGATTGAGACCCTTAACAAGGTGTATGGAGTAGAAAAGATCTGGTTTACGGATGCCCAGTTCTGTTCAACCCGACCGAGCATGAACCATGTGGAGAGGATTCTTGATCAGATGATTGCTCGCAACGTCAAGGTGCGTTGGGCAGGTTACCTGAGGCTCAACTTCCTCAATCAGGAGATAGCAAAGAAAATGCTGCTCTCTGGGCTTGATAGCATTGACCTCTCTTTTACCGGCACCCAGGAGAACATTGATCGCCTTACACTGGGTTACAAATTGAAGCAGCAGATGGAAGCCTTCAATCTGTTTAAAGAGGCGGGACACACAGACCAGAAAATTAAACTCTATATGCCCCTTAACGCCCCTGGTGAGACGGAGGAGGCGCTGCTTACCAACATCAATAAAATAAATGAGCTCTACACGCTTTTTGGTCGGGATAATGTACTCCCCTTCATCTTCTTCATTGGTGTGCAGCCAGGTACTCCTATTGAAGACAAGCTGTTGCGAGAGGGGTATCTGAAGCGGGGTTATAATCCTCTCACATTAAACCCTTTCACCATAAAGCGTTTGCTCTATAACCCAGAGCCACTTGGGAGGATGATTGGCAGGGCCTATCTCAAGGCCCTGGACAAGAGTAACGCCGATTTTGATTATGTTGGAAGAGCTACCATGAAATTGCTTGAAGAAGAGCTATTGGCGAGACAGTCTGGTTAAACATTACTTGGTTTTAGTTTTATAGAGACTCGCGTTAATTAGGAATAGGAATTTGCTTTTAGCAGATATGTGGCCTTGGGCCATCAGCATGCCCCCTTTGCCCGTCGTCAAGGATTGAGGACGACCGATTGCGTTTGGGTGCCACCGTTCTCCGAGGAGGCTGAACCCAGTATCCGTTTCGATGGTTTCAGAAGTTTGACCCCGCCAGCCACTGCGACACGGACTCGCTGAACCCGTCCGTGTCGTTGTCGGCCACAGCCTCGAATTCGTGCCTGAGTTCAGGTGGCGCGTTGCCAACCACGCGGGCAGTGCCGCCCCAGCGCAGCAGGTCGAGGTCGTTGTAGTCGTTGCCCACGGCCAGTGTGCTGCCCCGGTTAATGCCAAAGTGTTGGCAGATCCAACTTGCGGCACGGGCCTTCGACACCTCGGGCGGGAAGATTTCGTACCAGGTAGAGATGTGATCAAGCGGTGAGGTTGTGCGCACTACGTTGAGGCCGGCCAGCCGCTGGTTGAGTTCAGCATGGATAGCGTCACTTTCCCCGGGCGGGACAACCACCAGCAGTTGCGCGGCATCAATAGGCAGCGGCTCATTTGCAGCAAGCGGCTGGTGGCAGTCGGCATAGTGCGCGAGGCGCCGGTCGAAGTCTGGGTTGTCGCGCTGACATCGATACCAGCGGAAATGATGGTTGTCGGGTACCGGTTCGTGCACCATGAAATCAAGTTGTAGGGCAGTGAGTGCCGCAACGGCCCGCTCGGTATCCGACTGTCGCAGCCCGCTACGGTAGAGCAGCGTCAGCGAAGGAAATTCGAATATCCCGGCTCCGGAGGAAGTGACCAGAACATCGATCGGAAATGTATCATCGAGGACCCGGCGGGCTGAATAAAGAGAACGACCAGTGATGACCGCGCGGCTGATGCCTGCGGTGCCAAGCTGCCGCAGCGTTTGCCAGTTAGCCTGACTCAGGCGATGCTCACCGTCCAGCAGGGTGCCATCGAGGTCGGTGAATACGGCGTGGTTATCAATTGGCACTGCGCTGGGCATGGTAGTTTCTGCCGCCGGCTGTTTATTGCAGACCGGGTGAGGTTGGACTCGGTTACAACAGCGATTCGATGGCGTTGGTTAGTTGGGCGCTGTCCGGCGTTACCCGGGCACCATAACTCGCCGCCACGCGGCCATTGCGATCAAGCAGGTACTTGTGGAAGTTCCAGCGGGGGTACTGACCAGCTTCAGCAGCCAGCGCCCGATAAAGTGGCCCGGCCCGGCGTTTGCTCACGTGCGTCTTTTCGAACATCGGGAAATCGATGCTGTAAGTCAGTTCACAGAACTCACGCACTTTCGGCTCCGAGCGTGGTTCCTGCAGAAAGTCGTTGGACGGGAAGCCGAGCACGGCGAAACCCTGCTCACGGTAGCGCTGGTAGAGCGCCTCCAGGCCTTTGAACTGCGGGGTAAACCCACAGTAACTGGCGGTGTTGACGATGAGCAGTACTTTGCCCGCGTACTCATCGCACAAACGCACGGCCTGTTCGCTGGCGAGATAGCGCTTGGTGACATTGAGGTTCACGGGGCAGTTGTCGGCAAGGGCAGCACTACCGGCGGCGAGCAGTGATATACCGGTGAAAAAGCGCCTGGCCAGTGACATGGTCTGATTCTCCTGGTCATGCAGGTTCGGGGCGTCGCTGGTCGATGACCCTTGCGGGTAACGGCTGGGCAGCATCCTTGAACGGCGCCGCTGTTGCCCACTCTTGGCCGCGTCAGCCGGAATACTGCAGGTAGTCGCGCAGCTCGGGTGTTTCAGGATGCTCTATTATCGCCGGGCACGGGCCTTGTTCAAGCACCCGGCCGTTGTGCATGAACCAGACCTCGTCCGCCACCCTGGCCGCCTCAAACGGCAGATGGCTGACGAAGATCACCGTGAGATCGTGGGCGCGGCGTAACCGGTCGACCAGTTGGTGCATCTCCTGGCGCAGGGCCGGTTCCAGGCTGGTGAATGGCTCATCCAATAGCAGCAGCGGTCTATGCTGACACAGGCAGCGGGCCAGAGCCGCTCTTTGGCGCTGGCCGCCCGAGACGTCTGCCGGCAGGCGTGGCTCCAGACCGACCAGGTTAGTGGCAGCGAACGCCGCCGCCACCGTTTGCCGGTCATCGAGGCTAAGTTTGAGGCCCGGATGACAGCCCAGGGCCACGTTTTCGTAAAGAGATAAGTTGGCAAAAAGATTGTGTTCCTGGAACATCATGGTTAGCGGCCGCCTGGCAGGTGGCTGGTCGGTTACGTCGCGGCCGTCGATGTAGATGTGCCCCTGGTCCGGGGCCTCGAAGCCGGCGATGAGCGAGAGCAGGGTGGATTTGCCAGCTCCGCTCGGCCCGACCAGGGCAACGCAGCGGCCCTTGGCTACCGTGGCTGAGACTTCGAGCTGCCACTCGCCCCAAGTGAACCGCAAGTTCTCCAGAGTCAGGAACGCCACTGGCCAAGCCCCCGGTCGATCAGCAGGAAGACGCCCACGGTGAGCAGCACCAGCAGCAGCGCCGTGACCGCGGCCTGGTCAAAGCGGTAAGCGGCCATGCGGTGGTAGAGCATGACCGGCAGGGTGATGGCACCGCTGGTATCGAACAGTGCCGCCACCCCCATGTCGCCGAAGGAGAGCGCGCCAGCAAGGGCCGCAGCAAATCTGGTGGGCCGGCGGATAGCTGGCCAGTCGATGCGCTTGAACCGTTGCCAGCCGGTAATTCCGAGCTGCGCACACAGGCGCTCATGCTGGCGGGCCGAATCAATGAGCACTGGCGCTACCCCGCGCACAGCGTACGGCAACACCATGACAGCATTGACCAGCGCGATTGCTACCAGGGCAAGGTCGCCGCTGCGGCCCACGCCCAGAAAGACCAGAAAAAGACCGGTGCCGATCACCATGGGCGGCACGGCCAGGGTCAGCGAACCGGCAACCAGGATGAGGTCAGCGCGGGCCGGTTGCCGCAGGCGAACCGCCAGGTGCCGGGCACAAACCGCCAAAGCCAGTGCCAGCCCCAGGGCAAGCATCGCTGCGGCCAGGGCGATGGCCAGGCTGCGGCCGGTGGCGAACCACAGCGCAGAATCGAGCGTGACCGCTACTACCGGACCCCTCAGCCCCGCCAGCACGATGGCGGCAACCGGCAGTCCGACGAAGCCGCAGGCTGTCCAAATCAGCGCGCGGTCGAGCCAGCGCCCGGCGCGATTGTCACAGTCGGGCCGGTAACGTGCCGAGTACCTGAGGCCCGGGGTCAACGGTTCGGCCCGCAGCCATCTTGCCATGGTGATCGCGATCAGGCTGCACAGAGCCAGTTGCGCCAGAGCCAGTACCGCCGCCCGCCCGGGCTCGAAGTCGAAGCGCAGTGCCTGGTAAATCGCGACTTCGACCGTGGTGCTCGCGGGCCCCCCGCCCAGCACCAGCACCACCGCGAAACTCGAGAAGCACAGTAAAAAGACGATAGCCAGTGCACCAGGGACAAAGGCCAGCAGCGCTGGCCATTCGAGAAAGCGAAACAGCTGCCGGGAAGACATCCCCAGGGTGCTGGCAAGCCGCCAGCTTTCGGCAGGGATGCGGTCCCAGGCTGGCAGCAGCAGGCGCACGGCCAGCGGCAAGTTGAAAAAAACGTGGGCCAGCAGGATGCCGCTCAGGCCGTAAAGGCGAAAGGAGAAACTGAGCCCAGCCTGCTGCAGCAACTGGTTGAGCAGGCCGTTGCGCCCGTAGACCGCGACGATTCCCAGCACCGCGACGATAACGGGGGTCACCACCGGCAGGCCCATGAGGCTGAGCAGCAGCTGGCGGCCCCGGAACTCGTGGCGCCGGGCAAACGCCCGGGCCACGGGAATGGCGAGGCCTACACTCAGCGCAGTGGACAAAAACGCCTGCCACAGGGTGAACTGGATGACTGCATGCAGGTAGGGGTCGGTCAGCACGGGGCTTGCGCCGCCGCCAAAGCGTGCCAGTAGTACGGCCACCGTGCCGCCGACAAGAGCAAGCAAAAAAATGCCTGCGCCGACCCCGGACCACAACGGCAGCAATGGACCCTGTTGCCGGAGATTCAATCGGTGAGCGCCTGTAGCCAACGACTTATCCATTGCTTGCGGTGGTTGCGTACTGTTGCCGAATCAAAACGCAATGCCTTGTCCGGCACTTCCTCGCCGGAAAAGGCTGCGGGCAGGGGTGTGCCGGTGTTGACCGCAGGCAGCATCCAGTTGCTGGTGGGAAGGATGTCCTGCACCGCGGGTGAGAGCAGGAATTTGAGAAACTGCTGCGCCAGTCGGGGCTGTTTGGAGCCGGCCAGGCGGGCGGCGACCTCGACCTGCTGGTAATGGCCTTCGCTGAACATAGCCGCGCGGTAGCGATTCGTTTGTTCAACGTGGCGGTGATACGCCGGCGAGGTGGTGTAACTCAGCACCAGCGGCGCCTCACCCTCGAGAAACAGCCCGTAGGCCTCGGACCAGCCCTTGGTTACGGTGACGATGCGTGGCGCGAGCGCCCGCCAGGCATCACCGTCACCCTCGCCAAATACCTGGCGCAGCCACAACAACAGCCCAAGGCCCGGGGTGCTGGTGCGCGGGTCTTGGATGATGATCTCCGGGCCGTTCTTATCAGCTACCAGAGCCTGCAGGCTGGTGGGCGGTACGCTGAGTGTTTCGCTGTCGTAGACGAAAGCAAAGTAACCGTAATCGTAGGGTATGAAGACCGGGTCCGCCCAGGGCAGGGTGAGGTCCATGGCCGTGGTGTCGATGCCGTGTGTGGCCAGTAGACCAGTGGCTTGTGCCTCGGCCGTAAGGTTGGTGTCAAGACCGAGGACCACGTCGGCCGTGGACTTATCGCCTTCGAGTTTGAGCCGGCTGAGCAGCGCGGCGCCGTCCTCGAGACCGACCAACCTGAGCTCGCAACCACAGTCGGCGGCAAAGGCTTTTTCGATGGCAGGGCCCGGCCCCCACTCGGAGACGAACGAGGCGTAGGTGTAAACGGTTAATACCGGCGCGGCCGTATGGCCCGGCACTGGTGACAAGGACGTCACAATACCGCCGGCAAGGGCAGCAATAATGACAAGGTATTTCATGGAATCGCTCCTTCAGGATCGAAGGGCGGAGGGATCAAGCGATCATCATCCGTATTCCTCCGCCGGTATGATCCGGTTCAGGTTCAACGGGTGACTCTCAGCCCGGCCCTTGCCGGACACCCCGTCGGACGACCCCTGCAATCTATTCGGCAGGTATCTCGTTGTCAACGCCCCCGCTTTCGACCAGGTGCTGGCGGACTGCGGCCAGCGCTTGCTGTGTGCGCTGTTTTCCCTGGCCCCGGACCAGCAGCCAGGAGAGCCCGGCCTGGTCGAGCGTGGCCGCGAACAGCGCGTGGATGGCGCTGCGGGCCGCCGGGCTTGCGCGGTCACGTTGTGGGCCATCGGCCACCCAAGGCAGGTCGATATCGCACAGCAGGTAAAGGTTGCCGGAGCGTGTGCGGGCAGCCTGTGCTATCCACTGCGGGCACTCGCCGTAGTAGTAGCGAGCGTAGACCAAGGTAGAGACAAGGTCGGTATCCAGCACCATTAGGCGATCGGCTTGGTCCAGCGCTCGATCTTCCTCTGCTATCTGCTGCCGCGCGATCGGCTCCACGTCGGCAGCCGTCAGCGCACTGCGCTTGCGGGCCAGGTACTCGCGGGCGGCCTCGGGCGACCAGGGGCAGCCGAGGTATCGGGCCAGCGTGTGGGCCAGGGTGGTTTTGCCCGTGCACTCGCTGCCGGTCATGACAATTCGGATTGGCGCCCCAGGCTGCCGGCGGGAATTGTGCAAGGTTTTTGCAATCAAAGTGATCCTCGACGGTGTCGCCTAAGCCATCGCGACGT
The DNA here is from genome assembly GCA_030747115.1 of Arenicellales bacterium. Classification (GTDB taxonomy): domain Bacteria; phylum Pseudomonadota; class Gammaproteobacteria; order Arenicellales; family UBA868; genus UBA12578. Next base: position 13,628 of record JASLLH010000037.1, read on the forward strand.
TTGCAGGAATGGTCTCCGGATATTCGGCCTTCGGCTGTCACGAGGACGCGGTCGAGGGGCCCGTAACCAAGGTGTAATGATTTATCCAGGCCCTATCGCTGCCCGTGATTCTTTATCGCTTGAATTCTAGTACAGTCGGGTTAAGGCATTATCCTGGGTTGCCGTTTACCCATTTGTAAAGACGTGGCCGAAATAAATCCCTGGGAGATCAAGCCGCGGTAGCGGTTCCCAAAAAATGCGGAGATTAGTTATGCAACTCAATAATAAGACTGTGGTCGTAACCGGTGCTGCTAGGGGCCTGGGTCGGGCTTACTGTGAAGCGCTTGCGGCCGAAGGCTCAAATGTGGTCGCAGCGGATATACGCGATACCAAAGAGACGGTAGAGGCTGTGGCCTCGGCTGGCGGCAAGGCGATAGGGGTACACCTAGACGTTACCGAGATGGCGAGTTGTGAGGCGATGGCCCGATCGACAATCGAAGCATTCGGCCAGATTGACTCACTGATCAATAATGCCGCACTTTACGGGGATATCTCGGGTGGGCGCTTCGATCAGATTCCCGATGAACAATGGAACAATGTCATGAACGTCAACATCAAGGGTATCTGGCAGTGCTGTAAGGCCTGTGTGCCGGAGTTGCGCGTAGCTGGAGGTGGGACCATCGTCAATATCTCCTCGCTGGCCGCAACCTACGGCATGCCCTATGCACTGGATTATGCGATGTCCAAGGCGGCCGTGATCGGCATCACGCGGAGCCTCGCCCGGGAACTCGGGCGTGACTGGATACGGGTAAATTCGGTGGCGCCAAGCGCAGTGCTGACCGAAGGGACCGAAGGTTTCATGGGTGAGAAGCGGGAAAAAACTCTTGCAGTGATTGCTGGTAATCAGTCGCTCGGTGTCAATTTAGAACCCAAAGACATGGTTGGGACCATTATCTTTTTAGTATCGGATGCTTCCCGGTTCATCACTGGTCAGACGATCATGGTAGACGGTGGTACGACCCTGTTATAGACCACAGGCACGCATTCGAAAGCCTGACTCAAGCTTTGTCAAGGCTCGATGACTACCCTGATTCTCTGGGTTTGAACTCCAGTACGGTCGCATTGATGCAGTATCTTGGTTTGCCCTCTGGCCCATCAGCAAAGACATGACCCAAATGAATCCCCGAAACTTTTGCACGGATTTCTACTCTGCTCATGCCAAAACTATTGTCTTGATGCTCAGTAACAGAATCATCTATTGCTTTGGTAAATGACAACCAGCCGCTCCCAGAGTTAAATCGATCACGGGTGTCAAATAAAGCCGCGCCGCTTAACTTATCGATAAACACGCCATCAGGGGTGTTTTTGAATATTTCATATTGCCTGCAATACCTGGCATCGGTCCCTTGATTGAAAGCGACGTTGAAAGCCTCTGTTTGACCTAATTTAAAGCTACCGAGCAAGTGATAAAAAGAATCAGGGTCCAGATAACCTTGTCTCCCGAATACTTCTACCCCGTTTTCCAGAAATAATATTGTTGGAGTCGCCCAAGTTGGCGATTTGATCTGTAGATCTTTTAGCTGTGATGCCAATCTAGAGGTGACGGGTATTGTGCCCTGGTAGTTGGCCAGGACTTTGTCTCTAAATTCCCTACAGTACGGACAAGTCTCAGATTCAATTATTACTACTTGTTTTCCCTCAAAGAGTGAAGAATTATCTATATCTGCACTGTTGCCGGCGGCCACAAACTTGACTCCGGTGGAATGATCCGGACAGTAACCATTAGGATTTCTTATCAGATAATCCTGATGATAATCTTCTGCTAAATAGAATTTTTCTAAAGGTTTGATCTTTGTTGATATCTTCCCGTAACCTGCTTTATTGAGAAGATCTTGGTATTCAGTTAAGACTTTTTCCGCAGTACTGGCTTGCTTCTCGTTAGTTGTCAAGACAATCGAACGGTACTGAGTGCCAATGTCATTTCCCTGGCGATTGACTTGGGTTGGGTCGTGACCTTCAAAATATTGACGTAATATTTCCTCAGCCGATACCACGCTGCTGTTAAATAGAACTTTGACTACTTCGGCATGGTTGAACGGGTTAAGCTTATTCCTGGATTGGGTTATTGCACGGTAATTTGGCGCAACCGTGCCGTCTGCGTAACCTGATATTGCATCGATTACCCCGGGTATCGCAGCATATCGTTTTTCAGCCCCCCAAAAGCACCCGGCTCCGAGGACTATGCTCTCAAGGTGTTTGGTTGCTTGGATATCGTCAGCGGCAACCCCAGCACTAAAGGTTAAAGATGAAGCAAGAAAAAAAACAAGATATTTCATCATCAAAAGTGTCCAGTTTTTACTGAAGCGCTTATTACGCAGAAAAAGAATATACACGCTTCGCACGGCAT
>JASLLH010000038.1:0-15884 GCA_030747115.1 Arenicellales bacterium
CGTGTCGCTGCCAAAGCGGGCTTCCAGTGCCAGCCGCGGCAGCTGCACCACAGTTACGCCATGTCGATCCCGCTGCACCAGTAATGCGAGGTCGTGGACTGCCAGAAAACGCGCCCCCTCGGAACTTGCGCGCCGGGCCAGTTCTGCGTTCGAGCCGCGCAGTTCAGCGGCGCGATCGAGGCTGTCGCTACACAGCAGATTCAACCGGCTGGCACTCAGGTGATCCATAGGCGGCAAAAGGGTATTGGTGCGGTTCTTCATACACCGAGATAACGGGGGGTCCAAGGTTACTACAGGCAGATCGCTGTCGGGGCGAACTTTAGCGGGCCTCATGCAGCGGGTAGAATTGCCGGTTCCTGCAGTTACCTGCGACCGGCGCCGCCAGATGTCGCCGCAGGGATAATCGCCAGCACGTGTAGTACCACCATGCGTAACAAGGTTCGCAAACTGCTTTCAGGCGCGGTCGCTGCGTTAGTTGGCGACGGTGTACTGCCCAAGGATACTTCACTGGAAGTGCAAGTAGAGCGTTCGCGCAAGCCCGGCCATGGTGACTTCGCAAGCAACGCAGCCCTGGTGCTTGCTGGGCCTGCGGGTTTGCAGCCGCGGCAGCTCGCCGAGCAACTGCGCACGCGCCTGCCAGCGTCGAGTCTGGTCGAGCGGACGGAAGTTGCCGGGCCGGGTTTTATCAATATTTTCCTCACGGCCGATGCCTGTTGGCGGTTACCCGAAGAGATCCGCAGGCAAGGCGTGCGTTTTGGCACCAGCGAGGTGGGCGCCGGGCAGCGGCTGATGGTGGAATTCGTCTCGGCCAACCCGACCGGGCCGCTGCACGTGGGTCACGGCCGCGGTGCCGCTTACGGTGATGCGTTGGCGCGGGTACTGCGCGCAGCCGGCTACCAGACCAGCAGCGAGTATTACATCAACGACGCTGGCCGACAGATGGATATCCTTGCGCTCAGCGTGTGGCTGCGTTACCTGGAACTGGCCGGTGAGACGCTGACCTTTCCCGATCAGGCCTACCAGGGCGATTATGTTTTTGATATCGCGGCCACCGTGCACCGCGAGAATGGTGACCGCTACCGGCATGATGCCGGCGGGCTCATGCAAGATCTGCCCGCGGATATGGACCAGACACTCGATACCCTTATCGCCCGGGCCCAGGCGCATTTAGGGGCGGACCAATTCGCCTACCTACACGGCCTCGCCCGTGACACGCTGGTTGCCGACATATGTGGCGACCTGGCCGGCTTTGGCGTCGACTACGATACCTGGTATTCGGAGAAAAGCCTGATCGCGAACGGTGCAGTGCAGCGGGCAGTCGATGATCTCAAGGCCAATGGCTGCCTCTACCAGCAGCACGGCGCCTGGTGGTTTCGCAGTACCGACTTCGGTGACGAAAAAGACCGGGTAGTGCTACGCGCCAATGGTAACCACACCTATTTCGCTACCGACATCGCCTATCATCGCGACAAAGTCGAACGTGGTTTCGGACATGTCATCAACATCTGGGGCGCCGATCACCACGGTTACGTTAAGCGGGTTAAGGCTTCACTGGCAGCGCTGGGTCTGGATCCTCAGCAATTGACGGTGCTGCTGGTGCAGTTCGCGGCACTCTACCGCGGTGGTGAGAAGGTTGCCATGTCCACCCGTAGCGGTGAGTTTGTCACCCTGCGCGAATTACGCGAGGAAGTTGGTTGTGATGCGGCGCGCTTTTTCTATGCGCTGCGCAAACCCGAGCAACACATGGATTTCGACCTGGATCTTGCCAAGTCGCAGTCAAGCGACAATCCCGTCTACTACGTGCAGTACGCTCATGCCCGCATCTGTAGCGTATTTCGCCAACTCGGCGAAAAAGGTATCGACGTGGACCTTGCCGGGGCCGATCATAGCCTGCTGGTTGAGCCACGCGAGGCCGATTTGTTGCAGCGGCTGTCGCGCTATCCGGAGACGGTCGAGGCGGCTGCGTGCAATTACGAGCCACACCAGGTGGCCTACTACCTGCGCGAGCTTGCCAACGACTTCCACACCTACTACAACGCCCACCCGTTCATTGCAGCCGCAGCCGACTTGCGGCTCGCCCGCCTATCGCTGATCGACGCCAGCCGACAGGTGCTGGCCAACGGTTTGGGTCTGCTCGGGGTATCGGCACCGGAGCGCATGTAGACCATGGTCCGCAGCACCCGCAAGCGCGGTAACAACAGGCGCCAGCAGGGCTGGCGGCCATTGCACGACCTGGTTCTGCTGACAGTAGGGGTGACTGCGGGCGTGATCGGCACCGCACTTTATCAGGGCGCAATCAGCGGTGACCCCGACCGCATGGGGGCCGGCATCAAGCAGTTGCTGCAGGACTCACGGGAGCAAGCGGGCAAGCCAGAAACGCCGCTGTCGGCCACCGCCGGCAACGCCGCACCCGCGCGCACCAGCTTTGACTTCTACACAGTGCTGCCCGAAATCGAGCACGTAATTCCCGATACCGGCGATTTCGAGCCGCCGTTGGCCCCCGCATCTGTCGAGACGACAGCGCAACCCGCCAGCAAGAAAACCGAGCCTGGCAGTTACTACATGCTGCAGGCCGGCGCCTACACCAAGCCTGCCCAGGCCGACCGGATGAAGGCGAAACTGGCACTGACCGGATTTGAGGTCAGTATCCAGCATATCTCGGTGCAGGATCGTGGGGACTTCTACCGGGTTCGGGTAGGCCCTTACCGGACTATGGGCGAGATGGAAGCGGCCAACCGCAAACTTGCAAACATGCAGATCAAGGCGCTGCGCCTCAAGGTTTCGCGCCAGCCCTGAGTTCGGTGCTCATTGCCGCGCCTGCAGCCAGCCGGCAATCGTGGCGGGAATGCGCCGCTGTGCGCGCTGACTGACATAGATGCCGATGTGGCCACCGTTGAATGCCGACTCAGTGTAGTCAGCACTGCCAACGTGATCTGCCAGCGCCGTGGATGCGGCCGGCGGCACCAGGTGATCAAGTTGCGCATAGATATTCAGCACCGGGCAGGTGACGTCAGCCAGCAGCACCGGCACCGCACCAATCGTCATCTCGCCCCTTACCAGGGCATTACGCTGAAACAGTTTGCCAACGAACTCCGCGAACGCCCGCCCGGCCTGGTCCGGGCTGTCGGCGATCCAGCGTTCCATGCGCAGGAAAGTGCGCAGCCGGTCGGGGTCATCGGCGAGGTCGGCGAGCTCCATGTACTTCTGCCCGGCCAGCCGGAAAGGCTGCAGAGCCAGGAACAGGGCGTTGAGGAAGCCCCCCGGCACGTTGCCGTAACATCTCGCCAGCCGGTCCAGGGCCACACCCTGGACCCAGCGGCTGAGCAGGTTGCCCGGGGTGTGGAAATCCACCGGCGTCACCATGGTGACGAGGTTACGGACCTTGCCGGGGAAGAGCGCGCTGTAGCACAGGCTTAAGGTCCCGCCCTGACACACGCCCAGTAGATTCACGGTCGGCTCACCGCGCAGTTCGCAGACCGCGTCAACGCAACTGTCGAGGCGATCACACAAGTAATCCTCCAGCGTGGTCTGGTGATCGCCGCTGTCCGGGTAGCCCCAGTCGACGAGGTAAACGTCCAGCCCCTGTGCCAGCAGCTGAGCGATGGTGGAGCGTTGCGGCTCCAGGTCAAGCACGTAAGGGCGGTTGACCAGCGCATACACGATCAGCAGTGCTGGTCCGGGGGCCTTGTGGGTATGGTCGCCGCCGTAGCGATAGAGTGTTACCTTGTTATTTGCCAGGACGGTCTCGCGCGGCGTCCCGCCGACCGTCGCCGGCCCGAGTTCACCCAGTTGCCGCAGGCTTTGCTCCAGGCGTCGGGCAAGTTCCGCCGCCTCGGCCACGCTGTCCGGGACACTATTCACGAGCGTTTGCCGCGCTTGCTGCGGCCGGTCTTGGCTGTGGCCGCTGCTTTGGAGCCCTTCTTTTTTACTTTAGGCTGCGCGCCGTCGGCGCTGGCACGATGCGGGGTTGTCGCCGGCCCAGGTTTTTTCTGCGGTCCGGTTTCGGCACGCAGCGCTGCCAGTTCACGGCGCAGCGCGGCCTCGCGCTCGCGCGCTGCGGCCAGTTCTTCTTGCAGTTCCTGCGGGTCAGCTTCGGGCGCTGCGCCAAGGCCGACCAGAAACTGCAGGTCTACCTGAACGTTGATGAGATCACTGACCAGGCCAGCGTAGCGCTCGCTCAGCGCGTGCCGGTTGTACACAGACTCGGCGCACGCTACCCACAAGTCGTAGACCCCGCGCAGGTCCTGCGGGGCATCAGCTGCTGTCAGTGCCGTGCGCAAATGCTCCCAGGTCTCGGCGGTGATTTCGAGCCAGGTCTGCTGCAGGGCATTGAGCGTTTCCTGCCAGCGTTTGAGTGCATCGGCCCAGCGTTTGGCTTCAGCACTGTCCGTTGGCGGGACAGCCGGAACCACACCAGGCCAGACCGCACCGGTGGTTTGCTGAGCGCCGAACAAATCAAAGGGTAAGCTACCGGTTGCTGCCGGCGGCGCAGCAAAGGGCTGGCCGGCGCCAATAAAACCTGGCAGGGGTGGGGTACCCGCGGCGGTGAGGGCGGCGGCGAATTGCTGCTGCAGGCGCGTCAGTGCCTGCACCCAATCATCGGCATCCCCAGGATTCATGATGCCTTATTGTAGATGCAAGCCCAGGTGCCGCCGCTTGCCCGCAGTTGCCGGCAGTGCTGACCGAGGCCGCTGCTGGGCCAGGCCTGGGGCTGGCCCTGTGGCCGGAGAAAATCGGGCGAGCTGGGCCGCCGGTGCCTGGCCTGCGCGGCCGTGTGCCGGGGTAACAGTTTATAAACTATTGAATAAACACAGTTTACTCTATATAAAAAATTGTTGCATTGCACAAAAAGATTTGTTATTGTGCAATGCAACAAAAGGGGTTTTGCCCTTAAACCACAAGAGGACTATGACATGACTGATAATGTTAAAGACTCATACGAGAAGGTCGCTCAGGCCGCCAGTGCGGCTGCCAGCGATGCCGGCAAGCTCGCGGTCGACAGCCTGGAAAAATTGATCGAATTGCAGATGGGTGCCGTGCGCACCTACGCTGACGCGGTGCTGAGCAACGCCCGCGAAGCGCTCGATATCAAGGACGCCGATGCCGCCCGCACCTATTTCGAGAAGCAGCCGGAGGTCATCCGCGGCCTGGTGCAGCAGATGGCCAACGACTCGGGCGAGGCCATAAAGCTCAGCCAGCGCTATGCCGAGGAAAGTCAGGCGTTGCTGCGCAAGTCGGCAGAGCAGAAGTAATACTTTCGGCCCGGCCGGGGCAGCAAGCGCCGGCGTCGACCAATCGAAGTGGAGGATTAAGACATGACTGAAGTCGTTATCGCCAGTGCCGCCCGCACTGCAACTGGTGCTTTCAACGGGGGCTTGAGCGCTCTGCCAGCCAGTGAACTTGGCCGCGTGGCTATTGCTGCCGCGCTCGAGCGTGCAGGGGTGGCGCCAACGGATGTTTCCGAGGTGGTGATGGGCCAGGTCCTCACCGCCGGTACTGGACAAAACTCGGCCCGGCAGGCGGCCATCGCTGCCGGCATCCCGGTGGAGAAAACGGCGCTCGCAATCAACCAGTTGTGCGGTTCCGGGCTGCGGGCCGTGGCCATGGGCTACCAGGGAATCTTAACTGGTGATGCCGACGTCGTCGTTGCTGGCGGCCAGGAGAGTATGAGCCAGGCACGGCACTGTGCTCACCTGCGCAATGGGCAAAAACTGGGCCCGCTGGAGATGATCGACAGCATGATCGTCGACGGCTTGTGGGATGCGTTCAACGGCTACCACATGGGCACCACGGCCGAAAACGTGGCCAACAAGTTTGCCATCTCGCGCGAGAGTCAGGACGCTTTTGCTGCTGCCTCGCAGGGTAAGGCCGAAGCAGCGCAAAAGGCCGGTCGCTTTGATGAGGAAATCACACCGGTTACGGTCAAAGGGCGCAAGGGCGACACGGTGGTCGATAGCGACGAGCATCCCCGCCACGGCACTACCGCTGAGAAATTGGCTGGCCTGAGGCCTGCTTTTGCCAAAGACGGCTCGGTTACTGCGGGCAATGCCTCGGGTATCAACGACGGTGCGGCCGTCACTGTGCTGATGAGCGCCGCGCAAGCAGCCAGCCGTGGCGTAACGCCGCTCGCGCGCATCGTCTCCTGGGCCACCGCAGGCGTCGACCCGTCCATCATGGGTACCGGGCCTATTCCAGCCAGTACTCGGGCGCTGGAAAAAGCCGGCTGGGCGGTTGCCGACCTGGACTTGGTCGAGGCCAACGAGGCCTTCGCGGCGCAGGCTTGTGCGGTCAACCAGGAAATGGGCTGGGATACGGCCATCGTCAACGTCAACGGTGGCGCCATCGCTTTGGGTCATCCGATTGGCGCATCCGGCGCACGGGTACTGACCACGCTGCTGCACGAGATGCGCCGTCGCGATGCGCATAAAGGGCTTGCGACCCTGTGTATCGGCGGCGGCATGGGTATTGCCATGTGCGTGGAACGGCCCTGAGCATCTACCTGACTCTCACTTCGCACACCTCTTAACTTTATCGGAGTTATAAAGATGTCACATACAGCAATTGTCACGGGCGGAACCCGCGGTATCGGCGCAGCCATTTCCACTACACTGCAGCAGGCCGGACACAAGGTTGCGGCCACTTATGCAGGTAATGACGAGGCGGCCCAGCGCTTTCACGACGAAAGCGGCATTTCCGTCTACAAGTTCGATGTGGCCGATTTCGAACAATGCGCTGATGCTGTCAGCCGCATAGAAAGCGATCTTGGCCCCGTCAACATCCTGGTCAACAATGCCGGCATCACTCGTGACGGTACGCTGCACCGGATGGATTTCGAGCAGTGGAACCAGGTATTGCAGACTGACCTGTCGTCCTGCTACAACATGTGCCGCAATGTCATCGGCGGCATGCGCGAACGGGGGTTCGGGCGCATCGTCAACATTGGTTCGGTCAACGGCCAGGCCGGCCAGTACGGCCAGGTCAATTACGCCGCGGCCAAGTCCGGTATCCATGGCTTCACCAAGGCGCTGGCGCTCGAGGGCGCGGCCAAGGGCATAACTGTCAATGCCATTGCACCGGGTTACGTTGACACCGACATGGTGCGGGCGGTGCCGGAAAAAGTACTGGAGAAGATTATCGGCACCATTCCCGTGGGCCGGCTGGGTTACGCCAGCGATATTGCCCGGGCGGTGATGTTCCTGGTCGAGGATGACGCTGGGTTTGTGACCGGCTCGACACTGTCGATCAACGGTGGCCAACATATGTATTAAGGAGGTTCGTTCGGCCCAGGGCGGTGGTATTATTGCGCTGCACAATCGGGAGGGCCTCATCGTGAGTGCAACACGGATTATCAAGAAGTACCCGAACCGGCGGCTCTACGATACTGAACTCAGCCACTACATCACGATCTCCGACCTGCGCCAGTTGATCGTCGGGAGCGAGGAGTTTCAGGTAGTGGATGTCGCCAGCGGTGAAGATATTACCCGTAGCACGCTGCTGCAGATCATCAACGAGCAGGAAAGCGGCGGCCAGCCGCTTTTCACCACCGAGATTCTCACCAATCTCATCCGCTTTTACGGCGGCAGCACGCAGAAGATGTTCACCGACTACCTGGATCGCAGCCTGACCCTGTTCGTGGAGCAGCAGCAGGCCTACCAGGACCGGCTGGCCGATTTTCTCGGCCAGACTTCCATGGGCGCCATGTCGGAAATGGCCCGGCGCAACATGGAAGTTTGGCAGGACGTACAGCAAAACTTCCTTGAGTCAGCCGGGTTGGTCAAGGCCTCTGACAAGCCCTCTAGCAAAAGCACCAGCAAGACGGACAAAAAGCCCACCGGGGAGTGATTTCCCGCCTTGGCACTGCCGGCCGGCGCCGCTCTCTTGCGCTGGCACGACCAGCGTTGCAGACCCCTGTTAATCCCCCCTGGGCCGAACATGGCCGGCAACTGCGTTTCGCTTGAAGTTGTCACCGATGCTGAGGCGATCACCCATACGGCGACGCTGACCGAACTGCGCGGGTGAGCCGCCTGTCTCAGGTCGCCAGCACCCGCTGCAAAGCCGCAACCAGATGGTCCAGTTGTTCTTCTGAGATCAGCAGCGGCGGCAGCAGCCGGATCACGGTCGACCCCGCCGGCAGTGCCAGGATGCGCTCCTGCTCGGCCAGCGCCTTGAGACAGGGGGTCGCTTTTTCTTTAAGCTCGATGCCGATCATCAGGCCCGCGCGGCGTACTTCACGTACCCGCGCCGGTAGCGCGGCACAAAAGCGCTGCTCGAAATACGCGCCGAGGGTTGCGGCGCGCTCGGCCAGCTGTTCCGTTTGCATGGTTTCGATGGCAGCCAGGGCCGCGGCGCAGGCCAGCGGATTGCCGCCAAAGGTCGAGCCGTGGCTGCCGAGAGTAGCTTGGACCTGGCTGCTTGCGAGTACTGCACCCATCGGTACGCCGCCGGCAATACCTTTGGCCAGGCACATGAGGTCTGGCGCCAGGCTGAGCTGATCGCAGGCGAAGAAACTGCCGGTGCGGCAGAAGCCGGTCTGTACTTCGTCGATGATGAGCAGCGCCCCGCGCTCGCTGCACAGGCGCCGGGCGCAGGAGAGAAAATCGGGCTCTGCCGGGCGCACGCCGCCCTCACCCTGGATCGGTTCGAGGATCACGGCGGCGGTGCTCTGATCCACCGCCGCGTCCAGTTTTTCGCTGTTATTGAGCGGCACGAAACGGCAGTCGGGCAGCAGCGGCGCGAAGGCGTCGCGGTATTTATGGGTCACGCTGAGCGCCCCCAGCGTGCGCCCGTGAAATCCCCGCATGGCGCTGACCAGCCCAGTGCGGCCAGTAGTGAGGCAGGCGAACTTGATGGCTGCTTCGATTGCCTCGGTACCCGAGTTACACAGGAACACCCGCTCAAGTCCAGCAGGTGCAAGTTGTACCAGTTTTTCCATCAGCCGGCCCCGGCTGTGGTGGTAGAAGATTCCGGGGCAGGTGATCAGTTGGGCAGCCTGGCCGGCGATGGCCGCGGTGACAGCCGGATGAGCATGCCCGAGATTGGCGACCCCAACGCCGGTGGCACAGTCTAAGTATTCGGTACCGGTATCGTCCCACACCAGTGCCCCCGAACCGCGCACCAGCGTGATACCCCGGCGCGGATAAATCCCGAGCGCATAATGCTCCTCAAGTTCGCGCGCACTCATCGGATCAGCGTGCCCTTGCCGGCCAGCGCCTCGTGCACCGGCTGGGCCACGCGGCCGTCGGCAATAATGACCTCGGCGGCGCCGGCGGCAAACAGTTTGCGCAAAGCCAGCATCTTGCGCTTCATGCGGCCTGTGACCTGGTCCTCGCGCTGCTCAAGTTCTGTGCGTGACATCTGCGTGACCAGGCTGGTCGGGTCATCGCGGTTGTCCAGGAATCCTGGTGCCTCGATCAGCTGTACGATGCGCGCGGCGTGCAAGGCGTCCTGCAGCGTGTTGACGATGTCATCGTTTTCGGAGTTGATGGCGAAGCCTTGTTCGTCGACGATGGGTATGGTCAACACCGGACGGTAGCCATTGTCGAGCAGGAGTTCGAGCAGCGGGCCGTTGGCACGCTTGGGTTTACCGGAGAAATCGCGCTTGAGCAGGGTTTTGCCTTGGTCGCGCACGCGAATGCCGCGATTTCGTGCACCCTCGATGAGCCGGCCGTCCAGGCCGGTAAGCCCCAGCGCGTTGACCCCCTGGCGCTGGCACATTTCCACGAAGCGCCGGTTCCGCAGCCCGGCATAACTCATCATGATGAGGTCGATTGCGTTCTGGTCCGAGTAAACGCTGGTGTAGCCCGACACCGAGGTCAACTCGACCTTGGGCTGGCCCAGTTGCCCGGCCACGCGGTCACGCAGGGCGTTGGCACCAAGAACCACCACGAAAGGCTCGGTCAGTCCAGCGAGGTCCGCGGCGATGCCTTCGAGGTTGATGTCGGCGCCGCCACCGGCTTTGATGATCAGCATTGGTCTGGCCCCTGCAGTGCGATCACGCTGCGGTTGGGAATGGCTTGCCACTCACCGTGGTCGGGGTAGGGTTGCGAGCAGGCCACATCCACGTGGCCGACGCGGCCCCTGTGCATCTGGAAGTAACCGGGGTTCTCGTTGAAAAGACTGGCGAGAATACTGCTTTGCGGATCGGCTACCACCAGGTTCAGTGCCCGTACGTAGCGACTGCGCTTTTCGATCACCTCTATGCCTCGGCGTACGCCCGCAACACGCCCGCCCTGGTCGAAGCGTTTCAGGTAGTTGAACACTTTCTCCGCCCCGATCCGGCCATGCTCACGGATTCGCACGCCCTGCAGCTCACCGTTGAAGATGAAAATTTTTTCGCCGTCAATAAACGGCATGTTGTTCTCGACCATTATGCCCTCGTCGCGAAAAGCACTGCGCGCATGGCCGACCAGCAGAGTTGTCTCGGGAAAGCCGCCAAGGTCGTCTTCCCAGATAGGGCGGATGTTGCGGTACACGCGCCATTGGCCTTGCTCCAGCCAGGCGCAGCCCCAGCCATGGCCCTGGTACTCGGGACTGGTACGGGAGATCTCGGCAAGCGCTGCTAGGTGCACCACAGGGTCGAAGGGGGCGGCCGCGTGCGCCCAGAGCAGCCGGCACACGGTAAGCCCTAGATCGGATGCAGGCCGGGAAAGCGCAAACCTGCCGTTTCCTCGAACCCGCACATGATGTTCAGGCACTGTACTGCCTGCCCGGCGGCGCCCTTCATCAGGTTATCAATGGCGCTTATTACTACTAGCCGGTTGCTGGTGCGATCACGGGCAAAGCCGATGTCGCAGTAGTTGCTGCCGGCGAGTAACTTGGGTTCGGGGTAGCGATAAATGCCACTGCGTTCCTTGACCATGCGTACGAAAGGCTCCCCGCCATAGGCTGCGCGGTACAGTTGCCATACGGCCTTTTCTTCCAGGACCTCTGCGAGAAACACGTGGCAGGTTGCTAATATGCCGCGCACCATCTCGATGGCGGTGGCCGAGAAATGGATCGGCAACTGGCCCAGTTCCTGGTGCATCTCACCGACGTGACGGTGGCCGGTGGGTTGGTAGGAGCGCACTGCGCCGCTGCGCTCGGGATGGTGGCTGGCGGCACTCGCCGCATTGCCGCCCTCGCTGGAGCCCGCTTTGACCTCGATTACCACCGACTCGACCAGGCCAGCGCCGACCAGCGGCCCCAAAGCGAGAATACTGGCGGTGGCGTTGCAGCCGGCACAGGCTACCCGGGTCGCGTCACGGATTGCTGCCCGGTGGCGCTCCGGGATACCGCAGGTGAAACTACCCAGCAGGTCCGGCCGCGCGTGAGCCCCCCCGTACCAACGCTGGTAGCTGTCTTCATCATGCAGGCGGAAGTCGGCGCTTAGGTCGATGAGTTTTGGCGCAATGCGCCCGAATTCGTCAATCCGGCGCATGGTCTCGCCATGGGGCAGGCACAGCAACAGCACATCGCACGGCGCCAACTCTTCCACCGCACAGAACTTCAGTTGCGTAACCTGGCGCAGGTTGGGGTGCACGCTGTGCACGAACTTGCCGGCGAAGCGCTCGGAGGTGACCTGCGCGACCTCGCAGTCGGGGTGAAACAGCACCAGGCGTAACAGTTCACCACCGCTGTAGCCCGAGCCGCCGACAATACTTATGCGGGTCACGTGGCCTGTTCCATGGCGTGTTCGACAACCAGGGCCGGGATGTTCACGCCGGTGGTGTCGATGCTGTTGCGAAACTCCATGGTGTAGTTGACCTCGTTTACCAGTAGTCCGTCCGCAGTCTCGAAAAGATCCACCGCTAATACGCCCCCACCTACTGCCCGTGCGGCAGCCAGCGAAACTGCGGCCACCTCGTCAGTCACCGGGCAGCCGGCGGCGACCCCGCCACGGGCGGTATTGGTAATCCAGTGGTCGGCGCTGCGGTAGATGGCCGCCACGCACTTGTCATCTATCACGAAGGAGCGGATGTCGCGACCGTTCTTGTTCACGTATTGCTGGATGTAGAAGATCGAGTGGTGGTAACTGCCGAGAATGGCCTTGTGTTCGAGGATCGACTCAGCTGCCTCCCGGTCGTTGATTTTGGCCAGCAGCCGGCCCCATGAACCTACGGCGGGTTTGAGTACTACTGGGTAGCCCAACTCCTCGATGGCCACCAGCGCCGACTCCTCGGTGAAGGCAACGCGCAGCCCCGGCTGTGCTACGCCAGCCTCTTTCAGCGCCAGCGAACACAGGATCTTGTCGCCGCAGACCCGCGCCACCTCCGAGGAATTGATGCAGCGTACGCCGACGCTCTCGAGCAGCCGCAGGCCGTGCATGGCCCGGCTGTGGTTGATACAGCGCTCCAGTACCAGGTCCACTGCTGGTCGGGACTCGAGGTCGAAAATCAGCTTACGGTCGTCGAGCAGCAGCGGTTCGAGCCCGCGCTGCCGGAACTCGTCAATCAGCAGTTTCTCCTCCTTGCGGATCAGCGAGTGCAGCAGGCCGATTCTCACTGACCCCAGTCCTCCTCTGTCTCGGGCGCCTCGCTGAGTACCACGGGCTTGAGCCCCGTCACCTCAAGTTCGCTGCCGCACTCGGGACACTCAATTAGTTCACCGATGACGGCATCGTCAGCGACCGTGACGGCGGCGCCACAGACCACACATTCATTCATGGCAGTTCTCCCGCTGCAATAGGATAGGTTAGAGTGTGCCGGCCCGCTCGCCGACAGCGAGCCGTATTGTAGTGCGCGGGCCCGTGCTGAGCGAGGTGCGTCAGGCGCGAGGGGCTGTTAATCGAGGACTTAAGATCATGCTGCTGCAACTTGCGACCTGGCCGGAGGTGGAGACCTACCTCGAGTCGTCTACCGCTGTCGTGGTGCCGATCGGCTCCACCGAGCAGCATGGGCCCAACGGCCTTATCGGCACCGACGCAATCTGTGCTGAGACCATAGCCCGGGAGATGTCTTCGCGCATCGATGTGCTGGTCGGGCCCACCCTGGCAGTCGGCATGGCCCAGCATCACCTCGCCTTCCCGGGCAGCATCGCGCTCAAGCCCTCGACGCTGCTGGCACTGGTGCGGGACGTCGTCGAATCGCTGCTGTGCCATGGTTTTAGCCACCTGTATTTCCTGAACGGCCATGGCGGCAACGTCGCTACCGTGGGCGCCGCTTTTTCCGAGGTCTGGTCGACGCGCAGCTTTGCCGGCAGCAGCAGGCCAACGCCGCGCCTGCGCCTGCGCAACTGGTGGACCGGGGCCCGGGTCATGGCGCTGTCGGCGGAACTTTTCGGCAATGCCGAAGGCAGCCACGCAACACCCTCGGAAGTGTCTTTGAGCTGGTACGCTCACGCCGACGCGGTCAAGGATGTGAGTCTCACCCCCGAGCAGGCCCCGGACGGGGTGATCCGCGATGCTGCCGACTACCGCCGCCTGTTCCCGGATGGACGGATCGGCTCTAACCCGGGCCTTGCCAGTGTTGCTCATGGCGAGCGGATTCTCGCCGCTGCACTCGAGGATGCCCTCGAGGATTTCCAACGTTTCACCGAAGCGGACTGACCCCTGCCTGACGGAGCAAACCTCATGAACGATCCATTCCTGGCAGAGCTTTCGGCCCAGATCGACGATTTCGTCGCCGAGCGTGACTGGCAACAGTTCCATTCACCCAAGAATCTCGCCATGGCGCTGATCGTGGAGGCGGCCGAACTGGTCGAGCACTTCCAGTGGCTGGATGCAGTTGAGAGCGACGCACTCGATCAGGCCAAGCGCGGTGAGGTTGCCGACGAGTTGGCCGACATATTGATATATACGCTGCGCCTGGCCGGGCGCCTTGACATTGACCTTAAGCAGGCGGCTCTTGCGAAAATGGAAAAGAACCGGCGCAAGTACCCAGCCGAAAAAGCCCGCGGCGTGGCGCTCAAGTACAGCAAACTTTAGCTGGCCATAGCGCGTGCCGCCAGGCACATCTCGGGTCAATCGGTGAAAGCGCCGGCGTAAGTCTCGCGCAGCGCGTTTTTTTGCACCTTGCCCATGGTGTTGCGCGGCAGGGCGTCAACCCGGAATACCCGGCGCGGCATTTTGAAGCCGGCCAACGTCACTTTTAAAGCATTGATCACAGACGCCTCATCCGGGGCCATCTCAGCCGGCGCACAGATTACCGCGACCAGGCCCTCGCCGAGGTCTGCGTGAGGCACCCCGATAACGGCTGATTCGAGCACTCCTGGCAGGGCATCGAGCGCTTGCTCGATCTCCCTGGGGTAAACGTTCAAGCCGCCGCTGATGACAAGGTCTTTGTCGCGGCCGACGATGCGCACCCGTCCGCTCTGGTCCATCACCGCGAGATCGCCCGAGACAAAAAAACCATCGTCACTGAATTCGGCCGCGGTCTTGCCCGGCATTTGCCAGTAGCCCTTAAAGACGTTGGGGCCGGTGAGTTCCAGCATGCCGATCTCGCCGGCCGGCAGCGGTTGGTGGTCCTCGCCAGATACTCGTACCGTGACCCCGGGTAGAGCAAAACCCACGCTTCCGGGCAGGCGTTCGCCGGCCAGCGGGTTGGAAGTGATCATGCCGGCTTCGCTCATACCGTAGCGCTCGAGGATCTGGTGGCCGGTGCGCTCGAAAAAAGCCTGCCAGGTTTCTGTCCGCAGCGGCGCTGAGCCGCTGATGAAAAGCCGCATGCGCGCACAGGCGGCACGGTCAAAATCCGCCAGTTCAAGCAGCCGGGTGTAAAAAGTGGGCACACCCATCATTACTGTGGCTTTTCCCAGTTGGGCGAGTACTTCCAGTGCATCGAACTTCGGCAGGAAAAGCATCGGCGAGCCCGCCAGCATTGCACAGTGCACTGCCACGAACAGGCCATGGACGTGATACACCGGCAAAGCATGCAACAGCACGTCGTCAGCCCGGAAGCCCCAAAGTGTCTGCAGGGTCAGTGCATTGCTGGCGAGATTGGCGTGGCTCAGCATGGCGCCCTTGGCCCGGCCGGTGGTGCCCGAGGTGTAGACGATGGCCGCGATGTCGTCAGCGCCCACCGCTGCGATCTCGACCACCGCTTCAGTCGTCCTTGCCAGCTGCGGCAGCGTGCCTGCAGCAGCGGGATCCAGCGTGACCAGTTTCGCCGCTACCGATTCCGCGGCAGCAGCGAGCGCATCCTGGTTGCCAGTGCGGGCAACAAACAGCACCGGGCGCGCGTCCTCGAGGAAGTAAGCGACCTCGGCCGCGGTGTAGGCGGTGTTGAGCGGCACGTAGGCCGCACCCAGGCGCAGTACAGCGAGGTACAG
This sequence comes from Arenicellales bacterium, assembly GCA_030747115.1. Lineage (GTDB taxonomy): Bacteria > Pseudomonadota > Gammaproteobacteria > Arenicellales > UBA868 > UBA12578. The sequence continues at coordinate 15,244 of JASLLH010000038.1, forward strand.
GATCAGCGCTTCGGGAGACTTGTCAACTTGTGCCAGTACGCGCTCACCGGCAGTAACACCCAGATGTTTAAGTGCCCCGGCATAGCGGGCGCTTGCCGCATCGGCCTGCGCGTAACTCAGCTCACGGCCGTCGGGCAGCAACAGCCACGGGGCGTCGGGGTCGGCAGGGAAACGCTCACGCAGCAGTTGGTAAAGGTTGCAGAATAAAGGCATTTTGAAGGCCGGCCTCGCAGTGTATTTGCGATTTTGCCCCGAAGCGACCATGTTGGCGAAAAAACTGTCTTAGCCAGGCGGCGATTCTCCGCCTACTCTGAGCCGTCTGTTGCTACCGATCTCGATGACCTCAACCGCAAAGCGGCGATCATCGTTGGGATCGAAGCCCATGTCTGCGTACACTAGAGTGCAGACCCTTTACCGACACCGGTTTCCCGCACCCACCAGACCATGAAAAAAACCCTGGCTGCGCTGGTCATCCACGGCATCGGCCGCCAGCAGCCGGACTTTGCCAAAGGCATGATCAAAGCCGTGAGCGTTCACCTGGCAGCCGAGGGCAGCGATCCGCAACAGGTGGCCTGGCAACCGGTTTTCTGGGATGACATCCTGCGTCCAGCCCAGGACGCCTACCTGCAGGCCGCCTACGC
>JASLLH010000039.1:0-15814 GCA_030747115.1 Arenicellales bacterium
CAGGCCGGCGCGGCGGATTGTTTTCAAGGGAAAAAAGTCTCAGAATCCACACTGCAGGCGGTTTTCTTGGCCTCGTTGGCGCTGGCCGACCCTGTCACTCGCAAAAACCTATGAATAACCTGACAAAAAACCTAGTTCTTTGGTTGGTTATCGCCATGGTACTGATGGCGGTTTTCAACAATTTTGCCCCGCAGGAGGGCCGGGTCGGGCAGGAGCTCGATTACTCGGTTTTCCTGTCTGAAGTGGAACAGGGTGCGGTGGAGCAGGTGACCATCGATGGACACGCTATCTACGGCCGTACCCGCAACGGTGAACGCTTCGTCACCTATTCACCAGAAGATCCCGGGCTGGTTAACGACCTGCTCGATGCTGACGTTGTGATTAAGGCGCAAAAGGAAGAGGATCCATCGTTGCTGATGCAGATTTTCATCAGTTGGTTCCCGCTGCTGCTGTTGATCGGGGTATGGGTGTTTTTCATGCGGCAGATGCAGGGTGGTGGTGGCCGCGGCGCGCTCAGTTTTGGCAAGAGTAAGGCCCGTTTGCTGACCGAGGATAAGAACAACGTCACCTTTGAGGACGTTGCCGGAGTGGATGAGGCCAAAGAAGAGGTGCAGGAACTGGTTGAGTTTCTGCAAGATCCAACTCGTTTCCAAAAACTGGGAGGGCGAATTCCCCGCGGCGTACTGATGACGGGCAGTCCTGGCACGGGCAAAACCCTGTTGGCCAAAGCGATCGCTGGCGAGGCGAAAGTACCGTTTTTCACCATATCCGGCTCTGATTTCGTCGAAATGTTTGTGGGCGTGGGCGCCTCACGGGTACGAGACATGTTCGATCAGGCGAAGAAGAATGCACCGTGCATTATTTTCATCGATGAGATAGATGCCGTTGGTCGCCAACGTGGGGCAGGCCTTGGTGGCGGCCACGACGAGCGAGAGCAAACACTGAACCAGTTGCTGGTCGAGATGGACGGCTTCGAGGGCAACGAAGGCGTTATCATCATCGCCGCGACTAACCGGCCCGACGTACTTGATCCGGCGTTGTTACGCCCCGGTCGTTTTGACCGCCAAGTGCATGTACCACTGCCGGATATACGGGGGCGTGAGGCTATCCTCAAGGTGCATATGCGCAAAGTGCCAGTAGATGAAGACGTCGACCCGGCTATTATCGCCCGCGGTACACCCGGGTTCTCTGGGGCTGATCTTGCTAACTTGATTAACGAGGCAGCACTTTTTGCAGCGCGCGGTAATCGTAAGCGGGTCGGGATGGAGCAATTCGAGTTGGCTAAGGACAAGGTGCTTATGGGTGTGGAGCGCCGCTCTATCGTCATGCCCGAGCAGGAGCGGCTCAGCACTGCTTATCACGAATCTGGTCATACGGTGGTAGCCAAGGTGTTGGCCGACCACACTGATCCAGTCCATAAGGTAACGATCATTCCTCGTGGCCGGGCGCTGGGCGTTACCATGCAATTGCCCGAGGAGGATCGCTATAGCCACAACCGCGAATACTTATTCGCCCGGGTCGCGGTGCTCATGGGCGGTCGTATCGCTGAAGAAATATTCATGAGTCAGATGACAACTGGCGCAGCCAACGACTTCGAACAAGCAACTAACCTGGCCCAGCAGATGGTCCAGCGTTGGGGCATGAGTGACGAGCTTGGGCCGAGAGTCTATGGCGATAACGAATCCGAAGTATTCCTGGGGCGAGATGTTACTACCCACCGCAACATCAGCAATGCAACCGCCGAACATGTAGACCGGGAAGTCAGCCGTATCATTGCCGAGCAGTATGACCGTGCTCGAAAAATCATTGAGTTACAACGCGAGACGATCGAGGTGATGGCGCATGCACTAATGGATTGGGAGACGCTGGAATCTGACCAGATCGACCAGATCATGCGGGGCGAACAGCCACGCCCACCGACCCCGGGTGACAGCGGTGGTCGGTCAAGCGACACTACAAGTGGTGACCAAGTAGCTGGGAAAAAACCAGACATTGAGCCCAAGATGGACTCGCCGGCGGGCGATTCGGCCTGAGGAATTCGCTGAGCACTGGCCATGGCTGAACCTTGTGGTGTACGCCGGGCACTCACCTCCGGGCGGGCACTGATCATGGGGGTTGTCAACGTTACGCCAGACTCGTTCTCCGACGGTGGCCGCTATCGTGGTGCGCAAGCGGCAATCAGCCATGCGCGCCAACTGGTTCGAGAGGGTGCGGATATCATCGACGTTGGTGGAGAGTCCACGCGCCCCGGGGCGCAGCCGGTGTCGACAATCGAGGAACTGGATCGGGTTTTGCCGGTCATTGAAACCTTGGCCGACAACCTGGATGTACCGATATCCGTCGATACCAGTAAACCGGAAGTTATGCAGGCTGCGGTAACAGCCGGCGCCGGCTTGATAAACGATGTGCTTGCGCTGCGTGCTCCGGGAGCACTCGAGACCGCGGCTCAGCTGCAGGTACCGGTCTGCTTGATGCATATGCAGGGAGTACCGGCTACTATGCAAAATGACCCTACTTATGGGGACGTTGTCTCTGAGGTGGTGAATTTTCTTAGCGCACGAGCCCAGACCTGCAGCGACGCAGGCCTGGCTCAGAGTCTGTTGCTGACGGATCCGGGCTTTGGCTTTGGCAAAACCTTTATACACAACAGATCGCTATTGGCGGGACTCGGTCGCCTGGTAGCGCTGGGGCTACCAGTGGTCGTGGGCTTGTCGCGGAAATCTTTCGCCCGGACGGTCGCACAAACCAGTGGCGGCGGCCTGGCCGACGTCAGTGCCGTGTTGGGGTTGCTGGCAGTTCAGAGGGGCGCCAGGATCATGCGGGTACACGATGTGGCAGTGACACGCAAGGTGCTGTCGGTATGGGAAACCGTACAATATGCGACCGACAACTGACCAGTGAGGGTGCAAAGGTCACTCAGCCGATGAAACGATATTTTGGTACGGATGGTATTCGCGGTCGAGTTGGTGAAAGCCCGGTTTCTCCTGTCGAGATCCTCAAACTGGGTTGGGCTGCCGGCCGGGTCCTTGCTGCTGGGCGGACCAGGGGGCGAGTCATTATTGGCAAGGACACACGCATCTCGGGTTACCTGCTCGAGTCGGCGCTTGAGGCAGGACTGTCGGCCGCTGGGGTGGACATCTCACTCACCGGGCCATTACCTACGCCGGCGATCGCCTTTCTGACCCGGCAGGCCGGTGCCTGCGCTGGCATCGTGATCAGTGCATCGCATAACCCCTATCACGATAATGGCATCAAGTTTTTTTCGGAGGAAGGCCGTAAATTGCCCGACGAAGTAGAAGTCAGAATCGAGCAACTGATGGGCGAGGAGATGGTCACTGTTGGAGCGGAAGCGCTCGGCAAAGCCGAAAGGTTCATCGATGCGATACCCCGCTATACGGAGCATTGCCGGGATACTCTGGCACCCGGGAGCCGGCTTGATGGTTTGAAGTTGGCGGTCGATTGCGCCAATGGTGCCGCCTACCACGTTGCGCCGCTGGTGCTACGTGAGCTTGGGGCCGAGGTTACGGCTATCGGCACTGAGCCAGATGGCTTTAACATCAATCGTGACTGCGGCTCCACCGCGCCGGAGGCAGTGCGCAAACTGGTGCTAGATAACGGCTCAGACGCCGGTATTGCATTCGATGGTGACGCCGACCGCGTTATCCTGGTTGACCATCAGGGTGAGATTGTAGATGGTGACGGCATACTTTACGTGCTCAGTCAGCACCACCTGCAGCAAGAGGGGGCCGGTGGCCTGGTTGGCACAGCCATGACTAATTTCGGCGTGGAGGCGGCCTGCAAAAAAAGTGGCATTCCCTTCAGTCGGACCCAGGTCGGTGACCGCTATATTCTGGAACAGCTGACCGATGCTGGCTGGAAATGGGGTGGGGAAACCTCGGGCCATATTCTTTGCCTCGATCGGAGTACCACCGGCGACGGGCTAATCGCGGCTCTGGCTGTGCTCGAGATTATGGTGCAAACTGAAAAGTCGCTGGCCGAACTGGTCGCGGGCCTGAAAATTTATCCACAACAGTTAATCAACGTAAAATTGGGGGCGGGCGCCCCTGCTGCACCGTCGGTCCTGGGCTGCGGGGCGGTTAAAAAGGCGATAGCCCAGTGCCAGTCGCAACTCGGCGACGAAGGCCGGGTGGTGTTGCGACCCTCTGGCACTGAGCCCGTGATCCGCGTGATGGTCGAAGGAGTCGATGCCGAAATGGTGGACGAGTTGGCGCGGCAGATCGCGACGGCAGTGCAACGAGCGGCCGGCACGCCGGCAGTCGATGCCGTATGATTCTGGCCAGATCGGCCTCAATCAGTTGTCAGAACTAGCAGCCGACAGTTGCGTGGTAGTGACCAGCCCGGTAACATCGCGACCCTTTGGCCACGCGCTGTCCGACTAACGGCCCTGGTCCCAGCGATAGAGAACCCGATATGCGTGTACCCGTCGTTGCCGGTAATTGGAAGATGAACGGCAGGCGCTCGACAACTGCCGAGTTGTTGGCAGGCATACAGGCTGGTCTACCGGCCAAGGATAAAGTAGAGGTGATCGTCTGCCCGCCGTTTATCCTGGTAGGGCAGGTGGCAACAGCGCTCGAAGGTTCATCAGTTGCGGTCGGTGGTCAGAACATCGACGTGCACGAGGCTGGTGCTTATACCGGGGAAACTGCGGCGGGTATGCTGCTCGATCATGGTTGTCGTTACGCCATTGTGGGGCACTCCGAGCGCCGGACCGAGTACGGTGATACTGATGAACTGGTTGCGGAGAAAGCGGCGGTGGCTTCCGGCGCAGGTCTTGCGCCAATTGTTTGCGTAGGCGAGACTCTGGAGGAGCGCGAAGGCGGCATCACCGCCCAAGTAGTAGGTCGGCAGGTGGCGGCGGTACTTGATCGAGCCGGCACCGCTATTTTCCCACAGGCCGTAATTGCTTATGAGCCGGTATGGGCGATCGGAACAGGACGGACTGCCTCGGTCGCGCAAGCCCAGGAGGTCCATGCTCTGATTCGACAGCAGTTGTATGCGGCTGAACCAGCAGTAGCCAGCGCCACTCGGATACTGTACGGTGGTAGCGTGAAACCGGACAACGCTAGCGCACTTTTTGCGAGCACTGACATCGACGGCGGGCTGATTGGGGGCGCCTCTCTGGTCGCCGCCGATTTTCTTGCCATCTGCGAGGCAGCGGCCGGATGAGTCTACTGACCAGCATACTCACCGTGCTGCACTTGTTCGCAGCTGTGACGATCGTGGCGCTGGTCTTGCTACAGCAGGGCAAGGGCGCCGACATGGGGGCCGCTTTTGGGGGTGGTTCGTCGCAATCAGTTTTTGGTGCCCGCGGCTCGAGCAGTTTCCTCAGTCGAACTACAGCGGTGCTGGCCGCTGTGTTTTTCGTCACCGGCCTCAGCTTGGCGTATATTTACACGCAGCAAAGCAGTGCTTCGAAAAGCGTAGTTGAGCAATCGACGCCGATGCCGGAAGCGGGCACAGCGCCTGCCGACATGCCCGAGCAAAGCGGAGCCGATGTGCCCACTGTACCAGGCTCAGATAACGGTGATTGAGTGACGCGGTCCAGCCCTGCTGGATTGAAACCCCAGTGTGCCGAAGTGGTGGAACTGGTAGACACGCCGTCTTGAGGGGGCGGTGGCGCGAGCCGTGCCGGTTCGAGTCCGGCCTTCGGCACCATTGTTTAACTTGCAGGCCCGGCTTCCACCAGGCCGATAGCCTGCTATCTCGTTGAGGGCTTCCGGCCCGATCTGACAATGCCCATCGCCAAGCCGCTGCTGCTGCGATCCAATGCGCTCACCTGTGAGAACGGCGTCTGGATGCCGCTGGTGAATGGCGACTTCAACTATAGCGATGGTGCGGCCGAGGAAGTGGCGCTGGAGGAGATTCTGCGCGAGTCCAGTGATCGCCGCTGGAATGCGCCTCGTTTTGCTGTAGTTCACGACGACTGGTCGCTCTGTTATCACCTATCGCCGTTGCGGGCCAATATACTCAAAGGACTGCAACTCGATAGCCATCGCCGCGTACTGGAGGTTGGCGCGGGCTGTGGTGCACTGAGCCGCTACCTAGGAGACCATGGCTTTGTGGTGGACGCAATAGAGGGCAGTCCGGTGCGCGCCGGTCTTACCCGGCTTCGGTGCGAAGACCTGGAACAGGTAGCCGTGGTCTGCGCTAATGCCGCGGAACTCGAATTTCCAGCCGCTACCTACGATCTGGTCCTGTTTATCGGTGTACTGGAGTACGCCCAGCGGTATAGCCCGACTGGACTTTGTTCTTCAGAGCAGGTTAAAGCGTTACTGCGGAGCGCCCTGGGCGCATTGGCTCCAGGCGGCATCGTGGTGATTGCAATTGAGAACCGCATTGGGCTTAAGTATCTTGTCGGGGCGCCTGAAGATCATCTCGCCCGTCCCTGGTGCGGCATTGCTGGCTATCCTGCCGCACCGGCGGATGGTGTCGCGACAAAAAACGTCGACGGCATTGTTACCTTTACGCCACACCGATGGCGGCAACTGTTTGCAGAACTTGCGGTGCCAAACCGGTTTTTCTACCCGTTGCCGGATTACAAATTACCCGAGGCAGCAGTCAGCGACCGCGGCGCCGGCGGTGCTGGCGCCGCGGCGCTCGCTAGCCGGGTTCGGCCGGTCAGTCGGATCACGCCCTGGCAGGCTTCAGTGCCGTTGTCTTTGTTGCAGGGTGCGCTCAGCGAAGCCGGTCTGTTGGGGGAATGTGCTGACTCCCTGGGTATGGTTCTCGGACACGATCAGAGCGTGCTCGACAAAGTGGTATGTTTTGACTGGATCGAATTCGAACGTACAGTTGGCGATACCGTTAACCCCGGCAGTTGTTTTTTGTCCGGGGAACACCAAGTGAGACGCCACTCGAGCGCGGGCCCGGGGAAGCCGGTTGGGTCAGTGGGACAGGGCGAACCGCTCTACCACTACTGGTTGCGCCAGGCCGCTGCCGCCACTGACCTGACGGCTTTGACTCGGGTGCTTGCCGACACATATCGCCAACTGCTGGTGCAAAGCAACGGGACGAAGGGGTATTCGATAGGCGATAGCCCGGCAAATATGCTGGTCGATGAAAATGGCTGCTTGCTGCTCGAAAGGCCGAGCGTAATGGAACCCGCAGCCGATAACCAAGGCAGGGACTCGACCTCATGGTACCTGGGTGCGCTGACGGGATTCATTCAAACCTGCCGAGATGACCTGGCAGTGTTGCCAGTGCTTGCCAAAATCGAACTGGGTGAGGAATTAGCGGCGCTGGCGTTTTCCGCTGCGGGCCTAAGCTGGACCCCCTGGCGACAACAGCAGGGTGGCGACACGGGCTCCGGTCCGCGGGCCGTACTGGCGCGACCACTGCGGCCTGTAGCCGGGGACCCCAGCCGCACGACGGTTTACTGGGCCAGTCCCGGGGAAGAATTCAGCGAGGATCATTCGGTGTCAGTGGCATTGCAGACCGCAGGTCGTCAGGCCGTGGCGTTGCACCTACCGACAAGCACCGGGGCTTTTAGCCGACTACGCATAGACCCGGTTGACCAACACTGTCCTGATGGTGCGCGTTTCGTGCTAATCGAGGCTTTCGAAGTGCTTGGAAACGCTGGTGCGACGGCGCTTTTCACCGCTGAACAGGTGGATGCCATAACGCCGAGGCAGCTGAACGAGCTTGAAGTCGGCCGGTTTGGCGAAAGACTCTATTTCCATATCACAGGGCCAGACCCATGGCTCATCCTGGAACCCGCTAGCATGGGGACAGCGGCCTTTACCGGCCCGTTGTCGATACGACTGATTCTTAACTGGGCTGACATTTAACTGGCTGCTGGATGCTATCTCTGTCTGCGACAGATTTCCGGCTCAACCAGTTGGCACGTAGGGGCAGTAACCAGGGTCAGGCAAAAGAATTCTGATTTATTATTTTGAGAATTGCCAGTGCGAATTGATGTTTATGGTTGACCCTAGTAAGCGCGGAATTTAGAATCTCGGTTACGATTTTCCGCAGTTCTGCCACTAACCCCCGGCTGGATGCTCCAGAATTATCTGCCCGTCCTGCTGTTCCTACTGACAGGAGTTGTCATAGGAGCAATCTGCCTTGTTGCGGGTAAGCTGCTTGCCCCGCACAAGCCGTACGACGAGAAACTTTCCCCCTACGAGTGCGGTTTCGAGGCATTTGAAGACGCGCGGATGAAGTTTGATGTCCGCTACTACCTGGTCGCGATTCTGTTCATTATTTTTGACCTTGAGATCGCCTTTCTTTTCCCCTGGGCCATCGTATTGGACGAAATCGGCCTGTTCGGCTTCCTGGCGATGGTGATCTTCCTGCTGGTGCTGGTTGTTGGGTTTATTTACGAGTGGATGAAAGGGGCACTGGAATGGGAATGACTCGCTGATGCCCCTTGAAGGCATGCTCGAGCAGGGCTGGGCCACCGCGCGCCTCGACGACCTCATCAACTGGGCGCGAACCGGGTCAATGTGGCCGATGACCTTTGGGCTTGCCTGTTGCGCAGTTGAAATGATTCATGCTGGAGTTTCGCGATATGACCTGGACCGCTTTGGAATGTTTTTCCGGCCCAGTCCGCGCCAGTCCGATGTGATGATTGTAGCTGGCACCTTGACCAACAAGATGGCGCCGGCATTGCGACGCGTATACGACCAGATGCCTGAGCCGCGTTGGGTGATCTCGATGGGCTCCTGTGCCAATGGCGGTGGCTATTATCACTACGCTTACTCGGTGGTTCGGGGGTGTGACCGAATCGTGCCGGTGGACGTGTACGTTCCCGGGTGCCCGCCGACTCCTGAAGCACTGATCTACGGGATCATCCAGTTGCAAAAGAAGATCAAGCGCACCAACACCATTGCCCGCTGAGTTAAAGGATGCTGTTTGAATAACTCAGTACAACGGCTTAAGCAGCTGCAGGAGATCGTTACTGCGCATCAGGGTTCGATCGACAGTGCCTGCGGTGAGAACACGGTCACGGTGCCAGCAGGTCACCTTATCGGCTTATTGACCGAGTTGCGCGATGATGCCAGTTGTCGATACGAGCAACTTATCGACCTGTGCGGCGTAGATTACAGCACTTACGCTGGTCAAGCTGCCCAGCACCCGTCCTGTCTGCGCTTCGCTGTGGTTTATCACCTGCTTTCCGTCACCCACAATCAGCGGCTGCGGGTAGTGACAAAACTGCCGGAAGAGCAGCCGGTGGTCGCCAGTGTGGTGAATATCTGGGCCGCGGCCGACTGGTTCGAACGCGAGGCATTCGATCTTTTCGGGATATTGTTCGAAGGTCACCCAGACCTGCGCCGCATTCTCACCGATTACGGTTTTATCGGTCACCCGTTTCGTAAAGATTTCCCCTTGAGCGGACATGTTGAGATGCGCTTTGATGAAGAAAAAGGCCGGGTGGTATACGAGCCAGTATCGATTGAGCCCCGGGTAACCGTACCACGGGTGATACGGCGAGGACCCGCGCGTGACTGAGATTCGCAACTACACCATGAATTTCGGTCCGCAACACCCGGCGGCCCACGGCGTCATGCGTTTGGTGATGGAAATGGATGGCGAGGTGGTAAAACGAATCGATACACACATTGGCTTATTGCACCGAGCGACCGAAAAACTCGCCGAGAGCAAACCCTACAATCACAGCATTGGTTACATGGATCGGCTGGATTACGTGTCCATGATGTGCAATGAACACGCTTACGTTCTTGCAATTGAGAAACTTCTGGGAATTACGCCACCCTTACGGGCGCAGTACATCCGGGTGATGTTTGCCGAAATTACCCGGATTCGGAACCATTTACTGTGGATTGGCACCCATGGCCTCGATGTCGGCGCGATGGCGATCTGCCTTTACGCTTTTCGCGAGCGCGAGGATTTGTGTGACATCTACGAGGCAACATCGGGAGCTCGGTTGCACGCAGCTTATTTTCGACCCGGCGGGGTCTATCGCGACCTGCCGGAGAAAATGCCCCGGTATTCTGCGTCGCGAGTGCACAATGAAAAAGAAACCCGGGCAAAGAACGCTAACCGCGAGGGCTCATTACTTGACTTCATCGAATCCTTTACCAATCGTTTCCCTGGGTGTGTCGATGAGTATGAAACGCTGCTGACGGATAACCGTATCTGGAAGCAACGCACCGTCGATATCGGGGTAGTGGGCCATGAACGTGCCCTGCAACTAGGCTTCACTGGGCCGATGCTGCGGGGGTCCGGGGTTAAGTGGGACCTACGCCGCAAACAGCCGTATGAGGTTTATCCAGAAATGGATTTTGACATCCCGGTCGGCGTCACCGGGGACTGCTATGACCGCTATCTGGTGCGGGTTGAGGAAATGCGTCAGTCAAACCGGATCATCCAGCAGTGCATCGCCTGGTTGCGGGCAAACCCTGGACCGGTGATGGTTAACGACCACAAACTGGCGCCGCCCCAACGGGTCGAGATGAAAGCAGATATGGAGTCGCTGATTCACCACTTTAAGCTGTTCAGTGAGGGCTACAGCACGCCCGAGGGACAGGTCTATCAGGCGGTCGAAGCACCCAAGGGAGAATTCGGCATTTATCTGGTCTCTGACGGGGCCAACAAGCCCTATCGGCTGAAGATTCGCGCGCCGGCATTTCCGCACCTGGCAGCGCTGGATGAGATGTCGCGCGGCCATATGCTGGCGGACGTGGTCGCGATTATCGGCACCCTGGACGTCGTTTTCGGGGAGATCGACCGATGACCGGACAAGGAGCCTACCGTCTGTCCGATTCTGTACGGGAGAAGATCGAAGCCGAGATCGTCAAGTATCCAACCGCACGGGCCGCAGCCAAGTCAGGGCTACGTTATGCCCAGGCCGAACACGGCTGGGTGTCGGATGGAGTGATCCGGGCAGTTGCTGAGATATTGGGCCTGCAGCCGATCGAGGTGTTCGAAGTGGCCACCTTTTACGACATGTTCTACACCCGGCCAGTGGGTCGGCACCAGATTCGGGTATGCACTAACGTGTCGTGCATGCTGCGCGGCTCGACACAAATTATGCAACAACTACGCCAGGAGCTTGCAGTTGAAAACGGACAGACCACCGAGGATCAACGTTTCACTCTGAGTGAGGCTGAATGCCTCGGCGCTTGCGATGGTGCTCCGATGATGATGATTGACAATGATTACCACGAGAACCTGAACCTGGAAACATTAGGTAAGGTTCTCGAGAAATACGAGTAAATACGATGGGACGCTGTTACGTTTGCCTGCCCGAGCCTGATATTGAAAGGCCCTGGACTTTACGTGCCTATCGCGAGCGCGGGGGCTATTCAGCGTGGGAGAACATCCTCGATCAGAGAACGCCACCTGAAACACTGATACAGGTGATCAAAGAGTCAGGTCTGCGGGGCCGTGGCGGTGCCGGATTTCCGACCGGACTCAAGTTCAGCTTCATGCCACGGGCACACGCCGGCCAAAGTTATATTGTCTGTAATTCCGACGAAAGCGAGCCCGGTACGTTCAAGGACCGGGATATTTTGCGTTTCAACCCGCACCAACTTATTGAAGGGTTGGCAATTTCCGGCTACGCCATCGGTGCAACGGTTGGCTACAACTATATTCGGGGGGAATATTTCGAGCCCTGGCAGCGTTTTGAAAGCGCACTCGCTGAAGCCCGTGCAGCCGGACTGTTAGGTGCAAATCTCAAAGGCTCAGGGATTGATATCGAACTGCACAGCCAACGTGGTGCGGGCGCGTATATCTGCGGTGAGGAAACCGCGTTACTCGAGTCCCTGGAAGGGAAGAAAGGGCAGCCCAGGATTAAACCCCCGTTCCCGGCCCAAGTTGGCGCTTTTGGTCGGCCTACCACGGTAAACAATACCGAAACTCTAGCGTCGGTACCCCCGATCATCCGCAATGGGTCAGAATGGTTTGCCAACCTTGGTGTCGCAAACAGTGCTGGCAGCAAGATCTTTTCGGTCTCCGGCCATGTTCAAAAGCCGGGAAACTATGAGGTCAACCTCGGCACGCCATTTGCTGAGTTGTTGAAAATGGCTGGCGGGGTGCGTGCTGGCCATCAATTGAAGGCGGTGATTCCTGGTGGCTCCTCGGTGCCGGTGCTGCCAGCCACAACCATTATGCAATGCACAATGGACTTTGACTCGCTGGCGCAAGCAGGCTCGGCCTTGGGTGCAGGCTCAGTCATTGTAATGGATGATACTACTTGCATGGTGGAAGTGCTTGAAAGGATCTCGTATTTCTATTTTGTGGAATCCTGCGGCCAATGCACGCCCTGTCGCGAAGGCACTGGTTGGCTCTATCGCCTAGTGCAACGTATTCGTGCCGGCAATGGAATACCGCAAGATCTGGATACGCTCAAATCGGTGGCCGACGGGATTGAGGGGGCGACTATCTGCGCACTAGGGGATGCTGCTGCTTGGCCGGTACAAAGCTTTCTCAAGCATTACCGGCACGAGTTTGAGGCCATGATCAGCGGCTGCGAGGCGGCTTGAGGTCACCATGACAGAACTGGTCAAGTTGAGCATCAACGGGCGGGAGTGCGAAGCCAAGGCCGGCGCCATGATTATCGAAGTGGCCGATGCCGTAGGTATCGATATTCCACGCTTTTGCTACCACGAAAAGTTATCTTTAACGGCAAGTTGCCGCATGTGCCTGGTCGAAGTGGAAAAAGCACCGAAGGCACTACCGGCCTGTGCTACTCCGGTCAGCGACGGCATGGTGGTGCACACGACCTCAGTAGCGGCCAAGGCGGCACAACAAGCTACCATGGAATTCTTGCTCATCAATCACCCCTTGGATTGCCCGATCTGCGACCAGGGCGGGGAGTGCCCTCTGCAGGACCAGGCGATCGACTACGGTGCGGATCATTCCCGCTTTGGGGAACAGAAAAGGGCTGTTTCAAGTAGCGATATTGGTCCGTTGATTGCTACAGCGATGAGCCGTTGTATCCACTGTACGAGGTGTGTGCGTTTCGGTCGCGAAGTGGCAGGGGTTGTGGAATTGGGGGCGACCGGGCGTGGGGAAAATATGGCTATTCAAACCTACCTTGATGACACTCTCGACAGCGAGGTCTCCGGCAACGTGATTGACTTGTGTCCGGTGGGCGCATTGACCTCAAAGCCATATCGATTCAGCGCCCGACCGTGGGAGTTGAAGAGCCATTTGGCAATTAGCCCACATGATTGTCTGGGTTCAAACCTGCGGGTGCAGACCGCCAACGGCGAAGTTAAGCGGGTGCTGCCTGAGATAAATGAAGATATTAATGAATGCTGGCTGTCCGACCGGGACCGCTTCGGCTACCAGGGTGTGAACTCACCTGACCGCTTAACTCTACCCCTGGTGCGTGGTGTGGATGGATTTGAACAGGTGAGTTGGGAGCAGGCCTTGACTCGAGCAGCCGCAGGCTTGAACGAGGCTCGCGAGCGCGCTGGTGGTGACGCAATCGGGGCGTTGTGTACGCCGATGGCGACAATGGAAGAGTTTTTCTTGTTACAGAAGCTTATGCGCTCGTTGGGCTCTTCCAATGTCGATCACCGGTTGCGGCACCAGGATTTTTCGGATGATGCCGAGGCACCGCTTTACCCGGGGCTTGAGATACCGGTGACGGCGCTGGAGCAAGCGAGCGCCGTGTTGCTGGTAGGGTGCAATCTGCGCAAAGAGTTGCCACTGCTGGCTCTGCGATTACGGCGGATGGTTGCAACCGGTGGCCGCGTTGGGGTTCTCGATACGCTGAGTTACGACCTCAATTTCGACTGTGGGCCTAGGGCAATTTTGCCGCCACAGCAACTGCCCGCAGGGCTGGCCGCTGTTGCCGTGGCTCTTTCGGGGAAAAAAGACAGTTCGTTGCCCGGGGCGATTGGGAAGCGAGCACAAAGCGAAGTCAGTTGTGAGGCTGTTTCAGAGCTGGCCGAGCTACTGCTCGGCGCGGGCAAGGGAGCAGTCATTTTGCTGGGGCAAAACGCACTTAACCACGCCGATGCCGCTGGCCTTAAGGCTGCCGCCGCGTGGATTGCCAATAGTACCGGCGCTCGACTTGGCTGGCTGGCCGAAGCCAACAGTGCGGGTGCTTGGCTGGCGGGCTGTGTGCCGCATCGCCAGGCCGGTGGCGTGCCCGTTGTAGCACCCGGCTTAAACGCTAGCGAAATGGCGCAGGGTGCACTCGATGCACTGGTGCTTTTTGGCATGGAGCCGGGGCTTGATTGCGTGGATGGGCAAGCAATTAAGGGGGCGCTTCAGCGGGCAAGCACTGTGGTTTGCATCAGCAGTTACCGTTCGGCTGTGCCCGCGCAGGCTGATGTGGTGTTACCGCTTGCGCCTTACACTGAAAGCGCCGGTACTTACCTTAACCTTAACGGCAAGGCCCAGTTTTCCCGCGCCGCCACGGTGCCACGGGCCGAGGCCCGGCCTGGCTGGAAAATTCTGCGGGTCCTGGCCAACTTGCTGGATCTTCCGGGCTTTGCGTATGCCAGCCTGGAGCAGGTATCGGCTGAACTTAACCTGGCTCCTGGGCCCAGGGTGCGGGTGCCGTTTGGGGCGGCGGTTAAAGTGCCAGGTAAGGCAGCGATCGATAGCGACGATCTTGCCCGCATTGCCGATGTGCCGATTTATGCCACCGACCCAGTGGTACGGCGAGCCCGTGCGCTTCAGCGTACGGCAGATGCAGCGGACCTGGTAGCGGGGCTACATGTCGAAGACTTAGCTCAGCGCGATATTCATGTCGGCGAACAAGTACA
Source organism: Arenicellales bacterium (assembly GCA_030747115.1). Classification (GTDB taxonomy): domain Bacteria; phylum Pseudomonadota; class Gammaproteobacteria; order Arenicellales; family UBA868; genus UBA12578. Next base: position 14,712 of record JASLLH010000039.1, read on the forward strand.
GGTGAGCGCAAATGGCGCCACCGTCCGTTTACGCGCCGCCGATGATCCGCGGGTGCCAAAAGGCTGCGTGTACCTGCCAGCGGCTAACTGTAGCACTGCTCCACTTGGTGACGCTCAGTGGGTTCGGGTCACGGTGGCAAACTAGCCAGTATGGAAACCCTACAAACCCTGCTCGCACTCTGGGATGCCGTGCCGCTTTTTTTTCAGATTGCCATCAAGATCACATTGATTTTAGTGCCGTTGATGGTTGCCGTCGCTTATTACACCTATGCGGAGCGTAAAGTGATCGCCTACATGCATGTACGGATCGGCCCGAACCGAGTCGGGCCGCGCGGCTGGCTGCAACCGATCGCGGATGCGCTCAAATTGATGTTCAAAGAGATGCTCATTCCGACCAACGCTGATCGTTATCTGTTTATTGTGGCTCCAGTACTGTCACTGGCGCCGGCGATCGGGGCGTGGGCGGTAATTCCGTTCACCGGTACACTGATCCTCGCCAACATTGACGCCAGCCTGTTGTTTGTACTCGCGTTGACTTCGCTGGGGGTGTACGGCGTGGTAATAGCCGGCTGGGCCTCTAACTCAAAATACGCTTTTCTCGGCGCCATGCGTTCTGCTGCGCAGATCGTCGCCTACGAAATTGCGATGGGCTTCGCCCTGGTGGGAGTGCTCATGGCTGCCGGCAGCCTTAACCTGCGGGAAATCGTGCTGGCCCAATCCGGTGGCATTCACCAGTGGTACTTCATCCCGTTACTGCCGTTATTTGTCGTCTACCTGGTTTCCGGGGTGGCCGAAACTAACCGGTCGCCGTTCGATGTAGTTGAAGGCGAGTCCGAGATCGTGGCTGGGTTCCATGTCGACTATTCGGGTATGGGTTTCGCTGTGTTCTTCCTGGCCGAATACGCGAACATGCTGCTGATCTCGGCGTTGACGGTGCTGATGTTTCTCGGTGGCTGGCAACCGCCGCTCGAGATCGCACCATTTACGTGGTTGCCTGGCTTTTTCTGGTTTTTCGGCAAACTTGCCGTGATCGCATTTTTGTTCCTGTGGTTCCGGGCCACCTTTCCGCGTTACCGCTACGACCAGATAATGCGCCTGGGCTG
>JASLLH010000003.1:0-55565 GCA_030747115.1 Arenicellales bacterium
GCTTAACTGTGGGCCTGGGCCCAGTTGTCGCCCCTGCCAACATCGACCTTGAGCGGCACCTTGAGCGTAGCGACGCCACTCATCAGTTCCACCAGCGCATCAGTCACGGTGCTGGCTTCGTCAGCCGGCACCTCCAATACCAATTCGTCGTGCACCTGCATGATGACGCGGCTAGCGGAACTGTTCCGGGACAACCACTCATCCATTGCCAACATCGCCAGTTTGATAAGATCGGCCGCTGTACCCTGCATGGGCGCGTTGATGGCGGCACGTTCTGCGCCCTGGCGGCGGGCGTGGTTGCTGGCGGCGATATCTGGCAGAAACAAACGCCGGCCGAAGACCGTTTCCACGTAACGTCGCTCGCGGACCAGTTCGCGGGTGGCGTCCATGAAGGCACGTACGCCGGGGTAGCGCGAGAAATAAAGATCGATGTATTGCTGGGCCTCGCTGCGGTCGATGCCGAGTTGGCGGGCAAGGCCGAAAGCCGACATACCGTAGATCAGGCCGAAGTTGATGGCCTTGGCGCTGCGCCGCTGGTCACTGTTTATATCGGCCAGTGGTACGCCGAAAACTTCTGCCGCTGTCGCCCGGTGTACATCCTCACCCTGTTCGAACGCGGCCAGCAGGCCCTCATCGGCGGACAGGTGCGCCATGATGCGCAACTCGATTTGCGAATAGTCTGCCGATACCAGTACTGACCCCGGATCGGGCACGAAGGCTTCGCGGATGCGTCGACCTTCCGCGGTGCGCACTGGGATATTCTGCAAATTCGGATCGCTGGAAGAGAGTCGCCCGGTCGCCACCGCAGCCTGGTGGTAGGAGGTGTGTACCCGGCCGGTGTCTGGGTTAACCAAACCTGGCAGCTTTTCGGTGTAGGTAGAGCGCAACTTGCTCAAGGTGCGGTGCTCCAGTATCAGTCGCGGCAGTTCATGCTGCTCGGCAAGTTCGGCCAGTACACCCTCAGCAGTGGACGGCTGCCCTTTGGGGGTCTTCGCCAGCACCGGCAGGCCAAGGCGCTCGAACAACACCTCCTGTATCTGTTTCGGCGAAGCGATGTTGAAGGCGCCATCCGCCTGCCGGTGAGCGCGCGCCTCCAGGGCCTGTATGCGCTCGCCAAGCTCGGCACTCTGACTGGCAAGCATGCCGCAATCCACCTTGACACCGGTGCGCTCAATTCGTGACAACACCGGCACCAGTGGCATCTCGATGCTCTCGAACAGGTCGCATTGCGACCGTTCAGCCTGCAGCCGTGGATACAAGGCCTGGTGCAAACGCAGGGTGATGTCAGCATCCTCAGCGGCGTAAGGCCCGGCTTTGTCCAACACCACCTCGTTGAAGGACAGTTGACCCTTACCCTTGCCGGCAATATCCTGATAGTGGATAGTCTTGTGTCCCAGGTACTTGAGCGCCAGCGAATCCATGTCGTGCCGCGAACCGGTGCTGTCCAGCACGTAGGACTCCAGCATCGTGTCAAAGCGAATTCCCTTGAGTTCGATGCCGTGGTTCAGGAGTACCGTGCGGTCGTACTTGAGATTCTGTCCGACCTTGGGCCGATCGGGATCTTCCAGCAGCTCCCGCAACTGCTCCAGCACCGCCGCCCGCGGCAGTTGCGTTGGCGCGCCGAGGTAGTCGTGCGCCAACGGTACGTAAGCGGCCGCCCCGGGGCAGTCGCTGAAGGAAACGCCGACGATACGCGCCTGCATTGCATTGAGCGAAGTGGTCTCGGTGTCAAATGCAAAGAGCGGCGCCTGCTCGAGCCGCCTGATCCATGCAGCCAGCGATCTCTGATCGAGGATAACCTGGTATGCCGTCGTTTGCTCGTTGTCCGCCGCGTCGACGCCGCCAAGTTCGGCCAGCCAGGTCTTGAACTCGAGGTGGGCGTAGAGTTCCCGCAGCGCTTGTTCGTTGGCGGCGACGGGCCGCAGGCTGCCGGGATCCTGGTCGAGCGGCACATCACACTTGATGGTAGCAAGTTGCCGGGACAGCGCCAATTGCTCCAGCGACGCGCGCAGGTTTTCACCTGCTTTGCCACTCACCTCGTCGGCATGGGCGACCAGTTGGTCCAATGAATCGTACTCCTGCAACCATCGGGCTGCAGTCTTGGGCCCTACCTTGGGCACACCGGGAATGTTGTCCGAGGCATCACCGACCAGCGCCAGATAATCCACGATGCGCTCCGGCGGCACCCCGAACTTGTCTTCGACTCCAGCGGCATCGTAGGTGACGTTCTTCATACTGTCGCTCATCAGCACATGTGGCCCAACCAGTTGGGCCAGATCTTTATCGCCGCTGACGATGACCGTATCCATGCCACTTTGTGCCGCTGTCAAAGCCAGGGTCCCCATGACATCATCAGCCTCGACGTCGGCTACGCACAATAACGGCAGACCCAGCGCCTTGATCACTGCATGCACTGTCTCGACCTGGGCGCGGAGGTCTTCGGGCATGGGTGGACGATTGGCCTTGTACTCGGGGTAGAGCCGGTCACGAAAGGTGCCCCCCGGCGCGTCGAAGACCACGGCAAAACAGGCCATATCGTACTCTTTGCACAATCGCCGCAGCATGTTGACAATGCCGTAGACCGCACCGGTCGCCTCGCCGCGGGAGTTGGTCAAGGCAGGCATAGCGTGAAACGCCCGGTACAGATAAGAAGAGCCGTCGACGAGGACCAGTTTATCGGGCATTACATGAAGAGCCGGTCCGGATACGGGCCGTACGGGGCGCGCCGGTTTAGTTAAGAACTGTGACCGGAGTATACGCCGACCCTGGGCCAGGCCCTCACTACAATCCCTTGCGCCGGCATCTGCGGTAGTGGAAGATGGGTGTTGTGATATTCCGGCCAACCACGCATCCAGCATCGCAAACGTTGATCATACCTAAGGCCAAAATTGAACGAGCAATGAGCCGGCTCACCGGGCCTGTTCCAACCCGCCAGCGCCCACCAATGGTGTTAGACGGAGCTGGATTGCGCCGGGCCTGCGCCTGTGCAGCCATTGTCCTGCTGCTTGGGGCCTGTGCCCACGAGCCGTTCCCGGAAAAACCGACAGAGATCCGTTTTTACCGGCTCAACAACCAGAATCAGCCTGTTGAACTGTCACTGATCCCCAACCGGGCGGCACCGGGCTGTCACAATCTGCCACTGGCGCTGGACCTGCACCGTGTAGCTCAGGTCGGTTTTTCTGTCTGTTCAGTGTATGCCGCGAGTGACTGCTCCGAGAACAGCATTCTGATGCTGCGCTGGGCCGGCAAGACCCGAACAGATTCCAATAAAAGAAAGCCCACTACTCGGGTGACGCCGGGTGCATTGTGGCTGTTCGATGATGCCCGTGAAACTACGGTACGTTCGTGGCGCTGCCACACCACCGACTAGCTGCGGGCATAACCGACCAGCGCAGTGGTGGTGTCTTAGGAAGACTGCCGGCGAACGATGGCCATGCCCTTGAGTACGTTCAAGGCTTCACCAACTTCAAAGTCACGATCCTGTAGTCGCACGGCCTCGACATCTGCCTCGTCAATCGCATTGCCCCCGTTCTCGTTCTCGAGGTGGCCGGCAAGACTCGACTCGCGCAGCTCTGCCTGGCCATCGGTGTTCAGGACTTTCGGTTCGAGTTGGCGGCTAATGATGTCGGGTGTGATGCCGGTAGCCTGTATCGAGCGCTTGCTAGGCGTGTAGTAACGGGCCGTGGTCAGTTTCAGCGCCGCGCCATTGTTCATCGGCAAAATAGTCTGGACTGAGCCTTTGCCGAAGGTCTGTTGGCCGAGGATCAACGCACGACCGTGGTCCTGCAAGGCGCCAGCCACAATTTCCGAGGCTGAAGCCGAACCGCCGTTTACCAGCACCACCAGCGGTGCGCCGTCCAGCGCGTCGTGCGGGGTAGCATCAAAGGTCAGCCCGGCATCTGCTGCACGGCCATGGGTAAAGACGATCACACCTTCACGCAAAAACAAATCGCTGACCTCGACCGCGGCATCGAGCACACCGCCCGGGTTGTTGCGCAGGTCCAGTATCAGTCCCGCGAGACTGCCGCCGGCGGTCTCGGCCAAGTGCTCGAGTTTACGCCGCAGCGAAACCGCGGTTCCCGCCTGGAACTGGCTGATGCGGGCATAGCCGAACCCCTCCTCCAATACCTCTGTACGGACACTCTGGAGTTGGATGATGGCTCGCTTAAGTGTCACTTCGAAGGGCTGAGCCGCGCCCTCGCGCATGATCGTCAGCACGATCTGGGTACCGGGGCGGCCACGCATTCGATCCACCGCCTCGTCCAGCGACAAGCCTTTTACCACAAGGTCATCTAGCTGGATGATGAGGTCGCCGCTTTGCAGTCCCGCTTTGTGCGCCGGCGTTCCATCGAGTGGGGTAACCACGCGGATCACGCCATCGTCCAGAGTCACCTCCAGGCCAAGCCCACCGAACTCGCCACGGGTGTCGATGTTGATCTCGCGCAGCGATTCCGGGTCAAGGTAGCCTGAGTGGGGATCAAGGCCATTCAGCATACCCCGTACGGCATCCTGTAGCAGCGTGGCATCGTCGATCTCCTCGACATAGTCGGTTTTGATCTTGCTGAAGATCTCGGCGAAAAGCCGCAACTCCTCAATGGGTAGCTCGGCACTGCCAGAGCCTTCGGCAGCGCTCGTCGTATGGATCCCGCCGGCCAAGGTCAACAGGCACAGGAAAACGAGCAAGTAGCGGATTGAGCGGATCATGGCGATGTTCTTGGAGGTCCTGCGCAATTAAGGTGCGCACAACAGCCGGTGCTGCCCGCAGTATAACGCTCGCCGCTGTAGGCTTTCGTTGCCCCCGCGGCAGTCCAGCGTTGGCGCGTCGACAAGGCGCTCCCAGTAGGAGTCAGCCGGATCATTTCCGGGACTGGACAATCGGAACATTATTGTATAACGTTTGTTTAATATTAGTTTGTTGGGGGAACCTAAGTACTCATGGCATTGGCTACGCCCGAAACCGAATATGCCGCCAGCGGGGAAACTCCGAGCCAGTTTTTCCTAGCCGACGAGGCCGACCTCTACACCGCCTCGCGGGCGCTCAAAGCCATGGGTCACCCCCTGCGGCTTAAGATACTCTGCATCCTGGCCGGAAGCAGTGAGACCAGCGTGCAGGATCTGGTGGATCTGGTTGGCACCTCGCAGAGCAATATCTCCCAACACCTGGCGATCCTGCGCGACAAGGGCATTCTCGCCTCGCGTAAGGATGCCAACAAAGTCTTCTACCGGATCGGCGACCAGAAGATTCTGCAGTTGATGGCCACTATGCGCGACGCTTTTTGTAGTTCCCACAACTGACTGACTTGCCGGTGTATCCCACCCGTGGGGCCAACCGCAGCACCGCCCTGCTGTACACTACGCCCCCCTGCTGAGCCGTTGTAGATTCCATGGATATCGAATTCATTACCAACAACTGGTACCTTTTTGCTGCCTTAATCGTCATCTCTTTGCTGATCGGCATCGATACCATGCGCCGCGGCGCCGGCCACAGTACCCAGATCAGCGCGGTACAATTACCTCAGTTCATCAACCACGAAAACGCCGTGGTCGTCGATGTCTGTGATAGCGAGGAGTTTCGCAAAGGTCACATTCCCTCGGCTATCAACATCCCCGCTGCTGAAGTCAAGGACAGCCTCGATCGCCTGCAGAAATACCGTGCCAAGGACCGCCCCATCGTGCTGTCCTGCCGCAATGGACAGCGGGCCAGTCGCAGCGCCGGAATTCTGCGCAAGAACGAATTCAAACGCGTGTACACGTTAAGCGGTGGTCTCGCGGCCTGGGAGAAAGAGAATCTGCCGATCGAACGCTGAACATGAGCCGTCCGCGTTGAAGCATTTCTGTTAATGACCGACCAGCAAACTCCTCCGCCAGCGGTGTTTAACCTGCACCAAGTGTACGTGAAGGACATCTCTTTCGAATCGCCCAGCAGTCCGGGGGTATTCACCTGGTCCGAGTACAAACCTGAAACCGAGGTAAATCTCGAGATACAGCACCGGCAACTAGACGCTGACAAGAACCTCTATGAGGTGGTACTTAAATCTACGGTCACCGCACGACACCAACAGCAGACGGTGTTCCTGGCAGAGGCGCAACAAGGCGGTGTTTTTACGGTCAAGGGCGGCACTGACGAGTTGCAGGAACTGATGCTGGAAGCCGCCTGCCCCAATGTACTCTTTCCGTTTTTACGCGAGACGATCGCACAACTGGTCTTAAAGGGCGGCTTTCCCCAATTGCTGCTGAGTCCAGTTAATTTCGATGCCATGTACATGCAGAAAAAAACTGCGCCATCCCGAACAGCTACCGGCAACGGTGACCCGGCCCCAAGCCAGGGTGACTGACGCAGCGACCGGCCCGCATTCTTTCAGCTCATCACTGGCTCGTGAATTCCCCGTCCCAAGCGCCTGTCGCAGTCCTTGGTGCCGGCTCCTGGGGCACTGCCCTCGCTCTATTAAGCGCCCGCTGTGGGCGACGGGTGCTACTGTGGAGCCCCGAGCAGGACCAGGTCAGCGAAATGGTCGCAACCGCCAGCAATGAACGCTACCTGCCGGGTATCCCGTTCGGCCCCAATATTACTGCGACCGCCGATCTCGCGACTGTTACCGAAGCGACCCGCGACCTGGTGGTGGCGGTTCCCAGTCACGCCTTTCGGCCGGTGCTCGGCGCGCTGGCCAGCTGTCGGTCCGGAGACGGCGGAGACCTGCGAATCTGCTGGGGCGCCAAGGGTTTCGAGCCCGCCAGCGGGCTGTTGCTCAGTGAAGTTTTCGCCGAGGTACTCGGCGAGTCAGCAACCCCGGTAGTGGTGTCGGGGCCGAGTTTTGCCGGTGAGGTGGCCCGGGGTCTACCCACAGCGCTGACCGTGGCCGCAGCCACCGAGCCGCAAGCCGAGACGGTTGCCGGCTGGTTCCGCGATGAGCGCACCCGCGTCTACACCAGCACTGACATGCGCGGTGTACAACTGGGTGGTGCCATCAAGAATGTCATGGCCATCGCCGCTGGTATCAGTGACGGGCTCGGCTTTGGGGCCAACGCCCGGGCCGCGCTGATCACCCGCGGCCTGGCCGAAATGATTCGCCTGGGTAAAGCGCTCGGCGGCCAGGCGGACACTTTCATGGGGCTAACCGGCATAGGTGACCTTATTCTCACCTGTACTGACGACCAGTCACGCAACCGCCGCGTGGGGCTGGGAGTGGCTGGCGGCCACGACCTAGGCCAGGTGTTAGATCAGATTGGCCAGGAAGCCGAGGGCGTCAACACGGCCCGCGTGCTGCACCGCAAAAGCCAGGAAATGGCGGTGGAGATGCCAATTGCCGAACAGGTTTATCAGGTGCTGTTCGAGGGGCTCGACCCCAGCCGCGCCGTCAGCACTTTGTTGTCACGCGATCCCCGACCAGAAAGTTATTAAACGGCATCGGTGGAAGTGTCAAGTTGCCCGAGACAGCCGGGTGTATCTACATCCACCAGTACCGCAGAATCTGTCATTGCCACCGCCAGTACCTGGTCCGCGTAACGGGCCAGTAGGGCGCGGGCGCCGGCGTCGCCGGTCAGCGCTTTAATCTCCCCAAACAAGCGGGCAGGCCACAACACCGGATTGCCGCGCCGGCCCCCGTAGGTCGGCACACAAATCGGCTCTTCCCCGTGCTGCTGGAACGCCGCCACCAGGGCATCGATATGCACCGCCCCCACCCGGGGCATGTCACCGAGGCAAACCAGGGCAGCGGCGCAGTCTGCCGGCAGTGCGCTCAACCCGATCCGCAGGGAACTGCTGAGGCCCTGGTCGGGACACGGGTTGTCGGCGAGCACCAGTTTCAGCCCAGCCAGGGCAGCGCGCACCGCAGCGCCCTCAAAGCCGGTTACCACGATGACGGGATCAGCGCGTGAAGCGAGCACCGCAAGTGCCACGTGCTGAATCATGGGTGTGTCGCCAATGGGCAGCAGCAACTTGTTGCGCTGGCCCATGCGCCGGCTGTGGCCGGCCGCCAGGATCACGGCTGTGACGGGGCCACAGCCGCCAGCCGCTGGCGGGCTGGGCCGAGTCACAGCCCGTCGGCCGATCCGCTGCGCACACTGACGATCTCGGCCAGTATAGCGATCGCGATATCCGCCGGTTTGCGGCCACCCAAATCCAGGCCGATCGGCGCATGAATACGCGCCAACTCGGCCGCCGCAATGCCAGCCTCGGCGAGCCGGGCCAGCCGGCGGGCATGGGTTTTGCGACTGCCCAGGGCGCCCACATAAGGTGCCGGCGAGCCAAGGGCCGCGATCAATGCCGGGTCGTCTATCTTGGGATCATGGCTGAGCAGCACTACAGCTGTGGCTGCATCCGGCGGCCGGCGCTCAAAATACCGGTCCGGCCAGTCGGTTACGATCTCGGCGTCGGGAAAACGCGCGCTGTTGGCGAACGCCGTGCGCGGATCAACCAGCGTTACATCGAGGCCCGCCAACTGCGCCATCGGCACCAGAGCCTGAGATATATGCACAGCGCCGACCACCACCAACCGGAAGGGCGGCTGAAAAACCCGGCAGCACCACTGTCCGCCGGGTGCAGACAGCAGGCCGCTAGTGCCTGTTGTCAGCCGTTCCTGCAGCTGTGCCAGATCGGGGCCGCCCACTGGGAGACTTGCGCCGAGCGTGCTGGCGGTGATCGTAGCCTGTTGCCCATTCTGGCAGTGGATCAGCAAAGCGGCCGTTTGACGCTGACGCTGGCACTGGTGCAACGTTTGCAAGGCGGTCACATCGGTAAATGTGTTGACCAGAATAACAACGGTGCCACCGCAAGTCAGGCCTACTTCCCAGGCGCGCTCATCGGCCACCTGGTATTCCAGAATACTGGCACCCCCATCACCCATGATCCGCCGACACTGCTCAATTACGTCCCCTTCGACGCAGCCGCCCGAGACCGATCCGGCGAATTCATCCAGATCGTTAACCGCCAACTGGCTGCCCACCGGCCGCGGCGAACTGCCCCAGGTGGACACCACCGTCGCCAATGCCGCCTGCCGGCCGGCGGCGAGCCACTCCAACACCTGCCCGATTACCGCTTCCGCGTCTACCCTGGGTGAGCGCATCGTGTCGCGTAATTGCCCCACAGGTAAGCCATATTACCTGAGAAGGCAAGTTGTAACTGCCAGCAAGCCAGCTAATTTCATCGCAACTGGTCCGACGACGACCTTGATCTTGGCCTTGAGCTCGGTATCCGAGAGCTTGTCAATGTTCCCGCATCCGGAAATCGCTTGGTGCAGGGCATTGCGCTCATTAAGCGCCGCCCAACTAGATTCTCGGCTTGCTTGAATGCGGTGTTGGCCGGTCATTTGCATGGCATAAAGTCTCTTAATCGAAAAACCCAAACTGGGCACTCCCGCGATAAAGAAAAACCTTTTTTCAGCGTCAGTTGTTCGCCACAAACTCTATGGCGTCGACGATCTTCATATAGCCGGTACAGCGGCAAAGATTTCCTTTCAGCGCGTCGATGATTTCGTTTCTGTCGGGCTTAGGATTCTTTTCGAGCAGAGCCACTGCAGTCATGAGAAAGCCGGGGGTGCAGAACCCACATTGGACCGCCCCATAGCGCAGAAAAGCCTCCTGCAGCGGACTCAATGCGCCGTCGCGTTCCAGCCCTTCAATGGTCCTGATCGCCTCGCCATCCGCCTGGCACGCCAGTAGCAGGCACGAACTGACCGGCTGGCCGTTGAGAAGGATTGTACAGGCGCCGCAGATTCCCATAGTGCAGTCTTTGTGGGTACCCGTCATCCCGAGCCGGTTACGGAGAACGTTCACTAGAGTTTCTGTCGGTTCCACCGCTAATCGGTGTTCGGCCCCATTGACCCGTAGGCTGATATCGACGCTCATCTTCTATCTGATCCCGCTACTGCTCGGTTATAGGCGCGCTCCGTGGCACGGCGCAGGATAACCGCAGCCACATGGCTCTTGTAGTCCGCTGAATACAGGTGATCTCCGATGGGCGAGAGTTCTTCATGCACCAGCTTGCGCATCCAGGCAAAAATCTCGGGACACGGCGTCGCGTTCAGTAGTCCGTCAGCAATCGCCTTTGACCAGACTGGCGTCACGCCAACGCCGCCAAGGCCCAGGCCAGCATTGATGATCCGCCCGTCATCCGGATCGCAGGCCAGTTGCACGGCAGCGCTGACAGTCGTGGCGTAATCCATCGCGCGTCGCGCAGAAAACTTCTGGTAAGCCATACCACCGCCATCAGGTATTCTGGGAATCCGAATTTCCTGAAGGATCTCGTCACTCTGGAGTGCCGTGGTGTAAACATCCTGGAAAAATGTCCGGATGGGAATATCTCTCAAACCCTGTGGGCCAGCGGCCCGAACTACAGCATCGAGGGCCAGCAGGGCAACTGGCGGATCCGCTTGTGGATCGCCCAGGCAAATACTGCCGCCGATGGTGCCTCGGTTTCGAATTCGCTCACAGGCGATTTCAGAACTCATCTTTATTAGCAAAGGGCAGGTCGCGGCAACGACCGCCGAGGTCAGAACCTCCTGATGAGTCGCTAGAGCGCCGATGCTAAGCACACCCTCTGCCGTAACCTCGATTCGTTTCAGGGCCTTAATGCGGGAAATGTCAAGCAAATGGGTCGGCTTGACCAGTCGTTCGTTCAGCAGGATTCCCAAGGCCACCCCGCCGGCGATAACGTGGCCGTCTTCACCCGCGCTGGCCAGGCATTGGACCGCATCATCGACGGTGTCGAGCCGTGTGTACAAACATGCTGTCATATCTATCTTGGCTCCCGTGGCTGACCTTTGACAGTGGCGCTTGTTGCGGCGTCCGTCGAATAATGGCCCATAAGCTCAAGGATTTTTTCCGATTCCATGGGCATGCCTCTTGGCCAGACTCCGACCGCATCCGAAATCGCGCCAGCGATAGCACCTGGTGCGGGAATAATGCTGGCCTCAGCCAAACCCTTGGCGCCGAACGGCCCAGTCCGATCATAGTTCTCAACGAACCAGACGCTGATCTCTCCTGGGCTGTCCATGGCTCCAGGCAGCAGGTAATCTCGGTAATGTGGGTTTACGATAAAGCCTTCTTGCCGCACGATTTTTTCCCACAAGGCCATACCCAGACCCTGAACGATTCCGCCCTCAACCTGGCCTTCCGCACCAATCGGGTTGACGATAACACCGCCATCATGTGCTGCCCAGTAACGCACGACATCCACCGAACCAAGTTCTTCATCCACCTCGATTTCAACGAGATGAGTTCCATAGGTGTAGGTCGGATAGGCGTTACCCTGGTAGGTTGAGATATCGACCTCGATGTCGGGATCGAATTTTCCGTAACCAACGATGGCGTCAACATTGTCGGCAATCAACCGACAGGCCTGCTCGAACGCCAACGGCTCGTTTCTCACAATGACTCGATCGTTATCAATGCGCACCTGAGCCGGCAGGCAGCCCGTCTTTTCAGCAACAGCAGTACAAAACTGGCGTTTGAAATCTTCGCTGGCAAGACAAACGGCGTTACCGGAAAAGTAGGTTGTACGCGAGGCCGAGGTTGGCCCAGAGTCGTCGGTTTTGGTTGAATCGCCACTCACTACCCGCAGACGCCCCAGATCGATGTCCAGCGCCTCTGCAGCGATCTGGGTCAGAGCCATATCCGAGCCGGTGCCGATATCCGGTGTTCCACAAAATGCGGTAACGAACCCGTCGGCAGACACCGCTAAGCGCGCGGTCGACGGATTCCTTATGCCGCTGTACCCGATACCGTAGCCCAGGCAGGCCACCCCCAGGCCGCGTTTACGCCCGGGATTCATCTGGTCCTGGCCGTGAACGGCCGCGAGTTCACGTTTTCTTCGTTCGTAGACCGGCTCGATTTCGGCAAGGGTCTTGAGCAAGCCCACATCCTGTAACACCTGTCCCGTACTTGTCGCATCACCATCCACGAAACCGTTGCGCTTTCTAATCTCGATTGGACTGATACCAATCTTTGCGGCCAATTCTGTCAGATGCGATTCCAGTGCGAATGCCATCTTCACAACACCAAAGCTGCGCATTGATCCAGAGGGCACGTGGTTGGTGAAAGCGGTCATGAAATGCACCCGCAAGTTCGGAAATCGGTAGGGCATGCCGGCATGCACGACACAGCGTCCAGCGACAACTCGGCTGTAGGACCGGTAGGCTCCACCATCACAGAGAATGTCCAGTTCGAGAGCCGTTAGATGGCCCTTTCTTGTTGCGGCCAGTTTCTGACGAAATTTCAGGCGGTGACGCTTGGTGGTGGCAATAAACACTTCCTCGCGAGTCAGCGTCATGCTGACCGGTCGGCTGGTTTTCAGCGCCAGCAGACAAGACGCGCATTCGATAGTGTCGTCGATCTTACCCCCGAAGGCGCCGCCGACGACCGTCTGAATGACGCAAATCTTCTCCATGGGTAAGCCCGTGACCCGGGCCAATTGCTCATGGTGGAAGTGCGGGTACTGAGTCGAGACCAGTAAGTTGAGCGTACCGCCCGAATCGACGAAAGCCAGTCCTGCTTGCGCTTCGAGAAAACAATGATCGATAGGCTCGGTGGTGAAGGTGTTTTCGAGCACGATGTCGGCAGCGGCGAAAGCGGCGTCCACGTCGCCGACAGCGTGGCGGTGTTCGGTGATGATATTTCCCTCTGCCTCAGCGTCGATCTGGTAGGCGCCTGCTGTGATCGCTTCCTCGGGCGTAAAAATTACCGGCAGCGACTCATATTCAACTTCAACCAGGTCGCAGGCTTGCTGCGCCTGCTCCACTGACTCCGCCACTATCGCCACTATCGGCTCACCCACGTAACGCACCCGATCTTTTGCCAGAATCGGCGTGTCGTTATCGTGGGTGCCAACCAGCAGCCGGTCCTGCGGGATATCATCGGCAGTCAGGATCGCATGAACACCGGGAGCTCGTGCGGCTGCCGAGACATCGATATTCAAAATGCGCGCGTGTGGTTCCTGGCTGCGTGCAAAGCGGCCATAGAGCATCCCGTCCATTGAGATATTTGCCGCATAACGGGCCGTGCCACGGACTTTATAAAGCACATCGTTCCGAGGCAGCGGCAAACCAATGCTGCGGGCGCTACTGTTAGCAGTCCAATTTGGACCAAGGGCTTGCTTCTGAACGTCAGCCACGATCTGCCGGAATTGAACTTGCCACAACGCTTGTTGCTTAGCGGACTCCAATGCGAACTTCTGGCCAGCAGGCTGTTTTTTATCACTGGCCATGCGCATTACCCTTGGCAGGAATTGTGCCCGTTGCTTGCCGCCAGAAAGAATTCAATCATCTCGGTAACCTTGCCATCATGAACATTGTCCATTGGCAAACAACAATTCTAGTCACATGACTCACTCAGCCCCAGCAAGCATCTCTCGAAGCCGGAATTTTTTAACCTTACCTGATGGCGTTATGGGCAATTCGGTGACGACTTCGACCCGCTGCGGCCATTTTGTTTTAGTTACCCCGGCCTGGGCCATCCAGCGTTGCACTTCATCGAGTTCCAGGCTCTCGCCCCGAGTCAGAACAACGAACGCGCAGACCCGCTCTCCCAACCTCCGGTCAGGCATTCCGACTACTGCCACGTTGGCAATCCTGGGGTGGGAAAACAGTACGTTCTCAATTTCCACCGGTGAGATATTTATGCCACCGCGAATGATCAGGTCCTTGATGCGACCGGTGATCTTGATGTAACCGTCTTGGTCTATTCGGGCTTGATCGCCGGTGTGGAAGAAGCCATCAGCGAGGAAACTCTCGGCCGTAATCTCGGGCAAGTGGTAGTAACCAGACGCTACCATAGGCCCGCGCACCAGCAACTCACCATCACAACCAGGTGGCAGCTTTTGACCACCCGGGCCCACCACTTTGAGTTCCATGCCAGCGCAAGCAAGGCCGTCTGTGGTATGAAGTTTTTCTGTTGGCGCAGCAAACGGACAGGTGGTTACCCCACCGCACTCGGTCATACCCCAAAGTGGCGAGACAAAGGTATGCGGCAAGGCTTCGCGGGCATCTTGCATGAGCTGCTCGGGAATGGACGCGCCACCGCAAAGAAACAATCGCAGTGACGGTAAATTGCCGTAGTCGGCGATTGCCGGGTGATTGACCAGATCCATCAGGAACGGCGTGGCGCCAGCCATGAAGGTGCAACGCTCCTCAGCAATCAATGCGATGGCCCGTGCCGGATCCCAGCGGTCAAGGAACACGATGCTGGCGCCGAGGGTAAGGGTCATGCGCAAGCCATGGCCAAACCCAACAGCATGACCGATTGGCGAACAAGCGAATATACGTTCGTCCCTGTTGAGGCCATAGCGCTCTGCTAAACCCAGGTTCCAGGCTCTCAGGTTTTCAGAACTCAGCATCGCGCCCTTTTGAGCGCCGGTAGTTCCAGAGGTGAAACTGAGCACTGTGAGGGCGTTCGGCTTTGGCTTGAAAACGGCGAGTTCCCCTCGATTCCTGGGTATTTCGCCGTGTTGGCTTATGAGTTCCTGGTAAGAAATCATCTCCGCCGACACCGGTGCGCCTTTTCCAACCACGAAAACGTGGCGCAGGTTCGGGTGCTCACTACGCAGCGTCCCGGCCAGCGCGAGGTAGTTGTAGCCCTGAAAGGACTCCGGTACTACTAGGCCCTTAGCCTTGGTCACCTGCAGGATATTGCCAACTTCCTTTTCCCGGTAACCCGGGGGGACGTTCACTGATATTGCTCCGACCGTTGTCAGAGCGATATGAAACACCATGAAGGCAAGCCAGTTAGGCAACTGGAGAAGGACGATATCGTCGGGACCAAGGCCAAGCTCGCGAAAACCGAACGCCAGGCGTTCTACTTGACTGGCGACATCACTGTAGCTGAAACGACCCGAGGTCGGGTCGACAGCCAACTCTCTGCCTGGGTCTCGATGCGCGACCTCGAATAACTGCTCCGAAATCAGTCGGCCTTGTGGACGCCAGTCAGGGCACACTCGCAGCCTCGAGTCTGTGCAATTCCGGCAACACCTCCTTTGCAAAGCGCTCGATGTACGCCAGCCGTTGCTCGGCAGGCATGATAAGCCCAATCAGGAGTTTTGATGCGCCCGCTTCAACGAAGCGGGACAGACTTTCAACAACCCGGCTTGGCGGTCCATAGGCACAGTACTTATCCACGATCTTCTCAAACGGCTGCTTATAACGATAGTTCAAGGTTTCAACAGCACGGTCACGCGCCTCTTTCACATCGTCGTACATGCTGCAATAAATGAAGCACGCAAAAACATAATTTTCAGGCAGCGTGCGGCCTGTATCGGCGGCTATTGCCTTAACCTGAGAAAAAGATTCCCGGCACTGCGCCGGTGTGAAAAAATAAGGGTGCCAGCCGTCGCCGAGAACAGCGGCACGGCGCATGGCGCCATTAGAGCGACCAGACACCCAGATTGGTGGGCCGCCGGGCTGAACCGGCAACGGCAACAGATCAACGTCCTCCAGTTGAAATATTTTCCCGTGGTAATCGAAGCGCCCACCGGACCAATATTTCTTAATGATTTCAATAGCCTCAGTCGATCGTATGCCACGCTCCTGCTTTGGCACACCACAGGCATGAAACTCACGGGGGTAGTCTCCTCCAGCGCCAACCGTGAGGATGATGCGGCCTTTCGACAACACGTCCAGGGAAGAGAAATACTTGGCGACCATGGTTGGATGGCGTAGCGGCAGAATCAACGTGGCCGGTGCCAGTTTGATCTTGCTGGTCACCGCAGCCGCGTATCCGAGCACCGATACCGCCTCCAGGATCGGCCGATGAAAGACTATATGCTCACCGGTAGTCAGAATGTCGAACCCGGCGTCCTCGACAAATGTCAGATGTTCGGGCTCCCATGCATCGCCGTCACAGTGCAAGCCGACTTCTACCGTGCTCATCGCGGCTGCTCTTCACCCCCGGTTGTTGTACAAAACTGATTGCTCGCCGCTTTTCAAGCGACCCGGTAGCGTTCTATTTTCTCGGGATCTAGTTCCACCCCGAGTCCGGGCTTATCTGGAATCGCAAGGCAACCATTTTCATATGGAAACGGCTCGGTGATGATGTCATCGGTATAGAAAACACCGCCAACCTTGCACGTTTCTTTGCCCTTAATCGTGGTAACTGGAATAACCGACGGCAGCACCTCAGCGCGCAGCGCCGCAATGAGGTGAAGGTTTCCAGCATTACCGACGCCTGTTTCGAGAGCACCGTTCAAATTCACTGGCATTCCGGCGGCCGCTGCGATGACCCCGATCTCCATAGCCTGTTGCAAGCCACCCGATTTGCTGTAGTAGATGGAGATTGCATCGGCACTTTCCTGGCGCACCACCTCCATGGCATCGTAAGGAGACCAAACACCCTCGTCAGTCCATACCGGCACGTTCACTGCGGCGGTAACCCTGGCCATCGGCCGCCGGCCTTCGACTGGTTGTTCGACCGCACAGATGCCGAGTTCTTCCATGGCCCTGATGGCTTTGATAGCCATTTTCGGGTTGCTGTAGCCCTGGTTGATATCCGGGAAGATATCAACCTCGTCGGCAATAGTTGCGCGTATGGCTTCGATGATGGCGCAGTCCTCGTCCGGGATTCCCTCGACCTTAATCTGCATGGTCATGATCCCGTCGGCCGCCGTGCCAGCCGCTTCGGTCGCCGCGAACTCGGGTGAGGCAATGCCGACACTATGGCAAATGGCAGCCTGCTTGCGCATGGCACCGCCAAGCAACTGATAGACCGGCACACCCATTGATTTACCCGCGATATCGTGCAGAGCAAGGTCGACCGCGGATTTGGCTGATTTATGGCCTTTTAGCGGAACGTCAAGCTGGCGCAATAACTTCGAGATATTGAGCGGGTCGGCACCGATCAGGATGGGAGCAAAATACTTGTCGATCACGTGTGCTGCGGTAACGGTGTCTTCACCGTAATAGCGGCCATGCTCACCGCCCCAGTCGGGCAGCACCGGCGCTTCACCGAGTCCGACGATCCCGGAATCAGTCTCAATACGAAGGATCACGTAATTGCCAATGGGTATTTGCAGGCCGTGCCAACCATAACCTTCCCATCGGTTGGGCAGATCCACCACGATGGTTTCAAGTCGCGTGATTTTCATCTGTCGTATTCCTTAATTTGGGCCTGATCCAACCGATAATCCCGTTGCAATCCTTCCAGCGTGACCTTCTGTTGGCGAAGATCTTGTTTAATCAACTCCGGATCTCGTTCGCCCGGGTCACCGAAACCGCCGCCGCCCTGCGTATGCATGCTGAGCCGGTCACCTGGCTTGAGAGCCCGGTTCACCGTTTTCGATTGCAGTTTGGTCGTTTGCCCATTGGTTTTCAATGAAAGCTTACCGCAGGCGCCTGGTCCGCCACCGAAAAGGCCAAAGGGCGCCACTTTGAATTTGTCGAACTGAGTATTCAAGACGCCACGTTGATCGAGAAATTCGATTTCGCGCATAACCCCGAGGCCGCCCCTGTATTTCCCCGCCCCGCCGCTGTCGGCGAGTAACTCGTAACGCGTAAAACGCAGCGGGTAGGTGGCTTCGACCATCTCAATGGGGGTGTTGGCCAGATTATGGATGCCCTGCGAATAGCAATCTGGGCCGTCCTTGGTCGGCCGCGCACCCCAGCCCCCAACTTCGATGTCGAAAAAAATCCAACTGCTTCCGGTATCACTGTCCCCGGCAAGAATATGCACGTTGGACATGCCGTAATAGGCAGCGGGAATCCGGTCTGGCAGAGCCTGGGAAAACGCCGCATAAAGGACGTTGGCGATAGTATGGGTGATCGCATTGCGCCCTACCACGGGTGCCGGTGATTGCGCGTCGACCACCGATCCTTTCTCGGTGACAATCCGGATCGGCTTGTAGCAGCCGTAGTTTGCTGGAATAGTTGAATCGGCGACCGACATGATTACGTAATAGGTCGCGGCTTCGGTCGAGGACAAGGTAGCGTTGACCGGGCCACGGCGTTGCCGATCAGAGCCACTAAAATCCACTTCAATTTCGCCATCGCCAATAGTAACTTTGACAGCAACGCGGATCGGTTCATCTACCACCCCGTCGTCGTCCACGAAAAACTCGGCGCTATATGTTCCCGCTGGAATATCCTTCAGGCAGGCCCGCATACGCCGCTCAGATGAAGTGATAGCCTCATCGGAGAAATCGCAGAACGTTTTGACACCGAAGCGTTCGACCAATTCCAGAATCGATTTTTCACCGATCTCCAGTGCCGCGGTCTGGGCCCGAAGATCACCGAGGGTTTTTCCTGGCTGCCGGATGTTTGCTCCTATCAGGTCGATCAAACGCGGGTCTAGCTGATAGTTGTGGGCGATTTTTATCGGTGGTATGCGCAGTCCTTCCTGAAATATCTCGGTCGCATCACCGGCGTAACTGCCGGGCCGCATGCCACCAATATCCAGGTGGTGGGCGAGGGTGCCAACGATCGCCACCAGTTCGTCGTTGGCGAAAACTGGCATAAATGTCTGGATATCCGGCAGATGCTGCCCTCCCCAGTACGGATCGTTCAACAGGACGATGTCGCCGGGTTTCCAGGTTTCCACTGGATAGGCTCGGGTGAGGGTTGCCTCGAGCGACTGTGACATGGAATTGAGATGCATTGGAATTCGCGATGCCTGCGCCACGATCCTTCCCTGGCGGTCAAATACGGCTGTCGAGTAGTCCAACATCTCCCGGACCACAGTGGAATACGATGTTCGCCAAATAATCGCCGACATCTGTTCGGCAACTCCCACCAGAGCATTCTGGAACACGCCAAAACCGATGGTATCGATACCCACCGCTTAGCCCTCCATACCGATAATTAGGCTTCCCCAGTCATCCACCGACACTGTTTGGCCAGGGTGTATTACGGTCGTGGTGTCCAATTGTTCGATGATGGCCGGGCCTTGGAACTCCGCCCCCGGACAAAGATTCTGCCGCTGGTAGATCGGACAAGCGGTAAACCCATTTGCTTCCTCGAAATAAACGTCCCGGGTATCCGCCTGCGCCACAGGAGTGCTGAGCGCCTGTTGCTTGCGCAAGGTCGGTGCATCGACGCTACCCGTTGCCACCATCCGAAGGCTGACAAACTCCACCGGATCGTCTTCTGCACTGTGTGCAAACAACCGCTGGTGTTCGCCATGGAAGCGGGATTTCACTTCGGCGACAGTATCGGCACCGATCGAGCCGTCGGGAAACGCGACGTTCACTTCGTAAGCTTGCCCCACGTACCGCAGATCAGCTGTCCTCTGGAATACCCAACGTTGCTCAGCAAGCCCGTCATCTTTCAAGGCTTGTTCACCGAGAGCTTGTAGATCAGTGTACAAAGACGTCAGCATCTTAGTTGAAACCTGGTCGAGCCCAACCATATAACTGCGCACGAAATCGTGCCGCAGGTCAGCGACCAGCAGACCAAAGGCCGAAAACACTCCAGGTGACTCCGGTACCAGGACCGATGCGAAGCCAACCTCCTTGGCAAGTGCTGCGGCGTGCACGGGTCCGGCGCCGCCGAACGCAATCAGCGAAAAGTCGCGCGGATCGTATCCGCGCTCGGCGGAACTGACTTTGAGTGCTCGCTCCATATTGGCATTCGCGATTCGCAGAATCCCGGCCGCCGCTGAGATGGGGTCGAGTCCCAGAGGCTCGGCGATCTTTTCCCTGATGGCAGCCAGGGCAGCGTCTGGATCGAGCATCATTTCCCCGCCCAGAAAACGATCCGGTATCAAGCGTCCCAAGACCAGGTTGGCATCGGTTACGGTCGGCTCGGTGCCACCCTGCTGGTAGGCGACGGGTCCCGGATCCGCCCCGGCGCTCTTCGGACCAACTCGCAAGCCGCCACCTGAATCCAACCACGCAATGCTGCCGCCACCGGCACCGATGGTGTTAACGTCCAACACCGGCAACTTGACTGGATAACCACCGACATCGGCTTCGGTGGTCATCAATGGTTCGCCGCGGTAGACGAGCGAGATGTCTGTGCTTGTGCCGCCCATATCGAACCCCAACACATTGGGCCGCTGGGTCAGCTGCCCAATAAATTGGCATGCCAGAACACCTGCTGCCGGGCCGGAGTAAACTAAATGTGCCGGTGTTTGCCGCGCCGCACCGACAGTCATAGAACCGCCATTAGACTGCATGAGGAGCACGTGGGCCTTGGGAATAAGATCGGCTGTGAGTTCCCCCAGGATTTCGAGATAGCGCGAGACTACCGGCATCGCTGCTGCATTCAGCGCTACTGTGCTGATGCGCTCGAACTCACGGATTTCTCGGCAAATGTCCGATGATGCCGACACCGAGACTTCGGGAAGTGCCGCGATCAACTCCGCTTTCATAGCCGTTTCGTGCTCGGTATTGGCATACGCGTGCAAAAAGCCAATGGCAACTGCGGTTGCACCGCTCGCCTTGGCGGCCGCGACCGCTGCGCGGACAGAATCCGGCTCCGGGGGAACCAGCGCATTGCCATCGGGCGCCATCCGCTCCTTCACCTCAAAGCGCAAATCCCGCGGCACGATAGGTATCGGCTTATCCTGATTAAGATCATACATATCAGGCCGGACATGGCGTCCGATCTCAAGCACGTCGCGGAAGCCGCTGGTGGTAATCAACGCGGTGCGGGCAAGATTTCCTTCAAGTACGGCATTAGTGACGATGGTCGTTCCGTGGTTCAACAAATTTACCGATTCAGCAGGCACCTTTGCTTGCTTGAGCGCACGTTCGACTGCGGCCGCAAGAGCGTCGGCCGGTTTATTCGGCTGGCTCGGCACCTTGACCACCATGGTTTGGCCGGTCTTGTCATCGAGTAGCACGAGGTCAGTGAAGGTACCGCCAATATCTACGCCCAGCCGTATCGTCCCCATCGCCACTCCCGTTCACCCATAACTGGTGCTGCAATCTGCCATTGAGGTGCAACCACCAGCCAAGACTGTTCCTCAGATCACCAATCCACCACTGGCGAGTACGACCTGGCCGGATATGTAATCCGACTCGGGCAGACAGAACAGGTACACCGCGCCAGCTGCCTCCGCCACTGTGCCACCCCGGCCCATGGGAATCATGCGATTCATGAACTCGATGAATTCGGGTTGAATCCCCATCCGTATCTCCCGTTCCCCCACCTGGGTCAGTGTCTTTTCACCATCGATCTCCCGAGTTATGCGGGTCATGATGTAACCGAAAGCAACCGCATTGACGTTGACGTGATAGCGCCCCCACTCCTTGGCCAGAGCCCGCGTCATGCCCACGACCGCCGCCTTACCGGCCGAATAACCCAACTGCCCGGCGTTGCCAAAAATACCGGCAATAGAAGAGATGTTAACCACCTTGCGGCAGATGGTCTGTCCCGCTTCTTTTTCTGCTTTGACTGCGGCCCGGATCGGCTCTGCTGCCGCACGCAGAATACGAAACGGTGCAGTGGCGTGGACATCCAGCATCGCCTGCCATTGTTCATCCGACATCTTCTGGATGACATTGTCCCACGGATAACCGGCGTTGTTGATGATGATATCGATGCCGCCCCAGTTCTCAAGCGCCGCCTGTACCATGCGCTCGGCAAAGTCCGGTGCGGTAACATCACCGATACAGGCTGTGGCCTCGCTACCCGCAGCACGAATCGCGGCTACCGTCTCTTCTGCCGGCTCGTCATCCAGATCGTTGACCACCACCCGGGCGCCTTCGGCCGCCAGTTTGAGTGCTATTGCCTGGCCAATCCCGCGGCCTGAGCCGGTTACCAGGGCCACCTTGTTCTGCAGTTTGTTCATTGATTTCTCTCTTTTTCCTGTGGTTTCACTTTCTGTATCGTGCCCACTCACGGTGCGCAATACACCACACCGGCCTGCTGCAGGGCCTGGCACTCGCTGTCGCTGCAGCCGGCCTCGCGTAACACAGCAGCAGTGTGCTGACCGTAGCCGGGCGGAAAATCGAGCTCCCGCCTGGCGCCAGGCACATCTACTGCCATCGGCTGCATGCGGATCGACTTGCCCTGTGGGGTACGGGTGCGCGTCAACCGCTCCTGTATCCCCGGCATGGCAGCCACTTGCGGCACGGTCTGGATCGGTGTGTGGGCTATGGTTGCTCCGCGAAAATCCTCGGCCAGCTCAGCCATCGAGTGCTGCTGCGTAATCGCACGGATCTCGGCATGAATCGCAGCCCGGTGTTGGTGACGGCCTTCGTTAGTGGCCCGGCTGGTGCTGGCAATAGTCTGGAATTTCTCGATTGCGCTCAGCCGTTGCCACTGACTATCGCTGCCGATGGCCAGGAAGATGAATCCATCCTTGGTCGGATAGGTGTTGGTCGGAATGAACTTGCGATGCTCGTTACCACAACGCGTGATCTCTGAATAATCGCAGTCAAAATCCAGCAGTGGCAAGGTCGTGATCAGCCAGGACGCGGCGGCTTGCAGCATCGAGATGTGAATCTCGGCGCCGCGGCCCGATTCCGCCTGCTCGGCGAGTGCCAGGCAGACCCCGGCATACACTTCGTCACCGGCCTTGAGGTCGATCAGTGGAATACCGCTCAGCATCGGCTCACCGTCCGACTCACCGGTCAGTTCCATGTAGCCGACCATGGCCTGGATGACCGGGTCGTAACCGGGCACCTCCGGGAACTCCGGCCCCATGGCGGAAATACCGGCCCAGATAATCTCCGGCCTGACTGCGCGAAGCGTGGGGTAATCGATGCCCAGTGCCGTGTAACGGCGTGGCAGGGTATTGCAGCAGAACACGTCAGCCCCGAGTTGGTCGATCAGCCGGTGCAGCAGTTCCTGCCCGCGCAGGTCTTTGAGGTCCAGGGCAATGGCCTCCTTACCGGCATTGGGCGCGACGAAGTAACTGCGGCGATCGTGGCCCACGACCTGGCTGCCGATATAGCGGTTCGGGTCACCGGGCAGGTCGCGGCCCGAGGGCGCGGGTTCGATCCGGATGACCCGCCAGCCCAGCTGGGCAAAACGCAATGTTGCGTAGGGCAGGCTGAGCGCCTGCTCCATCGAGATGACGGTACGGCGCCTCACCGGTCCCGGCTCCGCAACTGGCCGAGGTTGCTCATGCTGGCGGGTCGTGGGCTGCTGCGCGCAGCGCCCGGTAGACATTTTCCGGGGTGAATGGCAACTGGTAAATGCGCACCCCGGTTGCGTTCTCGATGGCATTGGCCACTGCTGCGGCTACGCAGATAGCCGGGGCCTCACCCACGCCCTTGGCCCCGCGGGGACCTTCACCGTCCATGGTTTCTATGAAACTCAAGTCAAGTTCCGGAACCTCCGGCGCAGTGATCAGCTTGTAGTCCCGAAACCCCGGGTTCAGGCAATGGCCAGCGCGGATCATCAGGTCTTCTGCCAGCGCGTAGCCCTGACCCATGACGATACCGCCCTCGATCTGGCCCTCTATGCCCAGACGGTTGATGACCCGGCCCACGTCATGGGCTGCCGTGCACTTGAGCAGCCGCACCACGCCGGTATCACTGTCTACCTCCACCTCGACGACCTGGCAAGCCCAGGCATAGGCGGCCGACACGTCACCTTTGTGCTGGTCATCCTGGTGCACCGACGGAGGTTCGTAGTAGTAGTTGGTGATGACCAGATCAGCTTTGTCTTGAAAATGCATGGAGCGCAACAACTTGTCCAGCGTCATCAGGGTGCTGCCGTCCTGACGCTGAACGATCCCGCCACTGCGCAGGTCCAGTTCCTGCATCGGCTGGCCGGTCGCGGCGGCCGCAGCTTTAAGAATCTTCTCTTTCGCTAGCCGCGCGGCCCCAACCGCCGCGTTGCCGGCAATGAACGTGGTCCTGCTGGCATGCACCCCCACGTCCCAGGGTGTGATGTCGGTATCGTTGTTGACCACCGTGACCGAGGTCAGCGGCAGTCCGAGTTCCTCGCAGACCAGCTGGGACAGCACGGTTTCCGAACCCTGGCCGATTTCCGAGGCACCGGTGAGTATGGTGACATGGCCGAAGTCGTCCAGTTTGAGAATGGTCCCGCAACCGTCAGACGGGTAAATCTTAGCGCCACCACCAACATGCAGCATCGACGCCATGCCTACGCCGCGTTGTACTGGGCCGGTGTTGCGCTGCTTAATGTTCTGCTGCCGCCGGGCCAGGTAGTCGCTGCGGTCGGCCGCCGTGCGCAGACAGTCTTTAAAGCCACAGGACCTGAAGTGCATACCCTGGCCACTGACCTCACCAGCTTCCTGGGCATTCAGTAAGCGGAATTCCAGCGGGTCCATGCCGATGGCGTCCGCCAGCTTATCCATGTGCGCCTCTACCGCGAAGGTTGCCTGCAGGTTGCCATAGCCGCGAAACGACCCGGCGTAAGGGTTATTGGTATACGCGGCGGTTGAGTGATAAAGACAATGTGGTACCCGGTACAGTGACGAGAAGGTTTGCATCATCACCATCGGCGTGGTTGCGCCCCAGGAGGTATAGCCACCATTGTCCAGTAGCATATCGACTTTGCGGAAGGTCAGGCGGCCATCGTCCCGGCAGCCACTGCGCAGCAGCACCCGGGCTGGCTGCCGCGTGGGAGAAGCGAGAAACTCCTCGGCCCGGCTGAATACCAGTTTGACCGGACGCCCAGCTGCCCGAGCCAGGTACACGCAGATCGGTTCGAACGGGTAAATGTCCAGTTTGGACCCGAAGCCGCCGCCGATGGTTGGCTGGATGATGCGGATGCGATTGGGATCGAGTTCCAGCACTTCGGCAAATTCACGCTTGTGCAGGAACGGTACCTGGGTGTTGGAGTACAAAGTCAGGTTGCCCGTGAGGTCGTCGAAATCGGCGATCACACCGGACACGCCCATGCAGGCGTGGGTAACGTAGTGCAGACCGAAACGGTCCTCGATTACCACATCCGATTCCGCTTCACCCTTAACCACGTCGCCGTGTTCATAGTCGAACTGCAGCGCGATATTGCCGGGCTTGTCGTCGTGGATTAGTGGAGCCTCGGCCTCGCGGGCAGCGGCAACATCCAGCAGCAATGGCAAGTCCTCGTACTCGACCGTGATCAGTGCGAGTGCCGCGTCGGCGAGCTCTTCTGTTTCAGCCGCAACGGCGGCAATTTCGTCACGCTCGCAGCGAACCTTGTCGCCCTTGAGCGGCGGGTTGTCCCGGGTGACACCAATGGCCTGGGTCGGCACATCGGCTGCAGTGATGACCGCGTGTACCCCCGGTAACGCGCGGGCCGCAGAGACGTCGATAGCAAGAATGCGGGCATGCAGGCGAGCGCTTCGCAGTATTTTCCCGACCAACTGGCCCGGCAGATTGATGTCGTGCACGTAGCGGGCCCTGCCATTGACCTTCTCCGGCGCATCCTGCTTGGGGATGCGCTGGCCGATCAGGGTTTGCTGGGTCGTTTGGCTGTCAGTCATCGGCAACCTCTGCCGGCGTGGTCCCGGCCCGCTCTATAGCATCGACCACCTTGCGATAACCGGTACAGCGACACAGGTTGCCTTCCAGCCCCCGGGCGATGGCTGCCCGATCAGCGCCGGGCCGGGTGTCAAGCAAGTACTTGCCCTGCACCACCATGCCGGGAGTACAAAAGCCGCACTGTACGGCACCTGCCTCGACGAATGCCCGGCGCAGCCCTGCGGCTGCTGGATCAGCCGCCAGGCCCTCGATCGAGGTGATCTCGCGGCCATCGCACTCGACTGCCAGCAGGATGCATGCGTTCAATGACAAGCCATCGACCAGTACAGTACAGGCGCCGCATTCGCCTTCGCCACAGCCGTACTTGGTCCCGGTCAGGTTGAGCGGACCGCGCAACATCTCCAGCACGGTCATCGTTACCGGCACGCTCAGTCTGATCGGACTGCCATTCAGAACAAAGCCAATTTCATGCAGCAACGGCATTGCGTAATACTCTCGTTAACAGGTTACAGACCAACTCGCTCCGGTACCAGCCGCTGGCCCGGACATCATCGATCGGGTTGATCTCTGCCAGCGCCGCGGCGACTGCTGCGGTTATGGCTTCATTGTCCAGTCTGCGGCCCTCCAGTACAGCCTCGGCCGCCCGCGCACGCAGGACTACCGGTGCTACCGCGCCGAGAGCCACGCGCACCTGCTGCAGGCAATCGCCGGCAGCCACCGCCAACAAACCCACAGAAACGGTCGCTATGTCCAACGCGGGGCGGGTGCCGAACTTTTCAAAAACGAAGATCCGGGCAGCATCGACCAGCGGCAGACGGATCCCGGTCAATAGTTCTGCCGGCTGTCGCTGTGTGCTGCCAGGGCCAACGAGAAATTCTTCGATCGGCAGGCAGCGCGTGCTGATTACGCCGTCGCGGCTGCAACTCAGTTCCACCTCGGCATCGAGCAGCATTAACGGCACCAACAGGTCACCGGCTGGCGAGGCATTACAGATATTGCCGCCCAGGGTGGCTGCATTGCGAATCTGGCTGCTGGCGAAACAATCAGCGGCCCGGGCCAGTACTGGGGCATACCGCGCGATCAGCGGATCACCTGACAATTCACTGACCGTAGTCAACGGACCCAGCCACAGCTGGCCAGCCTGTTCGCGAACCCCGCGCAGCGCCTTGATCCGGCGGATACTCACCAGCACCGGCTGCCAGATGCCCGAGCCTGTCCGTTGCTGTGGCACCAGGTCGGTACCACCGGCGATTACTGCCGCCTCACCCTGGGCCAGCAGCACCGTTGCTGTGCTGAGCGACTGCGGTGCGTGGTAGGCGCGCACGGTAACGGCTGTATTCGACCCGTCGCTGTTGTGCATGGCTGACAACGGTCTCCGTTCAGAACCGGATTGGTTCCTGGTAACACCCGAACACCCCGGTCAGCGCGGCCGTGATCTCTCCCACCGTGGCATAGGCGCTGACCGCCCGTGCGACCGCCGGCATCACGTTGCTGTCGCCGGCTGCAGCGGCCCCTATCTCTGCCAGCGCCGCAGCCACCACGCTGCTATCCCGCTCGCCACAAACCCGCGCCGTAGCTGCAATCTGGGCCTGTGCATCCTCGTCGCTGTACGGGTGCAGTTGCACTTCTGGTTCCTCTTCCTCAATTTGAAAACAGTTGATCCCTACCTTGGCGAATGCACCACTTTCGATCTGCCGACGCCTATCGTAGGCCTGGGCCGACAAACGGGACTGGATAATCCCCTCCGAGATCAATTTGACAATGCCACCTTCGGCCTCGATCTCCTGCATGACTTTTTCCATCTGGTCACGCATCTGGTTGGTCAACGTTTCCACGTAGTACGATCCGGCCAGGGGATCGACTGTGTCACACAAGCCCATTTCCGCTGTCAGCAGTTGCATGGTACGCAGGGAGACGCGCGCCGAGTACTCGGTAGGAATTGTGTAGGCCTCATCAAAAGAGCAAAGTGCCATGGTCTGGGTCCCCGACAAAGCCCCGATGAGCGCGTAATAAGCACTGCGCACGATGTTCAGTTCCGGCTGTTCCTTGGTCAAGCCGCTGCCGCCGCCGCCGGCAATCATGCGCAACCACATGGACGTGGGCTTTTGCGCGCCATACTGCTCCTGCATGATCTGGGCCCACAGGCTGCGGCCGGCCCGGAACTTGCAGACCTGCTCGAAAATGTTGCCAAAGATGTTGAAGTTATACGACAGCCGGCCAGCGAACTCGTCGACCGGCAGACCCCGGGCGATAACTTCGTCGGCGTAAACCCTGGCGATGCAGAACGCGTACGCCATTTCCTGCACCGGGTCCGCGCCTGATTCCCGGATGTGGTAGCCGCAAACGCTGACCGGACTGTACTTGGGTGCCTCGCGGGCGCAGAACTCGATGGTATCCGCGACCAGCCGGATTGAGGGCTGGACCGGATAGACCCAGGTGCCACGGCCGATGAATTCCTTGAGAATGTCGTTTTGCGCCGTGCCACGCAGCGTGCGGATGTCGTAACCCCGCTTGCGGGCCAGTTCCAGGTACATGGCGATCAGGGTTGCCGCGGAGCCGTTGACAGTCAGCGAAACGGTGACTTGCTCCAGATCAATTCCCTCAAAGGCGATCTCGAAATCCCGCAGCGTGTCCACGGCCATACCGACCCGGCCGACCTCCCCGGCGGCTGCGGGATCGCTCGAATCGAGCCCGATCTGGGTCGGCAGATCGAAGGCCACGTTGAGGCCGGTCTGGCCGTTGGCAATGAGGTATTTGAAACGCTTGTTGGTCTCGTGCGGGTTGCCGAACCCGGCGTATTGACGCATGGTCCAGGGCCGCTGCCGGTACATCAGCGGGTGTATGCCGCGAGTGAACGGGTATTGCCCCGGCAAACCCACCGCATGACTACCACCGCTGGCCTCGACGTCGGCGGGGGTGTAGACCGGCTTGATCTCAAGGCCAGATTCGTTGAAAACCGGGCTCGGTGCCGGTGGCTTTTCGCTGCTCATCGCACCTTCTCCCTGATAAACGTCACGATCTCTTGCAACGCGGTGCCGGCAGGGAAGATACCGTCCACGCCTGCCTCCCTGAGCGCCGCGTGGTCGTGCGCCGGGATACTGCCACCGACAATCCAAAGTTTTTCCTCCAGGCCATGCTCGACCAGCAGCACTTTGAGCTTGCGGCAGAAAAAAAGGTGTGAGCCGGCCATGCTGGACAACCCGATTACGTCTACCGCCGCATCGCGGGCCAGCTGCACTACCTGTTCCGGAGTCTGCCGCAAACCGCTGTAGGTCACCTCGAAACCGGCATCCATCAAGGCGCGCACCACGACCTTGGCACCCTGGTCGTGCCCGTCCAGGCCCGGCTTGGCAATCAGCACCTTGACCGCGCGACTCATTCCGACAGCTCCTTGGCAATGATCAGTTTGAGAATGTCACTGGTGCCGCCGCCGATCAGCGTAAAGCGAACGTCCCGCAGATAACGCTGCACCGGGTACTCCATGGCAAAACCGTACGAAGCCAGTACCCTGGCCGCCTGGTCGCAGACCCTGGTGGCCGCCTCGGTGGCAAACAACTTGGCCATGGCCGAGTGTCGACGTACTGCACGGCCGCTGTCCTTACACCAGGCGGCGTAGTAGACCAGATGCCGGGCCGCTTCCAGTTCAGTCGCCATCTCGGCCAAGCGTAACTGCACAGCCTGGAAGCGGTTGATGGGCTTACCAAACTGATGACGTTCGCCGGCGTAGCGCACTGCTTCATCCAACGCCGCGCGGCCCACGCCGAGCGCCATGGCCCCGGTAATTATCCGGATCTCCGAGAGTATTTGCCGCAGGTGTTCTTCGCCATCACCTTCCTCGTGGCTGAGGCGATGGCTGTCCGGCACGAAGCAATCATCCAGCGCCAGCTCGGAGGTCGGTAAAGCCCGAACACCCATCTTTTCGATCGGTCGCCCGACAGTCAGGCCAGCAAAATCTTTCTCCAGCAAAAAAATAGTCAACTGCTGATGGTCCCCGGCCCGCGCGAACACGGTGAAAAAATCCGCCACCGGCGCCGAGGTCACCCACATTTTCTGACCGTTCAGGCGATAGCCTCCTGCTACCCGCGTGGCCAAGGTTCGAATGCTGCCCAAGTCGCTGCCGGCATCCGGCTCGGTCATGCAGATAGCGCCCACTTTCTCACCCTGCAGTGCCGGCAACAGCAGGCGCTCATGGAGCGTCTCACTGCCGAGCCGGAATAAGAAGTCGGTTCCCATCAGGGACTGCATGGCAGCACAGCCGGCCACGGCCAGGGAGCCGCGTGATATCTCTTCCAGTGCCAGGCAAAAAGACACCAGCTCCATGCCTGAACCACCGACGCTTTGGGGGTAGCGGATGCCGAAAAACCCGAGCGCGGCGAGCTGGCCGAAAATATCCCGCGGGAATTCCCCGGCCTCGTCCAAGGCCGACGCAACTGGGGCGATGGTGCTGTCGGAAAAGCGGGCGAAGGTCTCGCGTACTGCCATTTGTTCCGTGCTCAGTTCAAAATCCATTGTCCCGCTCCCCGCATTTTGTCCGCCGCGTGCGACGCGATCCAGGCCGCAGTAGCCGCGGCCTGATCACGACGCTGGATTCTCGCCTGGGTCCCATCCGTAAACCTGCTGTGCTTGAGTCGCGCTGATGATACCGTTGCGAACCTCTGTGGCCAGCAGATCACGATCGCGCCGGGCCGGGTCGCCGTAACCGCCGCCACCACCTGCCGTCTGGAAATACTGCGTGCCAGCCGGCACCTCTTTAATCAAGTCCTTGTTCCGGGGAACCACTTTGTTGCCATCGGGAAAAGTCAGGCGAATTGTGTTGAGCGTGCCGTCGCCACCACCGAACAGGCCAAACGCAGGCTCAAAATCACCGTCACCAAAAGTCACCAACTGGGTCTGGTTGGAACCGATCACAAATTCGGTGATCACTCCAAGGCCGCCGCGCCACTGTCCAGGACCGGCTGAGTCCGGCTGGTACTCGTGCCGCACCAGACGATGGGGCGTCATCTGCTCGAACATTTCGTAATCCTGGTCGAGCACACCGCCCGAAGCGTCGATCATGCCGATGTGGTCGTAACCGTCGGTGCCGTGCATGGCGCCGGAACCCCCTTTAAGGCCCATAAAGCCGATATCCACGTAAGCCTCGCCGTTGGCCGGGTCCAGTCCCGTGGTCAAAGAACATAACAGGTTGTTCCAACCGGCGGTCACCCGGTCCGGGATCACCGGTGCCAGTGCCCGGATGATGGCGTCGGCATTGGGCGGACACAGGTGGTTGCCGAAAGTGGTCGCCTTGGGGTAACTGGCGTTGAGGATGGTGCCCTCTGGGATGATGATCTGGACCGGCTGGACCATACCCTCGTTGTGAGGAATGTCCGGATTGATCATTTGCAGGAAAGTGAGGATGGTGGCTGACGCGCTGGAGGTGAACGTGCCGTTGACGAAACCATCGGTCTGGGAATCAGTCTCGCTGTAATCGAAGGTGATGCTATGGTCTTCGACCGTAATGTTGACACGGATGTCAAAGCGGGTGCCCTCGTGGTGACCATCGAAGTAAACCCGACCTTCGCCGCGATAGTTGCCGTTGGGTATCTGCTGGATCTCCGACTCGACCATCTTGCGGGAAGCATCAAACAGCGCTTTCTTGTGGGCGAGGAAACTGTCGAGACCATACTTGTGCACCAGCGCCTGCATGCGGCGCTCGCCAACGGTGCAGGCGCCCATTTGCGAGCGTAAATCGTGCTCCACGATATCCAGCCGAATATTGGCGAATATGAGTTCCCACACGTCCTTGCGCTGCGCACCTTTCTCGTAGACCTTAACCGGCGGAATGCGTAGTGCCTCTTGCCAGACTTCGGTAGCATTAGGGTTGTAGCCACCGCGGACAGCGCCACCAATGTCTGCCTGGTGGCCCTTGACCGCCGACCAGCCAATCAGTACCTGCTCATGAAAGATTGGCTTGTATACCGCCACATCGTTGTTCTGGTTACCGAGTGAAAAAACATCGTTGTGGAAAATGACATCACCGTCGTGTACGTCGTCGCCGAAATAGTCGATGATGTACTTGCACACTGGCGCCAGGGAAAACGCCAGTATCGGTAGATTCTCGGTCTGTTCGAGCATATTGCCCTTAGCGTCATACAGTCCAGTGACAAAGTCCTTGGCTTCGCACAAGATCGGCGAGCGCGTGGTCATCTGTACCGACAGGCTCATCTCGTCGGTTATCGACTTGAAGGTGCGGGCATATACTGACAGTAGCACCGGGTCTACCTGAATCATCAGTGGTCTTCTCCGAGCAACGCCGCTACCAGGTCGGCACGCTGACGGCGGTACAGTACCAGCGAGGCAAGACTATCGCAGATACAGTCGAAAGAGGCGCTGACAAATATGGCGGTAGTCCGCTTTTCAATCAGGGCGGGACCACTGACACGATTACCGTGCTGCAATCGCTCACCGTCGTAAACAGTGACCGGCCGAAAAGCGTCGTCTTCGAAAACATAAACTGCACGCTCGCCCTTAATCGCGTGCGCCGCACTGGTGCCGTGCCTGGTGCCGCTCTGCAGTTCCGGCTTGTCCACCCGGCCCACTGCCTGCAGACGAACGTTGATGATTTCCACTGTTGCCGCTTCTTGTTCCAGCGAGTAGCCGTACAGCCGATTGTGCTCTGTATGAAACGCGCTCGTGATCGCGTCGCTGTCTCGATCCGCAACCGCCTCCCAGGGCACCTGGAACGATACTTCGTGGTACTGCTTCAGGTAACGGCAGTCGAATTTGAGGAAGAACTCGCGGGCATTCGGCGGAATCCGCTCTTTGGTCAGTAGCGCTGTGC
This sequence comes from Arenicellales bacterium, assembly GCA_030747115.1. GTDB lineage: Bacteria > Pseudomonadota > Gammaproteobacteria > Arenicellales > UBA868 > UBA12578. The sequence continues at coordinate 32,121 of JASLLH010000003.1, forward strand.
CCTCCTCACGCAGAGCATTGACGAGCCCTGCCAACGCGGTCCAGTCTACGCTGTCCAGCCGGGCGACAAAGGTCCGGACCAGATCGTGCCTGAGGTCCCCCATCAACATGCCGACCGCACACAAAATCGACGATTCGCGTGGAACGATCTGCAACGGCACGTCGAGTTCATCAGCTATCAAGCAGGAATGGATCGGGCCGGCGCCACCGGCGACGACCAGTGGAAACTCGCGTGGATCATAGCCGCGCTTGATGGTGATTTCGCGTACCCCTTGGGCCATGTTATTGCAGGTCACCCGATACATGCCGGCCGCAGACTCCTCCACTGACAGGCCGAGCGGCTCGGCAATACCCTCGGCAATGGCATCCCGCGCAGCCTGCGGGTCGAGCGGCATCTGGCCGCCAGAGAAATAGGCTGGATCCAGATAGCCCAGCACCAGATTAGCGTCAGTAGTGGTCGGGCAACTGCCGCCACGGCCGTAGGCGGCAGGCCCCGGATCGGCGCCAGCGCTTTGCGGCCCCATCCGCAGCAATCCCCCCTCATCGATCCAACCGATTGAACCGCCGCCAGCGCCTATGGTGTGGATACCCAGCATCGGCAATGCAATCCGGTGCCGGTCTATGGCGCCCTCGTTGACCATGACTGGCTCGTCCCTGACCAGTGCTGCCTCGAAACTGGTACCACCCATGTCGATCACGATGCAGTTGTTTCGACCATGAGCGCCTGCGTACACCAGTCCCGCGCCGGGTCCCGCGGCGGGACCGGACAGCAATGTCAGCGCTGGTTTTTTTCGAGCAATGTCGGGAGACATAACCCCGCCGTTGGACTGCATCACCAGCAGCAACCCAGTGAAATCTTCAGCGGCAAGCCGCGATAACAAGCGGTTGAGGTAATGCTCAAGAATTGGGCCAACATAAGAGTTGAGCACGGTGGTACTGACACGCTCGTAGAATCGAATAGAGGGCAGCAGTTCACTGGAAACGGTCAGGTAAGCGCCGGGCAGTATACGGCGCACCAGTTCAGCTGCTTGTTGCTCGTGCTGGGGATTAGCGAACGCGTTCATGAAGCAGATCGAGACCGCTTCCACACCCTCTGACTTGAACAAATCGACAGCAGTTTGTACCTCATCCAGGGACAGCGACTCGATCTCGTTGCCGTTCCGATCGAGCCGACCAGTCACCCCAATCCGCCGGTAACGCGGTACCAACGGCACCACGTTGGTGTAGCGATTGTTGTACTGCTCCTCACGGATACCACGCCGCATTTCCAGGGCATCGCGCACGCCTGCAGTAGTGATCAAACCGGAACAGGCGCCGTTACGGGTCAGCGTGGCGTTGGTCGTCACCGTAGTGCCATGCACTATCGTTTCGATGCTGCTGGTGAACGCCTGCAGCGACTGCGGTGGGTCGGCTGTGGCAGCGATCTCGCCGAGGCCCTGGATGACGGCGACCGAGGGGTCCCCGGGTGTAGACAACACCTTATGTACCACAGGCTCGCGATCCTCCCCAGTCACCAGGAAATCGGTGAATGTACCCCCCACGTCGATGCCGACCTTGAGCGCCATCAGGCCGCTATCCCGTCAAGAACTGTAGCCGGCCGCTTGCCCATAGGTCGGGTATCGGTCAGGTGAGACAGATGGTGACCGAGCCCTTGAGCAGCACCTCGCCAGATTGGTTCTGTGCAACCAAGTCCAGGGTCACGCAATTCTCACCCGCTGATGCGTCACAGGAGGCGACGGTACCCAGACAGGTGATCTCGTCGCCCGGGAAGGCCATGCCGACGAAACGGGAGGAGAACCGGCGAATCTGCTGCTGTGGTACCCATTGGGTCAGCAGCCTGCCAAGGAAAGCCATGTTCAACATACCATGCACAATGGTGCCAGGAAGGCCGCCTTGTCGGGCTTTGTCATCATCCAGATGGATGGGATTGTGGTCGCCTGAGGCACCCGCGAACAAAGCCAGTTGGGTCCGGTCAATTGGGCCGATAGTGAGCGGCGGTATGCTCTCACCGACGCTGATACTGGAAAAAACTGGCTGCTCCATCAAGTGTATTTCTGCTTTTTCAGGACAACTGCTGGCGAATCACGATGGTTGTATCCATGTCGCAAACGTGTTCTTCAACCTGGTTGTCGAGGCGGGTTCGGGTCACAGCAAACAGCAGCGCCCCACCCTTTTTCTCGAAGATGTCGGTGATCTCCTGTTGCCCGGTGATAACGTCACCAGCGAAGATTTCGGTAAAACGGGTGAAACTCTGCTCACCATGTACGGTCCGCGTGAGATCAGCACCCAGATCTTTGAGCACCAGCAGCGATTGGTCGAAGTCCATGGCCAGCGAGAAAGGCAGGGTAAGCGGCGCCAACAGCGACCGATACCCTGCCTTGTGCGCGGCAGCCTCGTCAAAACAGGCGGGGTTGGTCTCGCCGATGGTGCGGGCGAAGAACCGTAACCGCCACTTGTCGACCTGCGCCGTGAACGGCTCATACCTCTTCCCGATCAGTTCCTCGCGCACGCGCTTGCTCCGTTACGCCACCGACGGCAACCCAGCGAGCGCCATGGCCACTTCGGACTCGTCGTAGGCCTGGTCCTGCAGGTTGCCGGCGGCATAGTCCGTGTAGGCTTGCATGTCGAAATAACCGTGGCCACAAAGGTTGAACAAGATGGTGCGGCCGACACCTTCCTCCTTGCAGCGCAGGGCTTCGGTCAAGGCGCCTTTGACTGCGTGGTTGGCCTCAGGGGCCGGGAGGATTCCCTCGGCCCGGGCAAAGGTGACCCCGGCTTCGAAGCACTCGGTCTGAGTGTAAGCGGTGGGGGTGACCTCGCCGAGGTGCACCAGCTGGCTGACCAGTGGCGCCATGCCGTGGTAACGCAGGCCGCCGGCGTGGAAGGGCGGTGGCACAAAAGCCGAACCCAGGGTGTGCATCTTGACCAGCGGGGTCAGGTTGCCGGTATCACCGAAATCGTAGGCGTACTTACCCTTGGTCAGGGTCGGGCAGTTGGCCGGCTCGACCGCAACTACCCGCAGGTCCTGCTCACCCCGCAGCTTGGCGCCAATGAAAGGAAAGCTTAAGCCCGCGAAATTGCTGCCGCCGCCGGTGCAGCCGACTACTACGTCCGGGTAGTCGTCAGCTAACTCAAACTGGCGCATGGCCTCCTGGCCGACCACGGTCTGGTGCAACAGCACGTGGTTGAGCACACTGCCAAGTGAATATTTGGTGTCGTCCCTTTGGGCCGCCAGTTCGACCGCTTCACTGATGGCAATGCCGAGGCTGCCACTGCTGTCCGGGTGGTCGGCCAGAATTTTCTTGCCAGACTCGGTCAGGTTGCTGGGGCTGGCGTGGCAGGTGGCGCCGAAAGCCTCCATGAAAGCCCGCCGGTAGGGCTTCTGGTCATAACTGACCCGGACCATGAAGACCTCGATCTCGAGGCCGAAAAAGGCCCCGGCCAGTGCCAGTGATGAGCCCCATTGGCCAGCGCCGGTCTCCGTGGTGATGCGCTTGACACCCTCTTCCTTGCAGAAAAAGGCCTGGGCTATGGCGGTGTTGGGCTTGTGGCTACCGGCCGGACTGACGCCTTCGTACTTGTAGTAGATCCGGGCCGGAGTATCCAGGGCCTGCTCCAGGCGCCGGGCCCTGAATAATGGGCTGGGCCGCCACTGGCGGTAGATGTCGCGCACCGGCTCCGGGATATCGATGCTGCGTTCGCCACTGACCTCTTGCATGATCGCCGCCATCGGGAACAACGGGGCGAGATCGTCCGGGCCGACTGGTTGGCCGGTACCGGGGTGCATTACCGGTGCCGGGGGCTCCGGCAGGTCGGCGATGATGTTGTACCAGGACTTGGGGATATCCTGCTCATCGAGCAGGTACTTGATAGTTTCTGACATGATCCTTTCTCCTTGGTGGGGGGCTCTCAACTGTTCCTATTTATCACAAATTTTACGAGGATGTAAAATTTCTTTTCTTTGTATTATAGTCTTGGCTCTAACTTTTGCTTCTGTATTTTACAATTTGTAAATATTGCGGAGGTAACCGTGCGGCAACTGGTGCTACCACAAGCCGCGTGCCCGAGACCACTGAGAATGAGCCGACGAACCGAGATTCTGCGCCGGGCCACCGAGTTATTCGAGCGCCAAGGGGTTAACCAAACCTCATTTGAACACATCGCTCAGGTGGTGGGTATCAAGCGCGAGGCCATCTATTACTACTTCAACAGCAAGGAAGATATCCTGCTCGAGATCATCCTGCCCCAGAGCAGATCATTATTGTTGGCCTTACGCGGCGTACACGCCACATCGGTGACCTCGGTCGAAAAACTACAACAGGCGATCAGGACCCATCTCAACAGCTACAACCCGCAGTATCTCGAGATGACGGTCATGCTGCGGGACCAGCACTTTCTGCAAGACCAGGCCAGACTGGAAGAACTGCGCCACACTTGGCGTCAGTACAACGCCCTTTGGATCGAACTGATCGAGGAAGGTCAGGCCACTGGCGAGTTCAACACGACGCTCGATTCCCGGCTGGCGACCAACGGCATTCTGGGCATGTGCAACTGGGTCTCCCGCTGGTACAGCCCATCCCGGAACATGCCCATCGAACAGATAATCCAAACCTTTTTCACCTTGTGCCTGCACGGCCTCACCGCCCCCCCGCAGGCAGCGGCCGGTACGACGACCTACCGGCCCGACCCCAGCACCACTGAACCACAAACTACCGGCCCAGCGGCAGCGGGATCCAGCAACTTGCAACCCGGCCAGCCATGATTGCACCTGCCGTACCCGAAACGGTCGTTGAGTTATGCCTGTTGGGCAACGAAGCAGTTGCCCGGGGCGCACTGGAAGCAGGGGTTGAAGGTGTATTTGCCTACCCTGGCACCCCCTCGACCGAGATCTCCATGTCTTTTTACAACCTGCAACGCGGGGTATCCGATAACTCGTCCCGCAGCATCGACCCGCTCGGCGAAGCATTGCCACCGTACTTCGAATTCAGCATCAACGAAAAGGTGGCGATGGAAAAAGCAATCGCCTTTTCCATCGGTCACCGGCCTACGTTGTGCTGTATGAAAAACGTGGGCCTGAATGTCGCCTCTGACCCTCTGCTGAATATTCCCTACCAGGCCCTGGGTGCCGCGCTGGTAGTGGTGGTTTGTGACGATCCAGGCTGTCATTCATCGTCCAATGAACAGGATTCCAGACACTGGGCCGAAGCCGCCAAGGTGCCTTTGTTCGACGTCGGCTCACCGGCTGAGGCTTGTGATATGACCCGCGAGGCGTTCGCCCTGTCGACGGCGCTGCGCTTGCCGGTGCTGGTACGACTAACCACAAGGGTCTGCCACAGCCGCGCCACCTTGCACGGTCGAGCGTTACCACGACCGTCCGGGCAAGGCCATTTCGACCGATTGCCCCAGCACGTGAACGTACCCAGCCGCAGCAGCTCGAGCCACCGACTGCTGCTTGAGCGGCTCGCTGATGACGCTGTCATTCCTTTCAACCAGCGCCACAGCCGGATTGTGGCCGAGCCACCGACTGCCAGTCACGGTGTCATCGTTGCCGGCGTCAGTGCCGGCTACGTACTTGAGCAAGCCCGCGATCTCGACCTGGCACAAGACCTTGCCGTGCTCAAGATTGGCCTGATCCATCCTTTCCCGGCGGACATCGTGGCAACGTTCCTGCAGCGATTCGAACGGGTACTGGTGGTCGAGGAACTCGATCCGGTAATTGAAAATCGGGTGCGGCTCACGGCACAGAAGCGGGCTTGCCCTAGCAACATCTTCGGCAAGGGCGACTTCGGCCTGGAGTCAGTGGGGGAATTCAGTCCGGCAATGATCCGACAGGCTCTGTGTGCGCTGACCGGCCACACCGACCCGGCCACCGGACCGGCATTGCCGGGGGTGGCCGACTGGGTCGCTGAGTTACCGGAGCGGCCGCCGACCATGTGTGCGGGCTGCCCCCACCGCGCGACCTATTACGGCCTAAAACTGGCCCTGTCCCAACAACGGGACAACGCGATCCTGTGCGGGGATATCGGCTGCCTGGGCCTGGGTGCCCTGCCACCACTACGGATGATGGACACCCTGCACCACATGGGAATGAGCTTGTCCATGGCCCAAGGGTTGGATGCTGCCTTGGCCGACGACAGTGACGACCGTCGCCGCGTCGTCGCCCTGCTGGGAGATGGCACTTTTTTTCACTCGGGTATTCCGGCACTGATAAACGCGGTCTACACCCGGGCTCGGATGACCGTAATAATCTTCGACAACCGGGCTATCGCCATGACTGGTGGCCAGCCGCACCCCGGCGCTGACGCCACCAACCCGTTTCGCGAAGTGGCGATCGAGCCGCTGGTGCGCGGCCTTGGTGTTGAGTGCATCATTACCATGGATCCGCTGGACCTCGACCAGACCTGCGCTGCGATCCAGCAAGCTATGGTATTCGACGGGGTTTCGGTACTGGTCTCCAAGTCCCCCTGCCTGATGTTGGCATCGATGGCGAGCGCACCTCGGCGGCCGCCGGTGACGGTGGACCCGATGCGCTGTCGCCACTGCGACAACCACGACGACCCTGGCCTGCATTGCTCACAGAGCACTAACAATGGCTCCGGGCTGGCCCGAGCTCGGGGCAATCGATTGGCCAGGCACCGGATAGAGGCCCACAGCCAGCAGTGCCCGGCCAACATTTGCAATCACGGTTTCTTCAATGCCATCGTGGCCGGTGATTACCAAGCTGCGCTCGAAATTGTCCGGGACAAGATGATTTTCGCCGCTGCCTGTGGCGAGATCTGCCATCGACCCTGCGAGGGAACCAAAAGCGACCTGGTTCCGATCCGCCAGCTCAAGGCTTTCGTGTCATCAATAGCCGAGCATCAAGGCAACCTGGCAAATGTACAGCAACGGGTGGTAATGGCGGAGAAGCAGCCGTACCGGGTCGCGGTAGTTGGTGCTGGGCCGGCCGGACTCAGTGCAGCCTACGACCTGGTTCAGGCCGGTTATACGGTGACGGTGTTGGAGAAAGACGCCGAGATCGGCGGTCTGCTGACCCACGTGATCCCCGATTACCGGCTGGACAAACGCCGTTACCAGCAGGAGGCGGGGTTACTCGAAAAACTCGGGGTCGAGATCCAGCGCAATACCGCGCTAGGCCGTGATGTGAGCCTGGCGCAACTGGCCAGCACCTACGATGCGGTGATTCTCGCCAGCGGCCTGGACCAGGCCATCAGCCTGCCAGTGGTAGAAAACGCCCTACCACCCGACCACTGGTATTTCGCCAACGATTTCCTGCGCCGTTTCAACAGTAATACCCTGGAACTTGCGCCGGGGTTGACGGTGCTGGTGGTCGGCGGCGGTAACTCTGCCATGGATGCCGCCCGCGCAGCGCAGCGACATCCAGCAGTCGAGCGAGTCATCGTATCGTGTATCGAACGCGCCGAGAAAATGCCGGCTTTTGCCGAGGAGATCGAGGCCGTGCACGCGGCGGGGATCGAGGTGCTGGACAACAGCGAGATCGGGCATTGCAAGTCAGCCGAGGGCGGCTACTGGATTCAACTGGACCAGGCAGGTGGTGGTCGCCAACTTACCCGGGTCAAAGCTGGCTGCGTAGTGATCGCCATTGGTCAGATGGCGTCCCCGCTGACCACTGGCGCCCAGCAGGCCCTGTCTTGCGCCGCCAATGGCCGGCTGCGGGAAGCGCCCGATACTGTGCCAGGCCGCGTCGCTGGCGGCACCAGCAGTAACGTGTTTGTCGCCGGCGACCTGGGCGCGGCCAATCACCAGAGTCTGATTGGTGCAATCGGCAGTGGCAAACGGACCGCGACCGGCGTTCGCCAACTGCTTGAAGAGCGGCCTTATCCCTACGAAGGCGAGCGGGCGCTGGCCGCGTTGCACCGGGAAATGCCCGCTCAGCGGCCGCGCACCCGCGTGCTGCACCCACTTGCCGCCGACCCGGACCGCGGCCGCAGGGCGTTGCTTGACTTCGCTCTGGTACAAGCTTGCGCCCGCTGCAGTCACTGCATCGATGACTTCGGTTGTCCGTCACTGGTGCTAAAAAACGGGCAAATAACCATTGACCAGGCAACCTGCACCGGCTGTGGGCTGTGTATCGAAGTCTGTCCCAATGGCGCCATCCACGCGGCACTCGAATCTGCCGCCAGCCCCGGACGAGACAATAGATGAGCAACAGTATAAAACTCGTTATCACGGGTATTGGCGGACAGGGAATCGTGTACCTCGTCAATCTGCTGACTGAAGCCGCACTGACAACTCGTACCGAGGTGGGCGCGAGCGAGATTCACGGCCTGTCCCAGCGCGGCGGCTCGGTCAATGCCTGCATGGTTTTCGGCCACAGCGCGAGTACCCTGTTCGGTCCCGGCCAGGCCGACTATATGATCGGCCTGGAGCCGCTGGAAGCCCAGCGTAATGTTGACTTCTTGCATCGTCACAGCCGCGCAGTCATCGACGGTCGCCGCGTGTACCCCTTCGCGGTCAGTGCCGGTAATGCCCGTTATCCTGACACTGGCCCTTTCATCGAATTCCTGCGCACCCGGATTGATCAGATTCTGTACATCGATGCCGCGCTGGAACTGCCGGCGACATTACGCTCGCTGTATGCGCTGGGGCAGGCATCGACCCTAGAGGGCTTTCCAGTTCCCGCCAGCCACCTCAGTGCAGCGATTGTGCGGGCCGCCCGCCCCGAGCGGCGGGCGCACCACGTCGAGACATTCGAGCGCGGCTGCAGCGCCAATACGCTCTGAAAGGCTCGGGCTGAATCAAGCATCGAGGCAGCGCATCATCGCCCGGCGCGGCCGGCAAAATACTAGTTTCTTTCTGACAGCTGAATCGCCCCGGTTTTGAGCGCATCGCGTAATTCGTGCTTCAATACCTTGCCCATGGCGTTGCGCGGCAGGGCCGGCACAAAGACCACCCCCCGAGGATGCTTGTAGCGGGCGAGGCGCCCCTCGAAAGCCGCGCAGATTTTGCTGGCCGTCAACCCTGCCGGTGCAGCGGCGACGACCAGGGCTACCGGAATCTCGCCCCATTTTTCATCAGGCATGCCGACTACGGTCGCCTCTTCGATGCCGTCGATCCCATTTAGGACCTGCTCGAGTTCGGCTGGATAAATGTTCTCACCACCGGAGATCACCATATCCTTCTTACGGTCGTGGATGAAAACAAATCCCCGCTCGTCGCGGTAGCCGATGTCACCGGTATGAAACCAGCCGTCTTCTATCGCCTCGGTGGTGGCGGCCGGGTCCTGCCAGTATTCCCGGAACAGGTTGGGTCCCTGCAACAACAATTCACCAGATTGCCCCGTTGTTGTCTCCGCCCCGTCACTGACAATGCGCAGCCGAGTGTGCAACGCGCCCCGACCCACGGAGCCGACCGCGATCAGTGCGTCTTTAGGCCTCTGGTACAACGCTACCGGACCCGTTTCCGTCGACCCGTAGACCTGGATCACGGGCACACCGCGAGCGTGCCAAACCTCGATCAGCGTATGTGGGACAACGGAAGACCCGGTGGTTAGCATCTGCAGACACTGCAGGTCGGTGCGCTGCCAGTCTGGATGTTGGATTAGAGCGCTGATGGTCGCAGGCACCAGCACCAGGTGGCTCGGCCGCTGGGCACGGATCGCAGCTAGCGTGGCCGTCGGGTCGAACCTTTGGTGCAGCGAGACGGTCGCCCCGGCATACAGGGCAGGCGTGGTCTGAATATTGAGGCCACCGACGTGAAACATCGGCAACACGCTCAGCACATGGGCAGCGGCTGTCAGTCCATGCATGTGGATGCTGTTCAGCGCGTTGAACAACAGCGCATTCTGGGTCAGCACTACACCCTTGGGGCGTCCGGTGGTGCCTGAGGTATAAACCAGCAGCACCGGCATATTGAGGTCATCTGCTGGTTCCCGGGTTGTGGCTGGCGGGTACGGTGCCGCTTGGCCTGGTTCCAGTTCGGCACTTGCGGCCACCGCGCAGCGTGGATAGCGCTGTACCAGAGCCATTGCCTGGTCCTGGTGCGTTGCATCGGCGAACAGCACCCCAACACCAGCATGACTCAGAACCCCGGCCAGTTCGGGAAGCTCGAGCCGCCAGTTGAGCGGCACCAGCATCGCGCCGAGGCGAGCACAGGCAAACAGCAGTACCAGGCACGCTGGCGAATTGAAACCAAGGTAAGCAACTCGGTCACCACGCTGGAGTTGATGCGTTTCCCGCAGAAACGCGGTAGCGCTATAAACCCGGTCGTAAAGGTCCCGGTAACTGATCACTGCGTTCTCGAAAAGGAGCGCAGTCTTCCCGGGAGAAGACGCGGCATGGCCCTCAATCCACTGGCAAAGATCGGCAGTCATATGCGGTTACCCTTACTGCGCACCTGGCACCCAAAAAGATAATGGGTATATTCTATATGCCGGGCGGGCATTGCCCGCCCGGCCAAGCACGATCTACAACACCCGGCACGACATGAATACCAGCGACCCGAAACCAACCCCGGCAGAAGACAAATGGTCTGCACTGCAGATCGCCAAGCATTGTGGTGAATACATCAGCGCGCGGGATCGAACTATCGCTCTGCTCGGTATGGCGCTGGAGGAAATTCGGCCGGGTTACGCACGCCTGGGTATGACGGTGCGTGAAGACATGCTGAACAGCCACGACACTTGCCACGGCGGTATGATCTTCACTCTGGCTGACTGTGCGTTTGCCTTTTGCTGCAATGCCGACAATCGTGAGGCGGTGGCGGCTGCGGCCAGCATTGATTTCCTGCGGCCAGCCCACAGAGGCGACCGGTTGACTGCGTTTGCCGAGGAACGCGCCCAGTCTGGCCGCATCGGCATATGTGAAGTTGGCGTTTACAACCAGCACGGCGACCTGTTGGCCCAGTTCCGCGGCCGCTCCCACCAGACTGCCAGCAAGGTAGTGCCAGACCTGCCGGAAGTAGCGGCAGAGGTCGCAACAATATCAGCACAAAGTATTCAAGCGAAGGAGAAAGACGCATGAACCCCGACCCCGCCACAAGCAGCGGCCTGGAAGCGATCGAAACAGCAAGCCGGGACGAGTTGACCGCACTGCAACTGGAGCGGCTATGCAATACCCTGCACCGCGCCTATGAGCATGTCGCCCTTTACCGGAACAAGTTCGAACAGGCAGGAATACACCCGGACGACATTAAATCGCTCGAAGACCTGGCCAGGCTGCCGGTAACCACCAAGGAGGACCTGCGAGACCAGTATCCCTTCGGCATGTTTGCCGTGCCGATGGAGCAGGTAGTCCGGGTGCACGCTTCCAGCGGTACCACTGGCAAGCCCACCGTGGTCGGCTACAGCCAGGCGGACGTCGACCTGTGGGCCCTGGTGATGGCCCGGTCGATCTACGCCGCCGGCGGGCGGGCGCAGGATAAGGTTCATGTCAGTTACGGCTACGGCCTGTTCACTGGTGGCCTTGGCGCTCACTATGGCGCCGAGCGGCTGGGCTGTACAGTCATTCCCATGTCGGGTGGCCAGACCGAGAAGCAAGTGCAGTTGATCCGTGACCTTGAGCCGGAGATCATCATGGTGACCCCTTCTTATATCCTCAATATTGCTGATGAATTCGAACATCAGGGGGTGGACCCGGCGACCTCGTCACTGCGGGTGGGCCTGCTCGGCGCCGAACCGTGGACCGAGGGCATGCGGGCCGAGATAGAGGGCCGCCTGGGCATCGATGCGCTCGATCTATTTGGCCTGTCTGAGGTGATCGGTCCGGGGGTAGCCCAGGAGTGCCTCGAAACCAAGGACGGTCTGACCCTGTGGGAGGATCATTTCTACCCGGAAATTATTGACCCGACGAGCGGTGCAGTACTGGCGGATGGCGAATCGGGCGAACTGGTGCTTACCTCGCTGACCAAGGAAGCGATGCCGATCATCCGTTACCGTACCCGCGACCTCACCCGACTGCTGCCGGGTACCGCCCGCACCATGCGGCGGATGGAGAAAATCACCGGCCGCAGCGACGATATGCTCATCATCCGGGGAGTCAACGTCTTCCCCTCCCAGATCGAGGCGCTGGTGCTGGAACAGCCGGGGCTGTCGCCGCATTATTTCCTGGAGGTGTACCAGGAAGGCCGGCTAGATACCATGGACGTGCTGGTGGAACTGAAGCCGGGGGCCACGAACACGAACAGGGCCCAGGAAGCGGCAGCATTGCAGCAGCGGATCAAGGATCTGGTCGGTGTTAATACCACCGTTCGAGTGGTCGACCAGGGCACCATCGAGCGTAGTCAGGGCAAGGCCCGGCGCGTCAACGATACCCGCAACAAGAGTTAAATGGTAGGCTGTTCACAATCTTACGTAGTTAATGGCGCGGGCTATTTGTTACAGTACACTTCAACAATGAGCTATATCGTTCACGTCACTGCCGTGGTCAAAGGCGATCTCGAGCGTATCGAGGCGCTGATCAATGATTACCGGTATAACTGTCTGCAGAACCAGCCGGGAATGAAAAGTTTTTTCGTCTGCCGGGCGCTTGATCGACCAAACGTGTTTCTCTATACCCAGGTCTTCAAGGATGCCGATGCACACAAGGCCCATATTGAAGGTGAAGATCCGAAGACTTTCTTCGCCAAGATGGAAGCTGAAAATTTCCACTTCCAGGGCCGCTGGATGGCAGGCCAGGAGATTGAATCAGTACCCAGCGGTCATTTGTTGAACTGAGTTTAAAGATCAGCGTGCAATGGCCCCACCCTGCATGGCCACCACCGGGGCTACTTGTGTGGCCGCAGCTGCCAGCGCGGCACCGGCGCTGAAGGCAGCCAGGTTTAGTTGCAGGAACTTCTTCGGTGCTCGTTCCCGGATTACTGTTTCCAGGGTGTCTGTCGCGACCGTTTCGCTAACTTCGTTCAGTGCGCCAAGCGCGGTGATATTGGTCACTCGCAAACTCCCCAGTGACCGTGCGGTCTGCACCAGTGGCAGCGCCAGGATGTGGCAATCGCCGCGGGGCCGAGCGTCGATCTGCTGGTCAATAACAACCAGTGCCTGCGGCGCCAACACTCCCGAAGCGGAGGCAACAGCAACTGGGTCGAGAATAACCACCAGATTCAACGCAGTGACCAGCGGGTAGTCCAGCTCGCCGGTACTCACTACCAGGTCGGCTCTACTGAGTCCACCGCGCGAGGTCGGCTCGTAACTGGTGGACTGTGCGACCCGCTTACCTTCACGCACCAGCGCTTCAGCCAGTATCCGACCAGCCAGTATCAGGCCCTGGCCACCGCTGCCGCTGAGGCGAATCTCGCGATACTCTGCCATCAGTTGTCGTTTACCTTAGTTGCTGTCTGTTTGGCCGCGATGTGTTGTCGGTAACTGTCGCCGTACTCAGGGCGCTCGGCCTGAGCAAGTATTCCCGTCTTCCAGTCACCGGGCCGGAATGGTTGTTCCACAGCGTTACCGTAGGACTCCGGACGGATACTTGATTTTTGCTTGAGGATCATCTCTGGCGAGTTGCCCAAATCATTCTTGCGCCCGTAGATCTCGGTGCAATCGGATATCACTTCGACAAATGAAAAGCCGTGGTGTGACAGTGCGGTCTTGAACAGGTCTTTGAGGCTAGGGGTCTGCAGCGTAATCTCCCGGCCCACCAGGCTGGCGCCAGCAACAGCGGCCAACTCGCAAGCATCGAAAACCGGTTCGTGGTTGCCCAATGGAGTAGTGGTGGTATAGCGATATTTACTGGTGGTTGGTGATACCTGCCCACCAGTCATGCCATAAACCTCATTGTTTAGCATGACGCAGGTGATATCCAAGTTACGCCGGCAGGCATGAATAAGGTGATTGCCGCCGATGGCGAGACAATCACCATCCCCGGTGATCACCACCACTTGCAGGTCAGGGCGGGCCAACTTAAGGCCGGTGGCAAAAGCCAGCGGCCGGCCGTGGGTTACATGCAGGGTGTTGGTATCGACATAAGCCGCTGTCCGCCCCGAGCAGCCGATACCGGACACCAGAGCCAGGTCATCCATGGAGATTTTCAACTCGTGCACCGCCCAGAGCAACGCGCGCAGGGCGATACCGTGGCCACAACCTGGACACATGAAGTGCGGGAAAAGGTCGGTACGCAAGTAATCGCGTATCTCGAATTCGCTTTGCTCAGCGTCACTCACGGGTGATTAACTCGTTGAGGCGGTCTTCGACCTGTTGCGGGGTGATGGGCTCACCATCAATACGGTTGAGCCGGACAACGGGGATACCGGCACAAATTCGTTCGGCCTCCAGACACAGTTGGCCGGCATTCATCTCGGGTACCAACACGGTATGCGCGTTGGCGCTTGCAGCGCGCAGTGCTTGATCTGGAAAAGGCCATAGCGTAACCGGCCGGAAAAGCCCTACCCGCAGGCCCTGAGCACGGGCCTGGCGCACGGCCCGGCGGGCCGCGCGCGCAGTGACCCCGTAGGCGACCACCAAGACCTCTGCGTCATCGCAATCGACTGTCTCGTAGCAGTCGATGAGATCACGGTGATTATCCAGTTTACCCAGAACGCGCTCCATCATGCGCGCCACCACTGCCGGATCCTGACTGGGAAAACCGTCCTCGGCATGGGTCAAACCGGTGACGTGGGCACGGTAGCCTGCCCCGGGACGGGGCATAGCCGGGATGTCATCGCCGTTGGCCGCGTAGGGTTGGTACTCCTCGGCCGGACCACTGGCCCACGCCCGATCGACCAGCGCCAGTGACTCCGGGGCCGGTATCGCCACGGTCTCCACCAGATGTCCGATGACCTCATCGATCAGCACGATTACCGGCACCCGTAACTGCTCGGACAAGTTGAAGGCGCGAACAGTCTGGCTGTAGACCTCCGTTACCGAGGCCGGGGCTAGAGCGATAACCACAGTATCCCCGTGCGAACCCCAGCGGGCCTGCATCACGTCACCCTGGGCCGGACGGGTGGGCATACCGGTACTGGGTCCACCGCGCATCACGTTGATCACCACACAGGGGATTTCTGCACCCATGGCATAACCCAGATTCTCCTGTTTTAACGAGAACCCTGGCCCACTGGTGGCAGTCATCGCCTTGGCGCCACCAATAGAGGCACCAAGTACTGCTCCCATGGAGGCGATCTCGTCTTCCATCTGGATGAAAACGCCGCCCACCGAGGGCAGTTCGGCTGCCATTTTTTCAGCAACCTCAGAGGAGGGCGTGATCGGGTAACCGGCGTAGAAGCGACAACCGGCCGCCACCGCAGCCAGCGCACAGGCATGATTGCCCTGCAGATTGCGAATCTGGTTTTGTGCGGCCGCAGGCATTCAGGCGCCATGCTCCGCCGAACTGGCATGCACCCGGATAGCAAAGTCTGGACACAACCATTCACACATCCGACATCCAGTACAAGCATCCGGATCTGTAATCTCAACTATCTGATCGTCGTTCAGCACCAGGCAACGCTCGGGGCAGACCTTGACACAGATATCACAGCCCTTGCACCAGGCTTCGGTAATTTCAAGCTCAGCGGGCACCCTAACCGGTTGCAGCGCCACAGGAGCAACCGACTCGGCTGCACTTACAGCGGGAGGGTTTAACGCCCACTCCCGGCCCGTGGCAAACGCCCGTCGATTGACCTCGACTGTCTTGGGCGGCACGGCACTGGCAATCAACTTCTGCCAGTCCTCAACCGGAAAATCGAGCGCTGTAGACAACGCTCCCAACAGCACGGTGTTGGCCGCTTTCGGGTTACCCAACTCGGCGGCAATTCCACCGGCATCCAGCGCCAAGGTGCCAGGCAACTGTGAACGGATCTCGTTCACGGTCAACTGATCGTACCCAGAGAGGCCGCCAGGGTGACGGTTACGACAAGCAAAGGGTGGCACAATCTGCTGGGTGTCAGCGATAAAGGTGCCGGTTTGCGGATTCAGGTATCTGAGCCAGCGCAGCCCCTCTGCCCATTCCAGCGCCAGGATGACATCTGCTTCACCAGTCGGGATGGTTGGGGAATGAACCTGCTCGCCGAATCGGACATGGCTGAAAACCACACCGCCGCGTTTCGCCATCCCGTGCACCTCGCTTTGTTTGACCTGCAGCTGATGCTGTTGGCACAGTAGCGCGATGATCTTGGATACCATGATGACGCCCTGGCCGCCGACTCCGACGATCAGCACATTGGTTGCAGCCGCCGGGTCACGCAATGCGTTGTCCTGATGTTCAGCGACCGCGGCTGAATGGAGGGATCGACTCATTGATGAACCTGTGCAATAGCGGGTCGGATGCAATCAGAGGGACAAACCTGCACACACAGAGTGCAGCCCATGCACAGCGCTTCGTCAACCATAACCTTGTAGCGTCCCTCGTATCGTTGCTCACCCCAGGTCAGCGCCGGGCAGCCCAGGTTCATACAGGCCTGACAGGCGGTACAGCCCGCCGCCTCGACCTGGAAGGAAGGCCCCTTGATCTTGACCGGGTCCAACACGCAGGGCCGGTTGGAGATCACCACGCTTACCCCGCGGTACTCGACGGCATCGCGGCAGGCCTGGTAGAGCGCGCCGACATCGTAAGAGTCGACTGCTTTGACTGATTGCACCCCGAGTGCGCGGATCAATTCCTCGAAATCCACCCGGTGCGTGGACTCCCCGCGCAGGGTAATCCCCGTGCCAGGGTGATTCTGTCCACCGGTCATGGCGATGGTCTGATTGTCCAGCAGTAATACCGTGATGTCTACCTGATTGTAGACCGCGTCGATCAGCGGTGGGATGCCGGAATGCAGGAAGGTGGAATCACCGATGGTTGCCACGATCGGCCTCTTTTCAGTGCCGGCCTTGGCCAGACCTATCGCTACACCAATACTCGAACCCATCGCCACACAGGTATCGATCGCCTTCAGCGGCTCGACCGCTGCCAACGTGTAGCAGCCGATGTCACCGCTGACCCGCGCGTTCAGGGCTCGCATGGCCATGTAGGTCGTGATGTGCGGGCAACCCGCACACAGCACAGGTGGTCGCACCAGTGGCTCAATACCCAGTTCTGCGTCGGCTAGGTTCTCTACTGGACCTGGCAGGACTCCGGCTTGGTGAAACCCGCTACGGACAATCTCGGGAGAAAATTCGCCGATCCTCGGGAAAAATGCTTTGCCTTCGGCCTCGATTCCAAGAGCATGCAGTTCGTGCTCAATGAATGGCTCCAGTTCCTCGACTACGATCACCCGCTTCACCGCATCGCAAAATTCTCTTACTGCTTTTTCGGCCAGCGGATATGACACACCCAGTTTGAGCACACTTACCCCAGGCAATACCTCCTTGACGTAGGTATAGGCCGGACCCAAGGTAATCACCCCGACCGAAGTATCGCCCCGTTCCCAGTGGATCAGATCGGATGTAGCAAGGTATTCTTGCACTGTGCCATCACGCGCCAGTACGACCGGGTGGCGTTGACGGGCGTGGCCGGGAATCATCACGTTCTTGACCGGGTCTTCACAGAAGTCTCGGGGTGGCACCTCGCGTCGCTCGCCTATTCTGACCAGGCTACGACAATGTGACAGGCGTGTTGTGCTGCGTACTATGATCGGGCTGTCAAACTGCTCACTCAGGTCAAATGCGATGCGAGTGAAATCGAGCGCCTCTTGCGCATCTGCCGGCTCCAGTACCGGAACTTGCGCGAAGCGCCCAAGAAGCCGCGTGTCCTGCTCGTTCTGCGAACTGTGCATGCCGGGATCATCACAGACCACCAACACCAAGCCACCGTTGACGCCAATATAGGTTTGTGACATCAGAGAGTCGGAGGCAACGTTCAAGCCGACGTGTTTCATCGCCACTAACGCTCTGACGCCACCAAATGACGCGCCGATGGCGACATCGCAGGCGACTTTTTCGTTGGGTGACCACTGCGCCTGAATATCCTCGGCCGGGTAGGTGGCTACCGCCTCCAGTATCTCGGTACTGGGCGTACCGGGATAAGCCGCAGCCACCCTGACACCCGCCTCCCATGCGCCCCGCGCAATGGCATCGTTGCCCATCAAAGCCAATACTTCCGTTGCCGGCTTTGCGGTCGTCGGGCTGTCGCTGGCCGGGTCGACAACTGGCGCGACTACTGGAGCATTGCTGGGTTGTGCCATCTCTTCTTCCTTTAATTAGCGAAGGAATTATAAGTGTAAAAAAATTTTTGGATTACTTGCGGGAGAGACATTTCACCTACCGGTGGTAGGTTCCAGCAGGTACCGGCGGTAGGTTCTAATAGGTGAACATAATCACCGACATGGAAAACCACCCAGGGCGCTCCGGCAACACTGGGGTTAGGCGTAACGCCCGAGTAGTGGCCGCATCACGACCTCGAGTTCCGCCGGCTGTATGCCGAGTAACGGTAAGCCATTGCACTTACAGGTGCTGTCCGCCTGCAACGAGCGATAATTATCCAGGGTAATAAAGTTGCCCGGGCAGCCGCTCCAGTACCCGCCCCTGCATCCGCGCCAGCCAGTCCGGCAGGCCGATAACAAGACGCCGACGATCCATAGCATCAGCGGTAAATCGGATCAGTTCTTTGAAACTGTACTCCCTCGGGCCGCACAGGTCATAACGTTTTTGCGAATCCTGTTCGGGCGGGTGCGAGATCACTGCAACAAAGGCGGCCGCCACATCCTCCCCCCAGACCGGTGCAAACCGCGCCTGTGGGCAAACCAGTGGAAACACAGGCAACCAACGTAGTATCGCCGCGAACTGACCAAAGAAGTTGTCGCCCTCGCCGAAAATTATCGACGGGCGAAAACCGGTAACCACAAGATCGCTGCCGGTTCCGCGGCACGGTCACGGAGTAGTTCCGGGCAAGTAACTGGGCGCTAAGCTGGCGGCCAACGAAACCGCTACCGCCGATTATTGCTAACTGTTGGCCTGTGCTTTTTGTCATCAGTTGCCTGTTGCTCAGATCTTCACGCTTAGCGGCTCGATACACTGCGCAGTGTTATTGGCCGGATTGTTGACGACGCGGCTCACCGGGTATACCAGCATGTTTCCTGGATACGGCTTAAGCATTGCCTGCAACCGATCAACGGAGCGCATTGTCGGGTCCAGCCATTCGCCGTGGTGGCCCCTGGGCAGGATTAATGGCATGCGTTCGTGTACTGTGGCGCAAACTTTATTGGCTTCGGTATTTACGATACAGAAAGTCTCAAGCGGCGCCTGTTCCAGGTGCTCGTTACGCGCCCACAGACCAGCCATAGCGAAGGGCCTACCGTCTTTGAGCCCCAAGTGAAACGGCTGCCTGGAACCATCGTCCGCGCGGCGCCATTCGTAGAAGCCATCACAGAGAACGAGGCAGCGCTGCCTGCGGAAGGCTTGGCGAAACATCGGTCGCTCAGCTATCGTTTCGGCCCGTGCGTTGATCGGCCGGGTCATCCGGGAATCCTTACCCCAGCCCGGCACTAACCCCCACTGCACAGGTTCAACCCGTAGCCCGGTCACACTCTGTCTGACCACCAGCGCTTGTTGCGAGGGCGCTATGTTGTAGCTCGCTGGCAACAGCTCCGGCTCGCTGACAACCAGCCCAGCGACTACCTCGACAAACTCCGACAGTGCGCTGTGGCGCTCAAAGCGCCCACACATGCTTGCCTGCAGCACGATATTGCCGCTCTTCCATCCGCATCCTGGCCTCCGTTACAGTTACCCCTGATCGACGAATGTATCTCATGAGCAGCTACCAAAACTATTCCCTGGCAAGTCACACCTATGACAAAACCCGTGCGCCGGTCGGGATTGAGGTCATTCGGCAAGTGCTCGCTGATGGGCCAGCCTCTTTACAGCACCAGGTCGTGGTTGATGCCGGCTGTGGTACCGGCTTGTACACCGCTGCCCTGGCACCTGCGGTCGGTCAAATCGAGGCCGTCGATATCAATCCTGGAATGCTTGCGCAGGCTCGCTCGAAAATAGCATCGGCCGGATACCGCAGGCGAGTCCTTTTTCACCAGGCACCAATCGACACACTGCCGCTGCGTGATGAAAGTGCCGACGCCGTGATGGTGAACCAGGTTCTGCACCACCTGCCGGACAATGCTGCTGCCGGCTGGCCTAACCACGCCCGCGTACTGCGCGAATTTGCCCGCGTGCTCAAACCTGGAGGAACTGTCATTATCAACAGCTGTGGTCAAGAACAGCTTGAACGAGGCTTCTGGTTCTACCACCTCATACCGGAGGCTGTACAAAGAATGAAGGAGAAAGTTATCAACCTTGAGGCGCTCGATGATTTGCTTTGGCAAAGTGGCTTTGTCCGAGTACACCGCCAAGTGCCCTACAGCACCGTCCTGCAGGGCGAAGCTTACTTCCACGCCGAAGGCATACTGGATCCGGCTTGGCGCAGTGGTGACTCGATCTGGAGTCTAGTCTCAGAAAACGACCTCCGACCCATCCTCGAGCGGATCAGCAACCTTAAAGCAACCGGTGATCTCGGCGCATTCGTGCAACAAGCCGACTGCAGCCGGTCACGGGTTGGCCAAATAACATTTACCATAGCCCGTAAAGCCACTGACTGAGTTACGGCGACAAATTAAATGTCAAGGGTGCCCGGGCTACAAAAGGTGCGGCCACCGGCAAACCGAGGTGAGCGGCACAATTTTATGCGCTGGTAATTTACAAGGCGCAAGAGACCGGCCAGGCGAGTTTCGGTCGGTCAATATTGGCGCAAAAGTCAGATGCTTGCGCAACCGGCCTTGTATTCCCCCTTACCAGCCCCATTTTTTATTACTTAACTTTTCGTAACTTGCGCTCAAATACAGACTCTGCGAAAGTGCCAGCCCCCCGGGGCAATGTGCCGCATTCATTCTGAACCCAAACCGGATGCAGGAGAGAGTTGCGCGATCCCTGCAGGGATCGTTTACAACAACAGCTAATAATATGGGGTCTTGGTACCCCGGCCCCATATCCTATGTCCAGAATTTTTCGTTTAATCCTGCCGGTGCTGCTGCTGGGGGCCGGCGTTGCGGTTTTTTTGGCACTGACGTCTTCCCGCCCGATCGACCAGCCACTAACCCCGACCGAACGCAGCTGGCCAGTAGAAGTTGTGACCGTACAACACCAACCTCTGGCCCCTACGGTGCGTCTTTACGGGCGTATCGAATCGCCCCGCGAAGCCCGAGTACGCTGCGCTTTGTCGACCGATGTACAGGAAGTGCGGGTGCTGGTCGGCCAGTCAGTCCGAAAAGGTGAAGAACTGCTACAACTGGACGATCATGATCTGCGCCTTGTCCTTAGGCAAAGAGAAGCGGAACTCACCGAGATCGAGGCCCAGATTGAAAGCGAAAGCATTCGGTATCGTACCGACCGCAATGCACTGGAACAGGAAAGCACCCTGCTGGCGCTGGCCCAAAGCGCTCTGCAGCGGGCCGAGCGGCTGGCGCAGACCCAGGTTGGCTCCCAGGCCAATGTGGATGACGCCCGCCAGGCCGTTACGCGCCAGATGCTCAGCCTCACCAGCCGCCGGCGGGCCATTGCCGATCACCCAGCGCGGCTCGCCCAGTTACAGGCGCGGCACCAGCGGGCCGCTGTACTGCGCGACCGGGTGCTGCGCGACCTTGAGCGCACACGGATAGTTGCCCCTTTCGATGGCCGAGTAACAACCGTGCACGTGGCGCCCGGCGACCGGGCCCACCCCGGCGATCGGCTGGTTGACCTGTTTGACACTGCCTATACCGAGATTCGGGCGCAGGTCCCAAACCGCCACCTGCCGGTAATACGTCAGAGCTTGAGTGAGGGTACGCCGATCAATGCAACTGCAGCGCTCGATGGCGCCCCGGTCGAACTCACGCTGACGCGTCTTTCCGGCAAGATTGAGGCAGGTGAAGGCGGGGTCGATGGGTTTTTTGATTTTAAGGGCGAGCACCCACCGCTGGAACTTGGCCGCACGATACCAGTATTGGTCTCGTTACCACCGCAGTCAGGCGTTTTCGCCCTGCCGGCAATGGCGGTATATGGTGCCGATGCGGTATACCACATCAGCAATGATCGCCTGGTCCGGGTCGCCGTTGAACACGTCGGCGAATACCGCAATGGCGAATGGGGCAGCTGGAGCCTGTTTCGCAGTACCGACCTGCAGGACGGCGATACAGTCCTCGCCAGTCAGTTGCCGAACGCTGTGGAAGGGCTCAAGGTCGAGATCATCTCCACTCGCGACTGAAGCGCCGGCGTGAATCAGACTTTACTCAGCACCCTTGCCCGTCACCCGGTGGCGGCGAATCTTTTGATGGCGATGATGATGATCTCCGGGCTATGGGGGATATCAAAGCTCAATACCCAGTTCTTCCCCAGTTTTGATATCGACTTTGTCTCAGTCACGGTGTCCTGGCCCGGAGCCAGCGCTGAAGATATCGAAACCCTGGTTACCGAACCGCTGGAGCGCGAACTCAAAGGCGTAGACCGGGTCAAGGAACTGAGTTCGGTATCGGTCGATGGCCGCTCGGTAGTAATGCTGGAATTTCGTGAGAACACCGACATGGGTCCAGCGCTGGACCAGGTCAAGGAGCGAGTTGACCTGGTGCGTAACCTGCCAGAAGGTGCCGATACTCCGGAGATTACAAGGATCATCAACTACGAAATGGTGGCCAGCCTGCTGGTGACCGGCCCAAACGACCCGCGCGGCCTGCGCAGTCTGGTACACCGCTTTGAACGCGAACTGCTCGACCGTGGCATTTCCAACATCCGCATTTTCGGGCTGCCTGAGGAGGAAATCGCCATCCAGGTACCTCCCGGCAGGCTGCGTGAACTCGGCCTGTCGCTGGAAGACATCGGTCGGCGCATCGGCGCTGCCTCACGGGATCTGCCGGTCGGCATCATCGGCCGGGGCGAGTCCGCCCGCCAGTTGCGCTTCAAGGATCAACGACGCCGGGAACTCGCCTTCGCCGACCTGCCGGTAGTAGTTGCACAAGATGGCCGCCTGCTGACGCTGAGCGATATCGCTACCATCAGCCGCCGGCCCAAAAGCGCGCAGACCGAAGTGAGCTTTCGTGGTAACCCCGCAGTGGAGATGCGCTTGTCGCGCAACCGTGAAACCGACAGCCTGGAATCGGCACAGATCCTGCGTGACTGGGTGAAAGAGACCCGACCTGCTTTGCCGCCCGGCATCGGCCTGCACCTTTATGATGAGCGTTGGGAATACATCCAGGACCGTATCCAGTTACTGCTGAAAAACGGCATCGGTGGGCTTATCCTGGTGATCCTGATCCTGTACTTTTTTCTCAACGCGCCCGCTGCTGGCTGGGTGACAGTGGGTATTCCCACCTCTTTCCTGGCGGCACTGGGGGTGCTGTATCTGTACGGCGGCTCGATCAACATGATCAGCCTGTTTGGCCTGATCATGACCCTGGGAATCATCGTCGATGATGCCATTGTAGTCGGCGAAGATGCTGTGACCCATTTCGAGCAGGGGGACAGTGCACTGAGTTCGGTCGAACAGGGCGCACGGCGGATGCTGGCACCGGTGCTGTCCTCTTCGCTGACCACTATCGCAGCCTTCATGCCGCTGCTGCT